>JAODBO010000082.1 GCA_025464005.1 Acidimicrobiaceae bacterium | reverse complement strand
TCATCGAGGGGCTCGACCGAGCCGGTACGGTCGGGGGCGTGACGATATTTCACGCCGGCACCCGGCTCGACGCCGATGGCACGGTGCGCGTCTCGGGTGGGCGCGTGCTCGCCGTGACGGCGCTCGGACCGACGACCGACGACGCCCGCGCACGCGCGTATGCGGCGGTCGACTGTTTGCATTTCGACGGAATGCAGTTCCGGCGTGACATCGCCGCTGCCCCGGCCGCCAGCCGCGGCGCTTTTCGCACGGAGGTTCCCGGCAGATGATCCCCCGGTACTCGCTGCCCGAGATGGCCGCGCTGTTCACCGACGAGGCACGCCTCGGGCTGTGGTTGGAGGTCGAGCTTCTCGCCGTCGAGGCGTGGTCGAAGCTCGGCGTCGTCCCGCCCGAGCACGCGGCTGCGGTGCGTAGCCGAGCACCGAAGGCCGACGCCGCGCTCGTCGCCGCCGTGGCCGAGCGCGAAGCGGTAACCGATCACGACGTCGCCGCGTTCGTCGACGTCGTCCAGGAGTCCATCGGCGCCCCCGAGGGGTCCTGGGTCCATCACGGGCTCACCTCGTCCGACGTCGTGGACACCGCGCTGTCCGCGACGCTCGTGGCAGCCGCCGATCTGCTGATCGAAGCCTCGGGCGAGCTCGTCGCGGCGCTGAAGCGCAGTGCGCTGCGCTACGCGGAGCTTCCGATGCTCGGCCGCACGCACGGCATGCACGCCGAGCCGACGACGTTCGGCGTCAAGCTCGCGCTCTTCTGCCTCCAAGCGGACCGGGACCGCGATCGGCTTCGACGTGCCCGCACGGCGATCGCGGTCGGCAAGCTCTCCGGTGCGGTGGGCACCTATTCCAACATCGATCCGGCCGTCGAGGAGCACGTCTGCGCGGCGCTCGGCCTTCGCCCGGTCCCGGCGACCCAGGTCATCGCGAGGGACCGCCATGCCGAGCTCCTCTACGCGTGCGCTTCGGTCGGCGCCACGATCGAGGGGCTCGCCACAGAGCTGCGCCACTTGCAGCGCAGCGAGGTGGCCGAGACCGAGGAGGCCTTCGGTGCCGGGCAGAAGGGCTCCTCCGCGATGCCGCACAAGCGCAACCCGATCACGAGCGAGCGTCTCGTCGGGATGGCGCGTGTCCTTCGGGGCTATCTCGTCGCCGGTCTCGAGGACATCGCCCTCTGGCACGAGCGCGACATCTCGCACAGCTCGGTCGAGCGGATCGTACTGCCCGACGCGAACCTGCTCGCCTACTACTGCCTGCGCAGGATGACCCGGCTGATCGACAATCTCGTCGTGCGGGAGGACCGCATGCTGGAGAACCTGCTCGTGGGCTCGCTCGGCCTCGTGTTCTCTCAGCCCGTGCTGCTCGCGCTCGTCGCCGCCGGCGCTACGCGCGACGCCGCGTACCGCATCGTGCAGCGCGCGGCTCGCACGTCCTACGAGCAACGGCGACCGTTTCGCGAGGTGCTCGAGGCCGATCCCGATCTCGTCGCCGCGCTCGGCGCACATCGTGTCGCACCGACGCTCGACGAGGCGTTCGACTTGGCCCGCGCACTGCGCCATGCTCACCGCACTATCGACGCACTCGAGGAGGTCCAGACGTGACCGTCGCACCCACCTACTCCGGCAAGGTCCGAGACGTCTACGACGTAGGCGACGGGCTCTTGCTTATGGTCGCCTCGGACCGCATCTCCGCCTTCGACCGGGTCTTCAGCGAGCCCGTGTCCGACAAGGGGCGCGTGCTCACGGCTATGACGGCGTTCTGGGCAGGGGAGCTGGCGGGGATCGCGCCGACCCATCTCGTCGCGACCGACCCGGCGAGCTTTCCGGCGATCGCCTCGCAGATCGCCGACGTCGCCGGGCGAGCCATGCTCGTCCGCCGTGCCGAGATGCTGCCTATCGAGTGCATCGTCCGTGGCTACATCACCGGCTCGGCTTGGAAGGAGTACCGCAGCGCGGGCACGATGCACGGCACGGTGCTGCCCGAAGGCCTCGAAGAGTCCTCACGACTTCCCGAGCCGGTCTTCACGCCCTCGACCAAGGCGGTCGAGGGCCACGACGTCAACATCTCGTTCGAGCAAGCCGAGGAGCTCGTCGGTCGCAACCTCGCCGCACGCGCCCGTGAGGTGTCGCTCGCCGCGTACAGCCGGGGGGCGGCCCGAGCGCTCGAGCGGGGGATCGTGATAGCGGACACGAAGTTCGAGCTCGGGATCATCGACGGCGAGCTCGCCATCTGTGACGAGATCCTCACCCCCGACTCGTCGAGGTTTTGGCCGGCGGACGAGTGGAAGCCCGGCGCCGCCCCGCCTTCATTCGACAAGCAGCCGGTGCGCGACTGGGCCGAGGGCACGGGGTGGGATAAGGAGTCCGCTCCGCCGCCGGTCCCCGCCGAAGTGCTGCAAGCCACGCGGGAGCGCTATGTCGCGGCCTACGAGCAGATATCCGGTCTCGCATTCGCCGACTGGTGGGGGGTCGCCACGACCCACGGCGCGAAGGGCGAGGGTCGGGCGTGAGGTTCGCCGTGCGCGTCGAGGTGCGATCCCTCGAGGGCATCGCCGACCCGGAGGGTCAGACGATCGAGCGCGCGCTGCCCGCGCTCGGCTTCCGCGGAGTCGAGGCGGTGCACATGGGCAAGCTCTTCCGCTTCGTGCTCGAAGCCGACAGCGAGAGCGCCGCTCGGGCGACCGCCGATCAGATGTGCAGCCGGCTCCTCGCCAACCCGGTGATCGAGCAGGCCGATGTCTGGGTGGAGCCCCTCGGGGCGGACGCATCCGACGAGCCGGCCGTCGGGAGAAGCGCGTGAGCGCAACGGTCGCGGTCGTCTGCTTTCCAGGGTCGAACTGTGAGCACGACGTCGTGCGCGCCCTCGGGACGCTCGGGGCCGCGGCTCGAGTCGTTTGGCACGGGGACGACTCGCTCGGCGACGCCGACGCCGTCGTGCTGCCGGGGGGATTCGCCCATGGCGACTACCTCCGCCCCGGGGCGATCGCCCGCTTCTCGCCGATCATGGACGCGGTTCGAGCATTTGCACTTCTGGGTGGTCCGGTCGTCGGGATATGCAACGGCTTTCAGGTCCTCACCGAGGCCGGGATGCTGCCCGGCGCCCTCCGGCGCAACAGCGGTCTCCGCTTCGTCTGCAGGACCGCTGCGTGCACCGTCGCGTCGTCCTCATCCGTCCTCACCGCAGGAGTGCCCGTGGGCACGCGCCTCGCCCTGCCGATCAACCACGGCGAGGGCAACTACACCTGCGATGCGGCGACGCTGGCTTCGATGGAGGAAGCAGGCCAGGTCGTGCTGCGCTACGACGAGAATCCCAACGGATCGGTGCGCTCGATTGCCGGTGTCGCCAACGCCGCCGGCAACGTCGTCGGGCTCATGCCGCACCCGGAACGCGCCAGCAGCGCGCTCATCGGCTCCGCGGACGGCCAGATCCTCTTCGGAGCCCTCCTCGGATCCGTCGCCGTCACGACCAGCTAGGAGGAGGAACCCCTTTGCACGCCGGCACGGCGGAGGACCTCGGCCGGTACGCCGATCTCACGCCAGGTCGAGTAGTCGATGCCCTTTCGCGCCCCGTACTCGGCGGCGGCCTCGACGAAGCCCTCCTCGAGCTCGGAGATGTCCTCGCCGCCTTCGCCGTTCGCGAGGCGGATCTCGACGACCTTGCGCTGCTGGACGAGATGGAGGCGCTTCAAGGGATCGGCGTCTCGCAGTCGATCTTCGATCTCGGTGAGCTGCTTTTGCAGCGAGTCGGCCGAAGGCCGTCGCCCGCGGCGGGGACGGTTCCGCTCGAGTGCTTCGAGATACCGGCGAACGGCAAGTCCCTGTGCCCGGCCGGACGCAAGTGCAGCCTTGTGCTCGGTCGTCATGCCCGAACGCTTTCGTGTAGTTGCCATGCCACCACTATGACGCCAATGAGCTCGCGTTGCAAAGCGGTATGTGGCTTGGCAGCAGTTGGATGAGAAAAATCGATCGAGCCCGAGGGATAGCAAAGTGACGATACGTAGAATTCCACCAGACGGAACGCACCGTTCACTCGGCCTCACCGATGACGAGTACGGAGAGATCGTCGGTGTGCTCGGCCGCCCTCCGACCGACGTGGAGCTGGCGATGTACTCGGTCATGTGGAGCGAGCACTGCTCCTACAAGTCCTCGCGTGTCCACCTCGGGCGACTTCCCACCGAAGGCAGGCGAGTGATCGTCGGTCCGGGCGAGAACGCCGGGGTGGTCGACGTGGGCGACGGCATCGCAGTAGCGGTCCGTATCGAGAGCCACAATCACCCCTCGGCGATCGAGCCTTACCAGGGAGCGGCCACGGGCGTCGGCGGCATCCTCCGGGACATCTTCACCATGGGCGCCCGGCCCATAGCACTCATGGACCCCCTCTTCATTGGTTCGCTCGACGACGCCCGAAGCCGGTACATCCTCGACGGTGTGGTTCGTGGGATCTCCGGTTACGGCAACTCCGTCGGCGTGCCCACAGTTGGTGGTCAGATCACGCTCGACCCGACTTACAAGGGCAACCCCCTCGTGAACGTCTTCTGCCTGGGTCTCATGCACGCCGACCACCTCGTGCTCGGGCGGGCCACGGGGGTGGGCAACTTGGCCGTCCTGCTCGGATCGCGCACCGGCCGGGACGGGATCGGCGGCGTCAGCGTGCTGGCCTCAGCGGCCTTCGGTGAGGCTGGCTCGGGCTCCGAGGCGGCCAAGCGCCCGAGCGTCCAGGTCGGCGATCCATATGAGGAGAAGCGGCTCATCGAGGCCTGCCTACAGCTGCTCGACGAGCACCTCGTCGTCGGGATACAGGACCTCGGCGGGGCGGGTCTCGCCTGCGCCACGAGCGAGACCGCGGCTCGCGGCGGGCTCGGCATGGACGTCGACGTGACGGCCGTCGCACGCCGGGAGCCCGGCATGAGCGCCGTCGAGGTGATGACGAGCGAGAGTCAGGAGCGGATGCTCGCGATCGTCACCCCGGAGGCGCTGGCGCGGGTCCAGGCGGTCTGTGACCGCTGGGAGGTGCGAGCCACTGTTGTCGGGCGCGTCCGGGAGCGAGACGAGGACGGTGTCGGCAGATTGCGCATCCGGGACGGCTTCGACGGCGAGGTGCTCGCCGAGGTGCCCGCGGCATCCCTCGCGGATGACGCCCCGCGCTATCGCCGGCCGATCGCGGCCCCGACCGACCTCGCCGAGCGGCGCGCCTTCGACCCGGGCCTCTTGGCCGCGCCGGCGGACTGCGGCGCCGATCTGCTCGAGCTGCTCGTCGACCCGTCCTGGATCTATGGCCAATACGACCACCAGCTCTTCCTCAATACCGTGTTCGCGCCCGGTGCCGCGGATGCCGCGCTCATCAAGTGCGCCGCGCCAGGGATCGAGTGGACGGGCAAGGCGCTCGCGCTGAGCGCGGATGCCAACCCCGGCTGGTGCCGGATCGATCCTCGCCTCGGCACGGCGGCGACCGTCGCCGAGTCCGCCCTCAACGTCGCGTGCGCCGGAGGGACGCCGATCGCCCTCGTGAACTGCCTCAACTTCGGCAACCCGGAGCACCCCGAGGTGATGTGGCAGCTCTCGGAGGCGATCGACGGGATGGCCGAGGCATGCACCGCGCTCGGCATCCCCGTCGTCGGCGGCAACGTCTCGCTCTACAACGCCTCGGAGGGCGTCGACATCGACCCGACGCCGGTGGTGGCCGTCGTGGGGCTGCTTGACCGCCTCGACCGACGCCCACCCGCTATCGGCTGGGTCGACGGGGACGAGATCGTCATGCTCGGTCGGACGGTGCCGGTGCTCGGGGGCTCTCGGTGGGCTCGGTCGGTGCGACACCACGTCGACGGCGAGCTGGCACCGCTCGATCTTTCGGAGCACGCTCGGCTGGTCGAGCTCGTCGCCTGGCTCGTCGCCGCGGAGGCCGGGGGAGAGCCCGAGGCGCCCGGCCTCGTCTCTGGCATCCACGACGTCTCCGACGGGGGCCTCGCCGTGGCGCTCGCCGAGTGCGCGGTGGCGGCCGGGATCGGCTGCATGCTCCGCGGCGTGTCGTCGCACCTCGAGCTGTTCTCCGAGTCCCCCTCGAGGGTCCTCGTGGCGACCTCACGAGCGCCCGAGCTTGTGAGGTCGGCGTTCGCTGCGGGCGTCGAAGCGTCGGTGATCGGCTCGGTCGGAGGCGATCGGTTGGTAGTGGAGGGCCTCGTCGATCTCGCGCTCGAGGACTTGCTCGAGGCGCGCCAGGCGAACCTCTCCGGGGTGCTCGAACGTCGCGCCGCGGCGTCCTGAGACCCTCGACCAGGCGGGCCAACGGTCATCCACAGCTGTGGATGACCCTGGGGGTTACTTACACCCCTGTGGTACCCGCAGCTAGTGGAGCGGAAGGCGCGTATACCCCAGGTCGTCGCTGCGTAACCTTCCGGCCATCATCTACCGCGTCCGGGCCCAGGCAGGTCGCGACCTGGAGACATTGCGTTCATTCTCAGCGGTAGCTGGTGGCCATCAGGGCCGCGAGGAGGATGGCGACGAGGCCCGCGACCACGTACCAGTTGGTCGGGCTGGCGGGAAGGACTTGGATGTAGTCGAGGATGATGCAGAGGACCCCGATGAGGAGCAGCGAGAGCAGCACCCAGGGATACCACCGGGGGCTGCGCTTGACGCTCTTCGGGATGGGTGGCGTGTAGCGGCCGCTCGGGCGGCGATCCTTCTGGGCCGGCGTCGCCCGCCCGTGCGCCTTGGCCGCCCCGGCACCCCTCGACCTGCTCGGGGTCTTGGTCGCGTCGTCGGCGCCGAGGCGCTCGCGCGGCGTCGACCTCTTCGACTTCACGGACCTCGACGATCTCGCCTTTGCGGCCATGGCCCCCGAGGATACCTGCGGCGAACGGTACGCTCGCGTCGTGGCCACCCGCGTCGTCGTGATCGACAACTACGACAGCTTCGTCTACAACCTCGTCCAATACCTAGGCGAGCTCGGAGCCGATCCGATCGTGGTACGCAACGACGAGACGGACGTCGACGGGCTGCGGGCGCTCGAACCGGATGCGCTGCTCGTGTCGCCGGGACCGGGCCGACCGAGCGACGCGGGCGTCTCGTCGGCCGCGATCTCGGAGCTAGGTGCCGAAGGGCTTCCCGTCCTCGGCGTGTGCCTCGGCCATCAGTGCATCGGCGAGGTCTTCGGCGCCACCGTCGTCCGCGCTCCCGAGCTCATGCACGGCAAGACGTCGCTCATCCACCACGGCGGGGCCGGAGTGCTCGGGGGTCTCCCCGACCCCTTCGAGGCGACGCGCTACCACTCGCTCATCGTCGACGCCGCGTCGGTGCCGTCGGTCCTCGAGGTGACGGCGCACACCGCCGACGGGCTCGTCATGGGGCTGCGACACCGGGAGCTGGCGATCGAGGGCGTGCAGTTCCACCCCGAGTCCATCCTCACGCGGGTCGGTCACCATCTGCTCGGCAACTTCCTGCGCCTCGCGGTCCCGCGCCGCTAGAGCGGCGTCGCCGCCCGGGGCACGACGACGCGGGGGCGACCCGGCCCACATCGACCGCCCGCCCAGGGCCGTGTTGGACGCATCGCCCTTGAGGGTGGCTCGCGATCTGACTCGGGAGGGACAAGAATTCCACCGTAGGGAGAAGCTGATCCCAAGTGCCAGATGCTCGGATCCCAAGTGCCAGATGTTCGGTGCCGCGGAGTTCTCCCGGGGCCTCGTCGAAGAAGCACGAGCGGTGCTCGGGCTCACCGTCGCCGACGGCTGGAGGATCGCACCGCGACAGTGGGCCCTCGGGGGAGACAAGGAGGGAACGACACCTCTGGTGCCAAGCACCATCCAGCGCGACCGGCTCTCACCCTCTTCATGCCGGCTCTTCGGTGAGTCATTCACCCCGAGGACCCACAGAGACGCTACGCCGCAACCCGGTCAGGATCAACGGGCTTTGTCCGACAGCGCGCCAGCTCAGGACGGAGGCGAGTTGGAGCTCTGCTGAGATCCGGGTGTCGTCGACGACGTCGTCGAGCTGCCCGGAATCGTGGACGTGGTGGTCGTCGTCGAGGTCGAGGTCGACGTGGATGTCGACGTCGAGCCGTTGGAGGCGCCTACGAAGAGCACGACCTGGAACCCGGCCGCCACCGGCGTTCCCGCCTTCGGGCTCGTCGACATGACGAGGCCGACCTGGCTGGGTGTCGCGCTGTTGTCGATCGCCGTCCGATAGGTGAGCCCTGCCTGGGTCACAGCGGCCTCAGCCTGGGACACCGTGTCGCCGATCACGCTGGGCACGTTCACGGAGCCCTTCGAGATGGTGAGCGAGATCGTTTGACCCGGGGGCTGCTGACTGTCGGCGGCCGGCGTCGTGCTCAGGACATCGGTGGCAGGAACGGTCGCAGACAGCTGCTGGGTCGGTGACACGACCACGTTGAAGCCGGCCCTCGTGAGCGCGCTCGTCGCCGCGACCACCGTGTCCCCGCTCACCGAGGGGACTTTCACGAGCTTGCTGCCCGACGCCATGTAGATCGTGACCCTCGACCCCTTGGGCGCCGAGGCGCTGCCTCGAGGATTCTGGCGGTAGATGGAGCCCTGCTGCTGGCTGACGTTGGTCGCCGTGAAGGTCTTCACCACGGGGACGAACCCGGCTTGTTTCAAGTTGTTCTCGGCAGTCTGCAGCGGCTGACCGAACACGGACGGGACGGTTGCGGGTGGAGGCGTGCCCCATACGACGAGGTGAACGGTCGAGCCGCTCGTCACGGTCTTCGGCGGCGCGGGGGCCTGCGACTTCACCTTGCCGGCCTTCGCGATGTCGGTGCCGGTCGGCTGGACGCTCGTGACTTTGTACAGGAGTCCCTTGCCGGTAAGGGTGCTCTCGGCGGTAGGTGCGCTCTCACCGGTAACGGTCGGGACGACGAAGGAGGACTTGCCGCCGAAGTAGCCGAGGGACCTGCCGCCGAACCACGCGACGAGCCCGATCGCGACGACGAGCAGCAACCCGCTCGCGACCCACCACGGCGTCGTGCTCCTCTCGCGGCGCGGCGGCCCTGCGCCGTCCACGGCGTCCACGACTGAGGTGTCGGGACCGTGGGCGCCGCCGCCGGCCGAGGCAATGACGGTCGTCACCGGCCCCGTGCTGCCCGCGCGTGGAGGGGTGGCCAGGACCGTCTGTCCGTGGACGAAACGATCGAGGTCGGCCTTCATCTCGTCCGCGCTCACGTACCGCTCCGCGGGGAGCTTCGCCATCGCCTGGAGGACTATGGCCTCGAGGGCGGCCGGGATCGCGGGATTGAGCGTGCGAGGCGCGGGCGGCTGCTCGCGGACGTGCTGGTAGGCGATGGCCACGGGAGTCTCGCCGGTGAACGGCGGGCGTCCCGTGAGCATCTCGTAGAGCACGACGCCGAGCGCGTACACGTCGCTGCGTGCGTCGACGGCGAGCCCTTGGGCCTGCTCGGGCGAGAAGTAGGTGGCCGTCCCCATGACGAGCCCCGTCTGGGTGACCTGCTCGTCGGTGCCGATCGCCCGTGCGATGCCGAAGTCGGTCACCTTGACCTGCCCGTCGGCCGTGATGAGCACGTTGCCCGGCTTGACGTCCCGGTGGACGACGCCGTGGCGGTGCGCGTAGGAGAGGGCCTTGGCGATGTCCGACGCGATCGAAGCGGCCTGCGGCCCTCCGAGCGGCGCCTGGGTCCGGATGATCGACGAGAGCGGCTCCCCGTCGATGTACTCCATCACGATGAAGTACGTGCGCTCGGACTCGCCCCAGTCGAAGACCTGGACGATGTTGGGGTGCATGAGGTTGGCGGCCGCTTGGGCCTCCCGACGGAAGCGCTCCACGAAGGAGTGGTCGAGGGAGAGCTCGGGGAAGAGGACCTTGAGCGCCACGGGGCGGTCGAGAAGGAGGTCGCGCGCCAGGTAGACCTGTGCTGTCCCCCCGCGCGCGATCTGGTTGCGCAGCTCGTAGCGGCCGCCGTAGACGGGTGCGGGGGTCGTCGTCATGCGGCGACGAGCCTATGCGGCGTGGCCCGGGTGGGCCGACGTCCGGGGATCAGCCGGCAGCTCGCCGTCATCCCGCGTACCCCACTGCCGACTCCAGTACCTTCGCGACGATCGGCCCCGCGTACTGCGCGCCGGTCCCGTCGCACGACAGGCCGGGCTGGTAGGGAAGGACGGCGGCGACGGCGACTTTCGGCACCTGACCTGCGCCCGCCGGACCGGTGGCGATCATCCAGTCCGATGAGCAGTTGTTGTTCCCCACCTCGGCGGTACCGGTCTTGGCCGCCACGTCGAGGCTCGGCGGGAACACGCCCGCCGCGGTGCCGTTCGTGACGACGCCGAGCATAAGCTGGCGCACCTGGTCGGCGGTGGCGATCGAGGTGGCGTTCAGCCAGACGCTCGGCTTGTAGCTGGCGACGACCTGGCCCTGGTCGTTGAGGACGTGGGCCATGAGATGCGGTGCCATGATCTTGCCTCCATTGGCGATTCCCGCGGCGACAAGCGCGTCCTGCAGGACCGTGTCGGCGACGTTCTCCTGCCCGATCGCCGAGTACGCCAGGCTGGGCTGGTTGCTCGGGAACGTCGACGCCGCCGGGAACTGCGAGACGGAGACCTCGGCCGAGGGCAGGTCGATCGGCGGCTGCTTGTCCATACCGAAGGCGTCGGCCTCGGCGGCGAGGTTAGTGCCGCCGAGCTGCAACCCGTACTGGCCATAGGCGGTGTCGCAGGACTTCCAGAGGTTGACCGCGAGCGTGCCGCCGCACACCTCGCCGGCGAAGTTGTGGAGCTGCAAGTTGGTCTGCGGCAGCTTCAGCGCCGCGGTGTACTTGACGTTCTCCAGCGCGAGCGAGGGATCGTGGTCGAGGATCGCCGCGGTCGTGATGACCTTGAACGTCGAGCCGGGAGCCGTGAGGTTGTAGGTGACGCCGTTGTTGAGCGGCGCCCACACGAGTCCGGAGCCGCTTTTCACCGACTGGGCGTAGTACTTGTTGATCGCCGTGCCGTCAGCAGAAGAGAGCTGGTTCGGGTCGTAGCCCGGCTTCGAATACATCGCGAGAACGTCTCCGGTTGTCGGGTCGATCGCGACGACGGCCCCGCTGGCATAGGGCGCGAGGGCGGCCGCGGCCGCGGCTTGGACCTTGGCCGAGATCGTGGTCTCGACGGTGTCGGTGCCCTTGGTCTGGGTGAGCAGGTCGCCGAGGTTGTGCACCGACGACTCGTGCTGGACGAGGTAGCTGTTGTACTGGTCCTCTATCCCGAACTGGACGGCCTGCTGCACCCAGTCGTAGTAGCCGGTCACGTCGGCGTACAGGGGCCCATTTGTGTAGTGGCGCACGTAACCGGTGCCACCGGTGTTCTTGGTCGAGTAGGCGAGCACCGTGCCGTCCGATGTGATGATGTCGCCGCGCGGCAGGTTCCACGAAGTCGTGACGGTGCTCGGTTCGTGGACCGAGTGCTGGAGCGCGCCGGCCTGGCGCACCTGGAGATTGTTGAGCTGTAGGAACAACACTCCGAAGCAGAGGAGCGAGAAGACCGCGACGAGGCGGATGCGCTTGTCCATCTCAGCCCGTCGTGGCCGTGTTCGCTGTGGTGGACGTCTTCTTCGCTTTCTTGCCCGGCGCCTTCGTCGGCGGCTTCGTCGTGGTCGTGGTCGGCGGCACCGTAGTCGTCGTCGTGCCCACCACGCCGAGCGCGCCGGAAGTGTCGACGGTGGGAAGCGCGAGGCTGTGGTGCTCGTTCGTCAGATTCGACACGATCGCCTCGGCAGCGGCGTATGAACGCTCGAGCATACCGGCGCGAAGCGGCGGGATGTTGGGGGCGAAGACCTTCGACACGGGCAACGTGGTCTTGTCGAGCACCGCGGGTTTGAACCAGAGAAAGCCTCCTGGCCGCCCCTCGAAGACCGCGACGTAGCCGTGGTCGATCCCGACGAAGTACGACGCCTTGACGTACCAGCCGACCGCGCCCGCAGCTCCGCCGAGCACGCCGACGAAGAGGACGACAAAGACGATGACCCGGAGCGAAAGCACCCGGTCGGCCCTGCGTCTCGGCGTGCGATCCGGCGCGACGACGGGTTGGCGCCGTGTCCGGGTGTCGCGCTGCGCGCGGCGCGCCGTAGTGGCCGACTGGGCGCGCATGGGCACCGTGAGGCCGGCTGTCGCGGCGCTCGCTGCCGTCACCCCGCGAGCCGTCCCCGTCGAGGGGGCGGATCCGCTGGTCTTCGAGCGCCGACCCGACGAGGCCATGTCGGCCGGGGAGGGGGCCGTCTTGTCGAGGTCGACGACGACGACGGTCACGTTGTCGCTGCCGCCGTGGTCGAGCGCCAGCGCAACGAGCTTCTTCGCGGCGTCTGCTGGATCGGGGGACGACGTGAGCACGGACGCGATCTCCTCGTCGCTGCACTCGTTGGTCAGCCCGTCGCTGCACAGCAGCAGCCTGGCGTCTGTCGTCGGCTCGAGCTCCCAGGAGTCGACATTGACGCTGCGGTCGATCCCGAGCGCGCGGGTGAGGATGTGCCGGTGCGGGTGCACCGCCGCCTCGGCGGGGCTCAGCTCGCCGTTGCGCACCATCTCCTCGACGAGGCTGTGGTCTTCGGTGAGCTGGGCGAGCCGGCCGTCCTGCAAGAGGTAGGCGCGGGAGTCGCCGACGTTGGAGAGCACGAGGCGCTCTGCCTTGCCGGCTCGTACGAGCGCCGCGGCGGTGAGCGTCGTCCCCATGCCGCGCAGGTTGGGCTCCCGTTCGCTCTGGTCGAACACCGCCCGGTTGGCCTGCATGGTCGCGGCGACGAGGCCCTGCGCGGTGCGGTCCTCGGCGAAGCTACGCCGGAGCGTGTCGATCGCGACTCGCGCCGCGATCTCACCTCCGACGTGTCCTCCCATCCCATCGGCGACCGCAACGAGGTCCGCGCTCATGAGTCCCATGTCCTGGTTCGACGACCGCACCCGTCCGGCATCGGTAGCCGTAGCGCCCCGGAACGCCGTCAACGGCCGACCTCGAGGAGGGTGTGACCGACCTTCAGCTGGTCGCCTCGGCGCAGTCGCACGGGCTTGGCCACCCGCTCGCCGTTCAGGAAGGTCCCGTTCGTCGAGCCGAGGTCCTCGAGCCACGTCTCCCCGTCCCGCCGGAAGACCCGGGCGTGGATCGAGGACGCGAAAGTGTCCCCCTCGAGGGGGACCGCGCAGCCGGGCGACCTGCCGAGTGTGATCTCCGTGCCGAGCTCGTACGCGACCCCACGTCGCTCGGCCGGCTCGAGGATCCGGAGCTTCGTCGGGGCGGCTCGATCGGGTGGCGCGGGCGCCGATCGAGGTGCGGCCGGCGGGGGTGCTTGGGCCTCGGCGGCGGGACGATCGGTCCTTCCTCGGCGCACCTCGACGAGGACCATCCGGGCCGCGTAGATGAAGAAGAGCCAGATCAGAGCGAGCAGGAAGTACCTGAGGATCTCGAGCAAGCCGTGTGACATAGGTCGGTGTATCTGGCTAACTGGACTCGAAGCGGAAGGTCGTGATGCCGACGGTGACGAGGTCGCCGTCGGTGAGTCGCTGCTGGCGCACCGGCGTGCCGTTGACGCGGGTCCCGTTCGTCGAGTCCAGGTCGACCACGAACACGTTCCCGCCGTCGCGGTGGAGCTCGGCGTGGCGCCGCGAGACGTTGGCATCCCCGAGGGGGATGTCACACTCGGGGAGGCGGCCGATCGTCACGGGCTCGTCGGCGATCGCGACGCGTCGACCGTCGGGCAGCACGACCCAACCTCCGGGGACCTCCTCGCCCTCGACGACCTCGCTCGACACCACGAACGTGCTTCGAGAGAGGTCCTCGTTCCACCCGATCCGTACCTGGACGGGGCCGAGGAACGAGTAGCCCTCGGCGCGGGCGTGCTCGCGGGCGGCGTCGACGAGCTCCCTCGAGAGGACCTCGACGAAGCCGCCGAAGCGCTCGTAGTCTTCCTGGGAGAGCAGAACCGCGAAGGTGTTGGGCGCGATGAGACCACGCACCGACAGTGCGCGCTGAAGGTCCATCTCGCGCGTGAGTCGACGGCCGAGCTCGATCGGCTGTAGTTCGCCACGGAAGGCCTTGGCGAACGCACCCTCGACCAGACGCTCGAGGCGTTGCTCGAACTGCTGGAGTCCCATGGCGTCATCACTCTACCTGGAAGGACTGTGTCGGCGTCGGCGTGGGCTAACCTTTGGCTCCCTCGGGCGAGTGGCGGAATTGGCAGACGCGCAGGATTCAGGTTCCTGTGTCCGAAAGGATGTGGGGGTTCAAGTCCCCCCTCGCCCACCGACGGAATGCGATGTCGCGAGACACCCCGGACGCCGGTCGCGGGGACTCGTGCATGCTGAGGCCCTTTCCCCTGGTAGACGGTGTGCCAGCGTGACTGGGGCCGGCCGCCATGCGCCATGAGATGCATTGGTCCCCCTCGAGGTGATGCCGCGGGCTACCGTGGCGTTCGGCAGGGGACAACGCGCGCGAGGACTCAGCTGACGGGCGCCGCGGACGCCCTGTGCGGTCCGATCGTGACGCGGCCCGGCACGACGGATTCGGCGCGAGGGAGGTACAGGCGGACGTGCAAGATGCCGACCATGGCGAGCACCGACCTCCCGGGTCAGGACCCAAGCTGCAGACGACGATCACCGAGCGCCTGAGAAGCGACATCGTCTCGCGGCGCTACGCACCCGGTCAGCGCCTCACCGAAGAGCACCTCGCCCACGCTTACGGGGTCTCGCGCGTCCCGGTACGCGGCGCGCTGCATCATCTCGAGGCGGAGGGTTTCACGAGGACGATCCCCTACGTCGGCGCGGCAGTGGCCGAGCTGAGCGACGCCGAGGCCGACGACTTGCTCGAGGTGAAGATCTCGGTCGTCTCACGGACCGTGCGCCGGGCCGCCGAG
The DNA here is from genome assembly GCA_025464005.1 of Acidimicrobiaceae bacterium. Classification (GTDB taxonomy): domain Bacteria; phylum Actinomycetota; class Acidimicrobiia; order Acidimicrobiales; family Bog-793; genus RYN-46. The sequence goes on along the minus strand of JAODBO010000082.1, from coordinate 63,394 downwards.
CGCCGCACCCACGAGGAGCTGCGCCAGTTCGAGCAGATCCTCGGTGAGGCGGAGGCCGCCCAGGCGGAGCTTCGCCTCGAAGCGCTCGACGAGCTCGAAGGGCGCTTCCACCGCGTCATCGCGCAGGCGGCCGGTATCACGCACCTGCGTCAGCTGCTTGCCCTGCTCTCGGCGAAGATCGAGTGGATGCATCCCGGTGGGCGCGACGCGCGTAGCGCGGCGTGCTGGCGCGAGCATCTCGATCTTTTCGTGGCGATCGGGGCCGCCGATCCTCACCGGGCGAGCTCGATCGTGGACGGCCACATCCGTCGCTCCGACGAAATCCGTCGCTCCGCGCACGCCTAGCGACGGCGTTACCCTCCGGGAATGGCACGCACCGCTCCCTATGGCTCATGGGTCTCACCGATCACGACGGATCTCCTCGTCGAGAAGACGGTGAGGCTCGCCGACCCGCTCGTGGACGGGGACTTCCTCTACTGGGTCGAGGGCCGACCGAGCGAGGGCGGCCGCCAGGTGGTCGTCCGGCGAGATGGTGAGGGAGTGCTATCCGACGTGCTCCCCGAGGGTTTCGCCGCCCGTACGCTCGTCCATGAGTACGGTGGCCTGTGCGTCGCCGTACGTGACGGCGCCGTCTACTTCTCTAACTTCGCCGACCAGCGTCTCTACCGGGTCGTTCCCGGCGAGCAGCCGTTGGCCCTCACGCCCAAGCCGCCGGTCCCGGCGGCCGTTCGCTACGCAGCGCCGGTGGTCACGCCGGACGGCGCATGGCTCGTGTGCGTGCGCGAACGGCACCTCCTCGACGGGGTCGTGAACGAGCTCGTCGCGGTCTCGTCGTCGGGCGATCGCGGCGAGCACGTGCTCGCCAGCGGGCACGACTTCTACGGTACGCCCGCCGTCACGCCGGACGGCACGCGCGTCGCATGGTGCACCTGGGATCACCCGCGGATGCCGTGGGACGGCACCGAGCTGTGGGAGGGCGAGCTCCTCGAGGGCGCCGCCATGGGAGCCGTCCGCCTCGTCGCGGGCGGCCCGAGCGAGTCCATCACCCAGCCGAGGTACGGGCCGGACGGCGCGCTCCACTTCGTCTCCGACCGGACCGGATGGTGGAACCTCTATGTGGTCGACGACGAAGACGGTTCCGGGGTGGGCAGGCCCCTCGCTCCCGCCGACGCCGAGTTCGCAGGCCCGGACTGGGTGTTCGGACTTGCGAGCTATGCCGTGCTCGACGACGGCGCAGTAGTGGCCGCCTGGTCGGCCCAGGGGGAAGCAAACCTCGGCGTGCTCCGGCGCGGGGAGTCGGCGTTCGCGCCGATCGTCACGCCGTTCACCGTCTTCGGCGCGCTCCGCTCCACCGGGAGCGGGCTCGTGGCCCTCGCGGCTTCGTCGGCCATGTCGCCGGCGATCGTGACGATCGACGTCACCTCGGGCGACAGCGAGGTCGTGAAGGCCAGCCGCGAGTCGACCGTCGACGCGGGGTATCTGTCGCGGCCGAGGCCGTTCGAGTTCCCGACGAGTGGAGACCAGCTCGCGCACGCGCTCGTGTACATGCCGGCAAATGCGGACTTCGCCGCTCCCGAAGGGGAGAGGCCGCCGCTCGTCATCGCGATCCACGGTGGCCCTACTTCGGCCGCCTCCCCGGCGCTGAGCTACGAGGTGCAGTACTGGACGAGCCGGGGATTCGCCGTGGCCGACGTCAACTACGGCGGCAGCTCGGGTTACGGACGCGACTACCGGGGGCGCCTCAAGGGAAAGTGGGGAATCGTGGACGTCGCCGACTGCGAGAACGCAGCGTTGGCACTCGCCGGCGCTGGCGAGGTCGACGCGGAGAGGCTCGTCATCCACGGCGGTAGCGCGGGCGGCTATACGACCTTGTGCGCAGCGACCTTCGGCGACGTCTTTGCCGCGGGCGCGAGCTACTTCGGTGTCGCCGACGCCGGGGCGCTCGCGCGCGACACCCATAAGTTCGAGTCGCGCTACCTCGACGGTCTCATCGGTCCGTGGCCCGAGGCCGAGGCGCTCTACGCGGAGCGGTCGCCGATCTTCCACACCGAGCAGATGCGTACGCCGCTCATCATCTTCCAGGGCCTGGAGGACAAGGTGGTCCCGCCCAACCAGGCAGAGATGATGGTCGAGGCGCTGCGCGCCCACGGGGTCCCGGTGGCCTACATCGCGTACGAGGGCGAGCAGCACGGCTTTCGCCGGGCCGAGAACATCAAGCGGACGGCCGAAGCCGAGCTCTACTTCTACGGTCGCGTGCTCGGCTTCGATCCCGCCGGTCCCATCGAGCCGGTCGAGATCGAGAACGAGTCGGCGATCGGCCGTCCCCGAGGCTGAAAGCCGGCCGCGTGACACTCGGCCGCTCTCGCACCTCGACAGCTCACGACAGGTGACTCACGTCTCGGCTGCGAGGATCGCGTAGAGGCGCCTGCGGGTCTCGGCCAGGATGGCCTGGGCCTCGGCCTGCTGCTCCGGCGTTCCGACGTGGCCGATCTGGAAGACGGCGGCCATGAGCTGACCGGTCGCCTGGCGCAGGTGCATCGCGTCGGGCCCGATGCCTTCGTTGACCTCTTCCCATGGCGCCTTGTGCTCCGAGAGCGCCGTGGCGATCTCCCGGCCGCTCTCGGTCAGCGAGAAGCGGCGCTTGCCGGCGTCCTCCTCGGCGACAACGTGGCCCTCGTCCTCGAGTAGCTGGAGCGTCGGGTACACCGAGCCCGGGCTCGGCTTCCACAGGCCGCCGGTCCGCTCGGCGAGCTCCTGGATGATCTCGTAGCCGTGCATCGGGCGCTCCGCGAGCAGAGCCAGCACCGCGGCGCGAACGTCGCCCCGACGCGCCCGCCCACCCGGGCCTCGTCCTCTGCCTCGACCGCGGGGTCCCATCCCCCCGCCGAAGGGCCCACCGAACGCTCCGCCGAAGGGGCCGAACGCCGCGCGACCCTCATCCATGGCAGGTCCACGGTGCGGTCGCTCCGAGCGGCGCTCTCCGGCGCCGTCGTCCCCGAAGTCGCGGGGATCGTCGTGATGGTGGTGCATGTAGTGCCTCCTAGGTAGTGAGCAGGTGCCTCCTGCTGATCAATGGAGCATATCGCGATATATCGGCGACATGTCAATGGTGCTCAGCGCCGGTCCGATCCGGCGCCCGGTCCTGGCGCTCCGCGGTCCCGCGGTCACCCTTCGCGGCTCGCTGAGGAACACCGCCCGGTGCTCGTGCGTTGCAACACACAGCAGCGGCGAGAGGGTGAGGGCCCGAAGCCAGCGCACGTCCTCGACAAGGAGAGCAGATGCCCGGTAGCCACATGCCCGATAGCTCAGTGACCGCGACCGCCACGGCGGGGGCCGCGCCGGCGTCCGGAGCGAGCCAGCAGACCGCGGACTTCTGGTTCGACCCGCTGTGCCCCTGGGCGTGGATGGCGTCGCGCTGGATGCTCGAGGTCGAGAAGGTGCGTCCGGTGACGACGAGCTGGCACGTGATGTCGCTCGCCTATCTGAACGCTGACAAGCCCGACCTGCCCGAGGAGTATCGGGAGGCTCTCGCCCAGGCGTGGGGACCGGTGCGGGTGTGCGTCGCGGCCGAGCAGCTGTATGGGCCCGAGGTGGTGCTGCCGTTGTACACGGCGCTCGGGAACCGGTTCCACCTCGAGAAGGCGCCGAAGGACCTCGACACGATCGCATCGGCGATCGAAGAGGTAGGCCTGCCCGCGAACCTCGTCGATGCAGCTACGTCGACCGACTACGACGTGGCCCTCAAGGCTTCCCACCACGACGGGATGGATCAGGTCGGCTACGAGGTGGGCACGCCGGTGATAAGCGTCGCGGGTGTCGCCTTCTTCGGTCCGGTGATGTCGCCTGCTCCGAAGGGCGAGGCGGCAGGGCGTCTCTGGGACGGCGTCGTCCTCGTCGCGTCGACCGACGGGTTCTTCGAGCTGAAGCGGACGCGTACGCGGGACCCGATCTTCGACTGAACGCCGCGAGGCGGCGAGGGCACTCCCCGTTCAACGCGTCGATGGACCCCGACGCTGATCAGGAGGCGGCCGCCCCGCGGAGCCGCCCGGAAGGCGCGTGTCTCACGTCCTCGTCGGTGACGACCGCGCCGTCGCGAAGCACGAGCTCGCGTCCACGCACGGCCGGGACCCGAGGCCCGGGAAGGACGATGCCCGTGAGATTGAGCGGGTCGGCGGCGCTCAGGCGCACCGTCGTGCCGTCGCGCTCGCGCTGTGCCACCGCTCGCAGCTCGTCGATCGCCTCCGGAAGCCCGAACTGCTCGCCCGCGACGCCGCCCACGTAGCGGCCACCGCGTACGACGCCCCGTGCCTCCAGGCGGCGTAGCGCCCAGAGGACGTCGCGCCAGCCGATGCCGAGCGACTCGCGCATCGCGATGTCCCGGAAGACGACGCCCCATCTCGCCAGCAGCTGGAGTGCCACGGCCTCGGCCAGCTCGTCGGGAACGAAGTCCGATGGTGAGGCCGCGCCGAGCAGAGACCAGCGACCGCCGGCGAGCGCCGGCGGTACGGAAACGCGGGCCGGTCCCGGTCGTGGGCGGCGGGTGAGCCCGAGGGGTCGGGAGGCTCCCGTCCGGGGGTATCCCTGCGGGCGCCCTGGCCGCGTGGCGACGCTCCGGTAGCGCCCGGCCAGCAGCGATCGCACGGCGCGAAAGCCGTCCGCGGTGAGCCAGCCCCGCGCGACGCCGTCCCACAACGCCTCGGCGACGTCGACGGGCATGCGCCCGGTGAGCTCGCACAGGTCGCTGAAGAACAGCGCGCCGCCGGCCTCGAGCGCCTCGAGCACTTCCGAGGCCGCGCCGGGGCCGGGCGTTGCGGGTGTGGCCTCGCCTCGTGCCGCGGCGAGCAGCCAGGCCATGTCGTCGCGTCGGGCGATCGTGACCGGCGTGGCGCGCGACGGCGTCGCCGCCGCACGCCGTGGCTCGCGCGCCGAGCCATCGACGGCGCGCACGCTCGGCCGTCCCCACGCCGTCTCGCCGTGCGCGGAGAGCTCGTCGAGCAGGTGCGCCTGGTAGCCGGAGACGCGCGCCGGCAAGATGGACTCCTCCCAGGCCCCGACCGGCGCCTCCATCCCTTGTAGCTGGCCGACGATCTCGGCGAGACCGCCGATGCCGGCGAGTCGACGACCCGGGGCGACGTGCTGCCACCCGAGCAGGAAGCGCATCAGATCCTGGGCGCTCGCCGGCGGGTGGCTCCGCTGCTCACGTTGGCGCCCCCGGGCGTGGATCCGCGCCACGAGTCGCTTCGCGCACCACTTCCCGTCGAGCACCTGGAGCACCGCACCGCTCGACTCGCACCGGGCGAGGGCGGAGACGATCCCCGGCTCGGTCGCGCCGGGGATCCGTGCGGCCAGCTCGGCCGGGGACACCGGGCCGCAGTACTCGAGATGACCGCGCACGGCGAGCGCGAGCGCCTCCTCGCGCTCCACCGCCCCGTCCGCGTCAAGCGATGTCGGGACCTCGTGGTCGGGACGGAAGGTGGCGCCCGGCAGCAGCGCTTCGACCTCGCGCCTTCGCTCCGTCGCGCACGAGGCGTGGGAGGGTGAGCCATCGCCGGCGGGGAGCGTCACCTCCATCGCGCGTCCGGCGGCGGCGAGCGCGGCGAGGTGGGGCCGCCAGCCCTCGTCGGTGTGGCAGAGGACGAGGGTGGTGAGGATATCGTGGAGCTCGTCGGCGTTGCGCGGCGCCGGCTCCACCTCGAGGCGTACCTCCTCGACCGCCGCGGGGTCGAGCGTGGTGAGGTCGCGGGCCTCGATCGGCACGCCTCGTCGCAGCGGCACGGCGCGTGTCCGCCGCTCCTCGAGTGGCGCGTCGTCGAGGTAGGTGAAGGGTCGCCCGTTCAAGATCTCGTGGGAAAGGATCGACGGCTCGCTCGTGTCGATGCAGTGTGTGCGTACCTCGCCGCTGCGGATCTGTGAGACGAGGGCGATGAGCCCAGTGAGGTCCATCGCCTCGGTGCAGCAGTCGTCGAGCGTCTGGCGCACGATCGGGTGGTCGGGGATCACTACCGGTCCCGTGGCGTTCTCCTGGCACGCTGCGAGCCCCGGGAAGATCGCCGCCATCAGGTCGTCGGCCTCCATCCGCTGGATCGCAGGGGGAAGGTGGCGCGAGCCGCGAAAACGCGGCGAGACGAGCGACCTCGAGAGGTTCCAGCGCCAGCGCGAGCCGAAGATAGGCGTCGGCAGCACCGCCTGGATGAGCACGTCACGGACCGTCCCCGGAGCGAGGTAGCGGGTGACCTCCTCGAGCGCGAAGGAGTGTTGGGGACCGAGCGAGATGACGACGGCGTCGTCGCTCGCTGCAGCCTGGAGCTCGAAGTCGAACGTCACGCAGAAGCGCTTGCGAAGGGCCAGACCGAGCCCCCGGTTGATGCGCGCCCCGTACGGCGAGTGGATGACGAGCTGCATGCCGCCGGCCTCGTCGAAGAAGCGTTCGAAGACGAGGTCCTTCTTCGTCGGCAACAGCCCGAGCTGGGTGCGGGCCGTCCCGAGGTAGGCGACGACCTCCTCCGCAGAGCGCCGGTCGATCTCGGCGAAGTGGACGACGGCCTCGACGGCCTCGGCCGGCCCTCCGCTCCCGAGCCGCTCGTCGACGATCCTACGGAGCTCGGCGACGAAGTCCGCGAGCTCGTCGGTGCGCGCGGGTGCCTCCCCGAGCCAGAAGGGCAGGGTTGGTGACGCGCCCGCCGCGTCGACCACCCGGACCGTGCCCTGCTCGACACGACGGATGCGCCACGTGGCGCTCCCGAGCAGGAACACGTCGCCGGCCATCGCCTCGACGGCCCAGTCCTCGTTCACCGTGCCGACGAGCACCTCGTCCGGCTCGAGCACGACCCGGTAGTCGGCGAGCTCGGGGATGGCGCCGCCCGACGTCGAGGCGGTGAGTCGCGCGCCGCGACGTGCCCGCACGATCCCGTTGACCCGGTCGCGGTGCAGGTATGCGCCGCGTTGGCCGCGCCCGGTCGTGACGCCGTCGCTCACGAGGGTGAGCACCGTCTCGAAATCACGCTCGTCGAGCGAGGAGTAGGGCGCCGCTCGTCGGACGAGCTCGAGCAGCTCGGCCTCGGCGATGCCCTCGTCGCCCGACGCGGCGCACTCGGCGACGAGCTGCTGGGCGAGGATGTCGAGTGGCGCCGTGGGGGGCACGACGGCGTCGAGCGCGCCGGCGCGCACCGCACCGAGGAGCGCGACGCACTCCACGAGCTCGTCTCGGGTCGTCGGGTAGATCCGCCCCTTCGGCACGCCGAGCACGCGGTGCTCCGCCCGCCCGACGCGCTGGAGGAACGTCGCGATGCTCCGCGGCGAGCCGAGCTGGCAGACGAGGTCCACCGGGCCGACGTCGATCCCGAGCTCGAGCGATGCCGTCGCGACGACGGCGCGCAGGTCGCCGGCGCGCAGCCTGGCCTCGACGTTGAGGCGGCGCGCGGTCGAGAGGCTCCCGTGGTGGGCACAGACGACGTCTTCGCCCAGCTGCTCGGCGAGCAGGTGGGCGATGCGCTCGGCCATGCGCCGGGTGTTGACGAAGACGAGCGTGGTCGTGTGCGTCTCGATCTGGGTGCCGAGGTGCGCGACGATCTCGTCGAGCTGCCCAGTGGTCGCCACCGCGCCGAGCTCGTCAGAAGTGAGCTCGATCGCGACGTCGAGGGCGCGCCGGTGACCGACGTCGACGATGCGGCACAGCGGCGAGCCGTCCGCGTCGTCGCGATCCGGTCCGGCCCCGACGAGCAGCCGGGCGACGGTGGCTATGGGCCGCTGGGTCGCCGACAGCCCGATGCGCGTGGGGCGGCGCTCGTTCTCCCCGCCCGCCTGCACGCAGCGGTCGAGGCGCTCGAGCGTCACGGCGAGATGCGACCCGCGCTTGTCGCGGGCGAGCGCGTGGATCTCGTCGACGACGACGGTGTGCACCCCGGAGAGCAGCTCCCTGCCGCGTCTCGCAGTGACGAGGAGGTAGAGCGACTCCGGCGTCGTCACGACGATCTCCGGACGATCGCGCAGCATCGCGGCGCGTTGGGCCTGCGAGGTGTCCCCGTTGCGAACGGCGACCCGCAGCTCGGGCGCCGCGAGGCCGAGCTCCCGGGCGATTTCGGCGATCTCGGCGAGCGGCCGCTCGAGGTTCTCGCGGATGTCGACGGTGAGCGCCTTCAACGGTGAGACGTACACGACCGAAGTGCCGCGTGGACCGTCTCCCTCGGCGACCGACCTGAAGCAACGGTCGATCGCGACGAGGAAGGCGGCAAGGGTCTTGCCGGAGCCGGTCGGCGCCGCGACGAGGGTGTCGGCGCCCTCGGCGATCGAGGCCCAGCCGAGGGCCTGGGCCTCGGTCGGACCGGCGGGGAACCGGCGGCGGAACCACTCGGCGACGGCCGGGTGGAACGACGCTAGGGGGTCATGATCCACAGCTCGATCCTATGCATTTCGAGCGCCGCGTCGAACAGGTGTGCCCCACCGCTTAGCGTGGATGTGGATGACACACCCGGCCCCTACGGTTCTCCGGCGTGAGTGGGAACGGGGTTCGACGCGAGGGGATGCGCATCCGCCTCGAGCCGAACCGCGCCCAGGAGAGCTACCTCCTCGGCTGTGCAGGCGCGAGCCGTAAGGCGTACAACTTCGCCGTCGAGCAGTTCGCCGCGAATCACAAGGTCTGGTCTGCCGAACGTGACGCAGGCGTCCCTGCCGAGAAGTGCACGCGCCCGCTGTCCGATCGGCGCCTCCAAGACGCCTGGCACGCGCAAAAGGACGACATCGCGCCCTGGCACGGCGAGTACCCGTCGAAGATCTACCTCTACGCGCTGCGTCGTGCCCGGGCGGCACACGCCGAGTGGATGGCCGGGCGAGCCGGCTTCCCGCGCTTCAAGTCGAAGCACCGACAGCTCCCGGCCTTCACCGTCTGCGAGACGATCAGCCTCGAGGCCGGCGCCCTGCGGCTACCGAGAATGGAGCGCCTGGGGCTGGGCCTGGTCAAGATCTCTGCACCTGACACACACCAGGCAACCCTTCGCCGGAGCGTTCGACGGAGCCGGGCACGCATCGTCTCGGTGACCGTCCGCCGGGATTCCTGCGGCACGTGGTGGGCATCGCTCAGCATTGAACGGACGGTCACTTCGACGCCACAACTCCTCGCCCCAAACGGCGTGGTCGGCATCGACGTCGGGGTGAAGACCCTTGTCGTCGCAGCCGGCTCCGATGCTGTGCCGATCCTCGAGGCATCGGGGGCGAAGGCGCTTCGCGAAGCAGAGCACCGACTGCGTGTCGCTCAGCGTCGTGTCTCGCGAAAGGACCGCAGCTACGCGAAGGCGATCGGTGCACCACACCCGCGGCGCTCGCCATCTGCGAAGCGCGAGCAGGCTCGCCGGCGCGTTGCACGCCTGCATCGTCAGGTCCGCGACCAGCGCCACACCGTGCTTCACCAGACGACGCGTCAGCTCGCCGATCTCGGCGCGGTGCTCGTCATCGAGGACCTCAACGTGAGGGGCATGAAGGCGCGCGGTGGTGCCCGTAAGAGCGGGCTCAACCGCCACCTCCACGACGCATCCTTCGGTGAACTTCGCCGTCAACTCACCTACAAACTCCCAGCCGATCGGCTGATTGTTGCCGACCGGTTCTTCCCGTCGTCCAAGCGCTGCCGCCTCTGTGGGGTCGATAACCAACGCCTCACACTGACGGATCGCACTTGGACGTGCACCTGCTGCGGAACGTCCCACGACCGGGACGCGAACGCCGCAGCCAACCTCGCCACCTGGGGCGAGGCCGCCGTAACGGCGGATGTCCTCTTGTGCATCGCTGGCCATGTGCCGGATGCGGACGCGGATGCCCAGGCCGGGGACCGCCATGAGGGCGGCCCGACAGCCGGGAGGACTCTGCACTCGCAGCCGACCCGGCATGCCCGCGGGGGGGACAAACAGACTCGTCGCGTCACGCGACGAGGTCCCGCGTCAGCAGATCTGGCCGCAACGGGAACCCGGTAGCCGGCTTCGCGTCGGCAGAAGACCGGGACGGCTCCGGGCAGGAGCCTGCTGCTTAGCGCGCATCCACGCCAAGCGGTGCCAGACAGGTGTTCCTGCGTCAGGCACACCGTCGCCGCCAGGCCATCCGGGGGCGCCGGAGCGACGCCGGTACTCCACGCTACGCGGAGCGAGACCGGTGTGCGGCGGCCCGGAGAGTGCGGGACGGCTCAGCGGAAGGGACGCTCCCGGCGCAGCACGGCCGGGGCCGACCACCATCGTCCCGAGAAACGCCACGGGTAGCTCGAGCGGACTCGCCAGCCCGGTGCCCCCCCGGCGGGAGCCTGCGCGCCCGGCGCCGGAAGGCACTGCTCGAGCGCCGCGACGATCGCCGCGAGCGCCTCGTCGGTAGGGGCGAGGTTGTCGTCGGCGGTGCCGACCCGCTCCGGCTCGATCCGGGGAGTCATCGCCTCACCGGAGCTGTCGAGCCACGTGCGCCATCACAGCGGTACGTTGCCGTGCTTGCGCTTGGGCAGGTCCTCCCGCTTGGAAGCGAGGATGTCGAGGCTTCGGGTGAGGACCCGGCGCGTGTCGGCGGGGTCGATCACATCGTCGACGTAGCCGCGCTCGGCCGCCACGTAGGGGTTCGTGAAGCGTTCGGTGTACTCGGCGACCAGCTCGGCGCGGCGCCCGGCCGGGTCGTCCGACTCCGCCAGCTCGCGCCGGTGGACGATCTCGACAGCGCTCGCCGGACCCATGACCGCCAGCTCCGCCGAGGGCCACGCGTAGGAGAGGTCCGTTCCGATCGACTTCGAGTCCATCACGAGGTACGCGCCGCCGTAGGCCTTTCGCACGATGACCTGGATGCGGGGCACTGTGGCTTCGCAGTAGGCGTAGAGCAGCTTGGCGCCGTGGCGGATGATCCCGCCGTACTCCTGGTCGGTGCCCGGCATGAAGCCGGGCACGTCGACGAACGTCACGAGCGGCACGTTGAACGCGTCGCAGGTCCGCACGAAGCGGGCGCCCTTCTCCGAGGAGTCGATGTCGAGCACCCCGGCGAGCATCTGGGGCTGGTTCGCGACGATGCCGACGACCCGCCCCCCGATGTGGGCGAAGCCGGTCGTCAGGTTGCGGGCCCAGTGGGGGAAGTACTCCAGGTACTCCCCGTCGTCGACGACGGCCCGGATGAGCTGCTTCATGTCGTAGGGCTGGTTCGGGCGCGCGGGCACGAGGTCGCGAAGCTCCGGCACCGAGCGCTCGTTGTCGTCGGCGCTCGGCAGCGCCGGGGGCTCCTCGAGGTTGTTCGCCGGGAGGAACGACAGCAGGTAGCGCACCTCGTCGAGGCAGGAGCGCTCGTCCTCCGCCACGAACGCGGCGACGCCGGAACGCGTCGCATGGGTCATCGCGCCGCCGAGCTGCTCGGGCGTGACGTCCTCGCCGGTGACGGTCCGCACGACGTCGGGACCGGTGATGAACATGTGGCTCGTGTTCTGGACCATGAACACGAAGTCGGTGAGGGCGGGCGAGTAGACAGCGCCACCGGCCGACGGGCCGAGGATGACGCTGATCTGCGGCACGACGCCCGATGCCCGGGCGTTGCGGAAGAAGATCCCGCCGAAGCCGTGGAGGGCGACGACCCCCTCCTGGATACGTGCGCCGCCGCCGTCGTTGAGCCCGATGATCGGCACGCCCGTCTGCACCGCGAGGTCCTGGATCTTGTGGATCTTCTCGGCATGGGCCTCGCCGAGCGAGCCACCGAAGACCGTGAAGTCCTGGCTGTAGAGGCAGACACGGCGGCCCTCGATCGTGCCGAACCCGGTCACGACGCCATCGGTGTAGGGGCGGCTGTGGTCGAGCCCGACGCCGTGGCTCCGGTGGCGTACGAGTGCGTCGACCTCCTGGAAGGAGCCCTCGTCCAGCAGGTAGTCGATGCGCTCTCGCGCCGTGAGCTTGCCCTTGGAGCGTTGCGCCTCGAGGGCCTTCGGGGTGGCGGGGCTGCGCGCCTGCTCCTTGCGCTCGGCGAGCGTCGCGAGCCGCTTCGCCATCGAGTCCTCGGTGTGTTCGGTCTGCGACATCAGCCGGAGGCTACCGGCTGGCGGGCCAGGCCGCCGTCCCGATCGCGGCGAACCGGTCAGGCGTCCACTTCCCGCCGACCCTCGAGCGCACGGCCGAGCGTGAGCTCGTCGGCGTACTCGAGGTCGCCGCCCACGGGCAGACCGCTCGCGATGCGGGTCGTCCGGACCCCGAGCGGCTTGAGCAGCCTGGCCAGGTACATCGCCGTGGCCTCACCCTCGAGATTGGGGTTCGTGCACAAGATGACCTCGGTGACGCCCTCCGGCTCCAGGCGTCCGAGGAGCTCGCGGACTCTCAGCTGCTCAGGTCCGACACCCTCGATCGGGCTGAGCGCGCCTCCGAGGACGTGGTAGCGACCCTTGAACTCCCTCGTGCGCTCGACCGCGACGATGTCTCGCGGGTCCTCGACGACGCAAAGGATCGAGCCGTCTCGCCGATCGTCGGCGCAGATGGCGCAGCGCTCGGCGATGCCGATGTTGAAGCAGACCGAGCAGAGCACGGTGCGCTCCTTCACCTCGACGATCGCTTGGGCCAGCCGGGTCGCATCCTCCTTGGCCACCTTGAGCAGGTGGAAGGCGATGCGCTGGGCCGACTTGGGCCCGACGCCCGGAAGGCGGCCGAGCTCGTCGACGAGGTCCTGGATGGGACCCTCGAACAGCGCCAGATCAGGCTCCCGCGCTAGCTGGGCAGCTCGGAAGTGCCCGAACCGTCGCTGTCGTCGTCGTCCTCGTCGCTGTCGTCGGCGCCGAGGAGCCCGGCGAGCGCGCTCTGGACCGCTTCGCCCATCGTCTCGCGCCGGACCTCGCTGAGGCGCGCCACCGCGTCTCGAACCGCGGCGAGGACGAGGTCCTCGAGCAGCGAGACGTCCGTCGGGTCGACGATCGACGGGTCGATCGTGACGGAGTCGAAGGAGAACTCGCCCGAGACTCGGACCCGCACTGCGCCATCGGCCGCCGAGCCCTCGACGAGCCGGGAACTCGCGGCAGCCTCCGCCTGGGCGACAGTTTCCTGGAGCTGCTGCATCTGGGCGAGGAGCTCGCCGAGCTCGCCGCCGTCGGAAGACGAGGTCACCATGTCAGACCTCCTTGGCGCCTGGGAACGCCCGGAGCAGGCGGTCTTCGGCCCAGGTTAGCCCTGAGTCGGGAGGATCAGGTGCAATCTCGTAGGTCTCGGCGAGCGGCGCGACGTCATCGACGTCGTCCGTCTCGTCGGGCTGGGTCGCCGCGGGAGCGACCGGCCGAGGGCTCGTGCGCCCACCCGGAGCCGCCGAGACGGGAGCGGACGCGGACACGCCCGGCCGCCCTCGCCCGGTGCCGGGCGCCTCCGACTCCGTCCGTCCCCGGCCGGGTGTGTGGACCGCGCCGCTGACCTCGTGGGTTTCGGCCTGCTCGGTGACGCTCGGCGGCTCGACCGTGCTCGTCTCGCCTGGGCCGACCGGTGGGGACCAGGCGCCGTCGACGACGAGGCGTAGACCGACCGGACGGCCGAAGCGTGCGCCGAGAGCAGCGACGACCTCGTTCCTCAACGGCTCCGCCTGGGCGACGTGAACGGCGTTGGGCAGGGCGAACACGGCATCTGCGCCGTCGGTCCCGACGAAATGGCCGGCCTGGTAGTACGCGCGCACCTTGGGGCGCAGCCCGGTGAGCACGTGGTCGCCCCAGGCCGCGACGAGCTCGTCACGACCGGGCGCGCCGGCTGCCCCGCCACCCGCGGGTGCAGATGGTGGGGCAGACGCGGGTGCAGGTGAACCGGCGACGGGTGCCGCAGCCGCAGCGGGCGCCGTTGGCGACGCTTCCCCGTGGGAGGGCTCGGAGCGCCGCAAGTACGCGCCGAGCACGGGCCTCCCGCCGCTCGTGGCCGGCTCGCCCGTAACGGGGCCCGTCGGAACGGGGACCGTCGGAGCGGGGACCGTCGGAGCGGGACTCGGCGTAGCGGGACTCGCTGCAGCGGCCGTTACCGCTTCGGGCCTGGGCGATGGCACAGGGGCTCGCGGCGAGGGCGGCGCCGCCGGGCGCTCGGGAGCCAACGGGCGCGTGCCAGCGACCTGCGGCGCCGGGGCGGTGGCACCACCGGCCTCCAGGCCCTCGAGGCGGCGCTCGAGCGCGATGAGGCGATCGAGCAGCGACTCGACCGTGTCGTCGGCCTCGGGATGGGCGCAGCGAACGAGCGCCACCTCGAAGGTGATCCGGGGCTCGGGCGCATCGCGCATCGCTACGATCGCTGCCCCGACCAGCTCCATCGCCCGCACGCAGCGCGGCGTCCCGAGGAGCCGCGCCTCGTCGAGCACCGGCGTGCCGTGCCAGGCGGACGTCGTGATGCCCGGCGCGACGAGCGCGAGGAACCCGGCTCTCAGCCGCTCGACGAGGGCGATGGCCACCTGCTGAGGGTCCTGCCCGCTGCGGAGCGTCTCGTCGAGCGCTGCGAGCGCGGCGGCGGTGTCCCGCTCGGCGATGCCGGCGACGAGCGCCGCGAGCGAGTCCGTATCGTCTTCGGCGGCCCCTGACGCGGCGACCTGGTCCAGCATCGACAGCGCATCCCGGGCCGATCCTCGCCCGCGCCGGAGCGCGACGCCGAGCCCGCCCTCGGGTAGCTCGAGGCCCGCGTCTGCGGCTACGTCCTCGAGCAGTCCCTCGAGCACGTCCTCCCCGAGAAGGTGGAACTCGAAGTGCTGGGTCCGGCTGCGGATCGTCGGCAGCACCTTCTGCGGGTCCGTCGTGGCGAGCACGAAGATGACGTGCTCGGGCGGCTCCTCCAAGGTCTTCAACAGGGCGTTCGACGCCGCTGTCGAGAGCATGTGGACCTCGTCCACGATGTAGACCTTCCACCGTCCCGGCGTGGCGAGGGCAGATCGGGCCACGAGGTCGCGCATCGCGTCGACGCCGTTGTTCGAGGCGGCGTCGAGCTCGTGGACGTCGAAGGAGTTGCCGGCGACGATCGACACGCACGAGTCGCAGACCCCGCACGGCTCCCCCTCGGAGGGCGTCGCACAGTTGAGCGCCTTCGCGAGGATCCGCGCCGTCGA
The DNA here is from genome assembly GCA_025464005.1 of Acidimicrobiaceae bacterium. Lineage (GTDB taxonomy): Bacteria > Actinomycetota > Acidimicrobiia > Acidimicrobiales > Bog-793 > RYN-46. The sequence continues at coordinate 48,364 of JAODBO010000082.1, read as the reverse complement.
GGTCTTGCCCGTGCCGCGGGGCCCACTGAAGAGATACGCGTGGGTGATCCGGTCGTCCCGGACGGCGTTGCGGAGCGCCCGCGTGACGTGCTCCTGACCGCGTACCTGGTCGAAGCGTTGTGGCCGGTAACGGCGGTAGAGCGACTGGTACGGACGGTCGGCCACGATCTCGCCGAGGCTCTGGTCGGGCGGGAGGTCGGGCGTCGATGGGCTCACGTGCCGATGCTACGGCCGGTCCGGCCGCCCCGCGGCGCTGGTCGCACAGACCGACTCGGTTCGGGGGGAAGGTGCGCCCGAGCCCCGAAAAAGAGAGGGCGCCGCCGAGCGCAGCGGCCAGGTCCCCTGCGGCACACGGGACGATTCGCTGAGAGCTGCTGCCTTCCGGCCCTGACTCGGTTCACGAGGTCTCGTTGCGCAGAACCCGGCCACTGCGCTCGACGGCGCCGCCTGCCGACACGATAGCGTCTCCCCTTCCGGAGGGGTGCGAGAGCGGCCGAATCGGCACGATTGGAAATCGTGTGTCGGGAAACTGACCGTGGGTTCGAATCCCACCCCCTCCGCTCTAGAGCTAGTGAAGGCGGCGGCGTTGATCGACGATGTGGAGGCGATGGAGCTGGCGCTCGCCGAGGCCGTCGCGGCGAGCGTGCACGGCGACGTTCCCGTCGGCGCGGTCGTGGTGGCCGAAGGAGCGGTCATCGCCAGTCGCCACAACGAGCGAGAGCTGACGGGGGACCCGACCGCGCATGCCGAGATCCTCGCGTTGCGTGACGCGGCCGCGGTGCGCGGCAGCTGGCGCCTCGACGGGTGCACGCTGTACGTGAGCCTCGAGCCGTGCCCCATGTGCGCCGGCTCGCTCGTGGCAGCGCGCGTGGAGCGCGTGGTCTTCGGCGCTCCGGACCCGAAGGCGGGCGCGTGTGGCTCGCTCTACAACCTCTGCGCAGATCCCCGTCTGAACCACGAAGTGACGGTCGTGGACGGCGTGCTTCGCGAACGAAGCGCCGCGCTGCTCGCGGAGTTCTTCGCCTCGCGCCGGGTCATCCGCCACGCCGGCTGAGGCCGTACCGCCCGCAGTTGCTAGCGGGCCGCCCACTGGTGAAGGGGCCCCGCCGCCAATGGCTCGCCCTGCGGGGGATCCGCTAGCCTCGCCCCTCGGAGGGATGCGAGAGCGGCCGAATCGGACGGTCTCGAAAACCGTTGTGCGTCCTGCGCACCGTGGGTTCGAATCCCACTCCCTCCGCAGACGAGCGGCCTGGCGACGTCGCTCGGAAACCAAACGGGCCCCAGGGCCGTCCCAGAAGTACACCGGACACGGTTGCACCTGGGATGCCCTGAGGGTCCATGGGCACGTCTTACGGGGCGGTTTCGGCCTTGTCTATGTGGCCACCCTGGTCCAGCCAGCGCCGGAAGCCGGCCGCGTTGGAGTGGAAGCCGTTGAGCGTCTCGAGTTTCTTGCGCACAGCCGGATCCGTCCCGCTGACGTCCGCGGCGAAGCGCGTCTCGAGCGCCTCCGCGATGTCGCGACCGTCCGCGTAGGCGAGCGCGGCTTCCGCCGCCCACGATCGCAGTGTCTCCTCCGCATCGGCCAGGGCCTCGTCGGGAGTGCCGGGCACGATGCCGTAGTGGGCGAGGACAACGGCGACGGGCTTGCGGTCGGCGAAGCGCCGGAGAGAGGCGAGCGCGAGCTCGAGGTCGAAGTCCGGAGGCGGGGTCGCCGGGCGCAACGCGCCGCCGTCGGGCAGCCGCACACCGACGGCGTCCCCCGCGAACAACAGGCCCGAGAGCGAGTCGTGGAAGCCGAGATGGTGCTTCGCGTGACCGGGCGAGTCGACCGCCGTGAGCGTGCGGCCTCCGCCGATCTCGATGGACTCGCCGTCCAGCAGCACCCGCACGCGGTCCGCATCGGTCGGGTCGAGCCGTCCGTAGAGCTCGTCGAGGAGCGGCCCGTAGACGCGCCCGGCCGAGGCGACGAGCCGCGTCGGGTCGACGAGGTGGCGGGCGCCGAGCTCATGGACGTAGACCTTCGCTCTCGGGAAGGCGCGCGCAATGTCGCCGACGCCTCCCGCGTGGTCGAGGTGGACGTGGGTGACCGCGATTCCCGCGAGGTCGTCGGGCCCGAGGCCGAGCCCGTCGAGCGCCTCGAGCACCACCGGCACCGAACTCTGGCTCCCGGTCTCGACGAGCACTGGGGCGGGGCCGTCGAGGAGGTAGCCGGCGGTGGCGTGCTCCCAGCCGCCGAGCAGCGTGTCGATCTCGGTAACGCCGGGAGCGACGAACTTCACGGCCGACCTCGTCGCCTGCTCAGGATCCGACCTCGAGCACGACCTTGACGTCGTCGGGGCCGTGCTGGAACGCCTCCGAGAACTTCTCCAGCGGCACCTTGCGCGTCACAAGCTTGGCCAGCCATGCATGGTCCGCTTTCGCCAGTGCCTGGACTCCCGCTTCGTAGTGCCGCTTGTTGGCGTTCACCGACCCGACGACGCACTTGTTCTCGAGGACCATGGATCTCGCGAGCGAGCCCCCGTCGAGCGCGACCTGGACGCCGGTCGGCGAGACGCCCGTGAGGCAGACGACACCGCCGATACCGGCGGCGTCGATCGAGGCGAAGACCAGCTCCGGCACCCCGGTGCACTCGATGACGATGTCTGGCTGGTCGACGGCGTCTCCGACTTCTCCCGGGTGGTATTGCGCACCGAGCTCGCGCACGAGGTCGGGCTTGAGGCCACTCGACATCTGGTCGACGACGTGGACCTCGAGGCCGCGCTCGATCCCGAGCATCGCCGCGAGCAGGCCGATCGGTCCCGCGCCGAGGACCACGACCGTCTTCGGCTTCCAGGTCGCGCGATTGCCGGTCCGCTCGATCTCCTCCCACGCCTTGGTGACGACTGTGGTCGGCTCAAGCAGGACGCCGAGATCGCCGAGCGCCGGGTCCACCTTCACCATCGCGTCCGGCTCGCCCCGCCAGCGCTCCCGCATGAACCCGTCGAGCTCCTTGATGCCGTGCTCGGTGTACTTGCCGTTGCGGCACGCGTCCCACTCGCCGACGGCACAGCTGTAGCAGGGGACAGGGTCGGGACGCCGAACGATGCCCACCACCAGGTCGCCTCGCGTCAGGCCGGAGCCGCTCGGCGCGTCGACGACCCGACCGAGGGACTCGTGACCGAGCACGAGGCGCTTGTGCCCGGGGGGCGCCCATCCGTAGTCGCCGCGGACGATCTCCATGTCCGTCCCGCAGACGCCGACGGCGAGCGTCTCGACGAGCACCGACCCGTCTGAGTCGGCAGGCTCGGCAAGGTCGCTGATCTCCGTGGACGACGCCTGCTCGGGTATGACGGTCAGTGCTCTCACGCGGGCCCTCCAGGGTGGTTAACGCAGCGGGCGGGTGCGGCGGGCGAGCCCGCCACGGGCGTGGCCCGAGCGGAGACGCGCGCGGCGGGCGGCGGTGGTCGGTCGCCCCTCGATGCGCGCCCGCTGCGAGTGCTCGGCGGCCCACCCGGCGTCGGCGGCGAGGTTGACCGCCGTGTTGACGAGCGAGATGTGCGAGAACGCCTGGGGGAAGTTGCCGACGAGCCGCTTCGCCACGGGGTCGTACTCCTCGGACAGCAGCCCGACGTCGTTGCGGAGCGCGAGCAGGCGCTCGAACAGCGCGGATGCGTCGTCGTGGCGCCCGATGAGCTCAAGGTTGTCGGCGAGCCAGAAGGAGCACGCGAGGAAGGCGCCCTCGCGTCCCGACAGCCCGTCGACGTCGCCCGCGTTCGCAGCGTCGTAGCGGAGCACGAAGCCGTCGTGGGTCAGCTCGCGCTCGATCGCCTCGACGGTGCCGACCACCCGTGGGTCCTTCGGCGGCAGGAAGCCGACCATCGGGATCATGAGCGTGCTCGCGTCGAGCTCCTTCGACCCGTAGTACTGGGTGAAGGTGTTCCGCTCGGCGTCGTACCCCTTCTCGAGGACCTCGGCGTGGATCACGTCGCGCGCCTCGCGCCACCGGTCGACGGGCCCGTCGAAGCCGAACTCCTCGACCTCCTTGACGCCCCGGTCCAGCGCCACCCACGCCATCACCTTCGAATGGGTGAAGTGGCGGCGCGGCCCGCGCACCTCCCAGATCCCGTCGTCGGGCTTCCTCCAGCCGTCCTCTAGGTACTGCAGGAGCGAGCACTCGAGGTCCCACGTCGGTCCTGCGGGGTCCATGCCGCCACGGCGGGACTCGTGCAGCGCGGAGACCACCTCCCCGTACACGTCGAGCTGGAACTGGCCCGCTGCCGCATTGCCGACACGCACGGGACGCGAGCCTTCGTAGCCGCCGAGCCAGTCGAGCTCGAACTCCTGGAGGTTGCGCTCCCCGGCCGGTCCGTACATGATCTGCAGCTTCGACGGCTCCCCGGCGACGGCCCGAAGCAGCCAGTCCCGCCACGCGACCGCCTCCTGGTGGAAACCGGCGGCCATGAGGGCCGAGAGGGTGAGCGTGGCGTCCCGCAGCCAGCAGTAGCGGTAGTCCCAGTTCCGCGAGCCGCCGAGGGTCTCGGGCAGCGACGTGGTCACGGCCGCGACGATCCCGCCGGTGGGCGCGTAGGACAGTGCCTTCAAGGTGATGGCGGAGCGCACGATGGCGTCCCGGTGCGGGCTGTCGCCGGTCACGGCCTGGGAGGACCACAGCTCCCACCAGTCCTGGGTCTCGTGGATGCCGTAGTGCCCGTCGATGGGGCGAGGCGGGTCCAGGTGCGACGGGAACCACGACAAGACGAAGGGGACCCGCTGGCCCGCTGAGACGGAGAAGGTCGCGACCGAGGTCAGCTCCTCGCCGTGGACGTGCACCGGGGTCCACAGCGCGAGTGCGTCGGGACCGGCGACGGCGGTGAGCATCCCGTCGCGCCGGCGAACCCACGGAACGTCGGCCCCGTAGCCGAAACGTATCGAGAGGTCCATGTGCATCTCGACCTGGCCGGAGGTGCACTCGACGACGCGAACGATCTCCGGGAACTGCTCGCGCACGGGCATGCAGTCGGTGACTCGGACGGTGCCACCGGGCAGGACGAACTCGGTCTCGAGCACGAGCGAGTTGCCGACGTAGCGCCGCGAGGTGGCGAGCAGCGGCTCGCCCTTGCCGGGTCTCGGGCTCGCGGCCGGCGCGATGCGCCAGAAGCCGTTCCGTTCGTCGCCTACGAGTCGGGCGAAGCACGCCGCCGAGTCGAAGCGCGGCAGGCATAGCCAGTCGATCGACCCGTCCCGGCCCACGACGGCCGCGGTGTGGGTATCGCCGATGATGGCGTAGTCCTCGATCGGCAATGCCACGCGGCCATCATGGCCCACGAGGGACACGGCGCGCAGGTTGGTCCCGACGGCCTCAGTTGGCGCACGCCCCCGTGCCGGGGTTCGTGGGGTGCTGCTCGGCGAGCTGCACCCGGGAGAGCACCCCGGGGGACGCGAGCGCGTAGCCGACGTCCGGGTTCGACGCCGAGCGGGAGAAGACGACGCCGACCACCTCGCCCGAGGGGGAGACGAGTGGCCCGCCGGAGTTCCCCGGCCGCACGATCGCCTGCAGCTCGTAGACGGTGCGAACCGTCAGGGCGTTGTCGTAGATGTCCCTGCCCTGGGCCTCGAAGCGGGCGAGGACCCCCGCCGGCCGGTAGTTGAAGCTCCCACCGCCCGGATAGCCGAGGACCACCGCGGAGGTGCCGCGCTCGACGTAGGCCGGGTCGATCGCGAGCGTGGGCTCACCGAGCGGCCTCGTCTCGAGGATCGCGAGGTCGAATCTCGGGTCGAACAGCACCGGCACCGCAGCGGCCGACGTCCCGTCGGGTGCCTCGACCGTGATCGTCGTCGTTCCCGCGACGACGTGGGCGTTGGTGACCACCAGGTCCGACTGCCCGATCGCCTGCACGACGAAGCCCGAGCCCTCCTGCTCCTGACCGCAGCCGATCGCGACGACCTTGACCGTGGACGGCCCGGCCGCGGCGACGGCGCTGCGGACCTCGGGCGTGGTCGGGATACGGACGGGACCGACGGACTCGGGCAGCACGTTGACGAGGACCTGTGGGAAGCCGCCGGCGGACAGGTAGCGCTCGACGGTCGCGAATGCGTCCGGCACCGGAGGCATGGCGCGTTCGACGCCCTGGATGATCTTCGACCCTTCGATCTGGCGCGAGATGCCCTGGAAGGCGCTGTTGACGAGGATCGAGGCGAAGAGCCAGCAGACGACGAGCGCCGCGGCGACGGCGATGACGGCACCGAGCCCCGCGTCCACCGGGCCGAATCGCACCCGGCGAAGCGCGCGCCACGCGCCGATGCCGAGCTGGCGCCCCACGCCACCGAGTGCGATGGCGGGTGCCATGAGCAGGACGAGGGCGACGAAGGTCTTCGGGAGCTGGCCGGTGACGTGCGGCTCGATGAGCAGCACGAGCACGACCCCAAGCGCGAGGCCGAGCAGGAAGCCGGCGAACGAGACGAGCTGTGCCGCGGCACCCACACGCAGGCCGTGAGCGGCCGCGCCGGCCACGATGACGAGGATGACGACGTCGAGGGCGTCCACCTAGTGGGTGGCTTCCTCCCCGGCGTCGCTTGAAGGCGTCGTCGCGCCCGCGGAGCCGGACACGATCGGTTCGATCCCGAGGTCGCGGTAGTCGAGCAGGGCGCGATAGGGGATGGATCGCTCCGCCATGAGGGCCGCAGCGATGTCGCCGCGGTCGAGCAGCGTGCAGGCCAGCACCACCTCGGCCCCGGAGGCGGTGACGACGTCGAGCGCCTCCGACATCGAACGGCTCGTCGACACCGTGTCCTCGAACAGCAGCGCCCGGACGCCCGGACCCATCTCCATGCCCTCGATCCTGCGGCGGCTGCCGTGGGACTTCTCGGCCTTTCGCACCGAGTACCAGGCCGTGCCGCTCATGAGCGCGACCGCGTGCGCCACCGGGTCGGCGCCCATCGTCATGCCACCGACCGCGTCGAACTCGACGCCCTCGTCCTCGACCGCGGCGAGGACTGCCTCGGCGGCGAGCCTCAGGTCGTCGCCGCGCGCCACGGCCCGTCGCAGGTCGACATAGTCGTAGCTCGTGCCGCCCGACGACAACAGGAAGGGCTCGGCGCTACGGGCGTAGCCGCGCTCGAGAACGAGCGAGAGCAGCCGCTCCTTGAGCGAGTCACGAGAGCGCCCGTCACGGGTGGTCCCGGTCTGCGTCGACGCCGCTTCGGTGGGGCCGGTCATCGTGCGACGAGTGTACGGCCTGACGCCCCGACGAGCGTCAGCGCCTGTCGTTGTACCGGTAGCCGACGCCGCGGATGGTGACGATGCGCGCGGGCTCGTCGGGGTCCTCCTCGACGCGCGCCCGAAGCCGGCCGACGAGCGTCGCCACGATCCGGGGATCGCCGTCGTAGTCGATGCCCCAGACCCGCTCGAGCAACGCGTCGCGCGTGACGACCCGCCCTGCATTCGCGAGGAGCTCGCGTAGGAGCTGGAACTCCCTCAACGGCAGATCGACGGCCTCGCCGCGGACCGCCACCTCGTGCCGGCCGGGGTCGAGCACGACGTCGCCGACGCGCAGCACCTCGTCGCTGTGGTCCGCATGGATGGCCGCACCCGACCCGAGCCCGGCGAAGCTCGTCAGGTCTCCCGGGGCGCGCCGGCGCCGCAGCAGCGCGCCGATGCGGGCGACGAGCTCACGCATGCGGTAGGGCTTGGGTACGTAGTCGTCGGCGCCGACCTCGATGCCGACGACGACGTCGAGCTCCTCGCTCCGGGCGCTCACGAAGATGATCGGCGTGTCATGGCCTCGCGCTCGAAGCTCGCGGCAGATCTCGATTCCGGAGGTGCCTGGAAGCATCACGTCGAGGAGGATCACGTCGGGTCGCAGGCGCTCGGCCGCCTCGACCGCGTCCCGGCCGTCGCGTATCGCCGTCACCGCCAGCCCTTCACGCTCGAGCCCCACGGTGAGGGCGAGCACGTGTGACTCGTCGTCCTCGACGACGAGCACCTGTGGCCACTCGGTCCGTTCGGGGCGCTCGGGCCGCGAGGCGACGTCGGCCGTCACGCCGCCTGCTCGCCAGCCGTCTTCGGTGCTTCGTCGTCGCGCACGCGTCGATAGTCGCGGCAGTCGGTGACGCCTCTGCGAGGTCGCGGTGAACGGCACGTGACACGCCGGCGAATTTTTCGGGCACTTCCGGCGCGTCGCGCACGACAGCACCGGACGCGGCCTCCGGCGAGCCTCCTAGGGTGGCGCAGCCGAGGAACACCGGGGAGCAGCCGAGGAACACGGGGCGCAGCCGAGGGATATGGGGCAATGCCCGGGAACGGGCGGCGGATCCGAGGCACCCCACAAAGGAGGTGGAGGCGTGAGAGCCGTTTTCCCCGTCGTGCTGCTCGGTCTTGCCGTCGCCGGGCTGCTCGCGCACCAGCTTCGCTCCGCCAACTGGGTACCCCCTGTGCTGCTCGCCGGCGTGGCCGTCGCGAGCGGCACCGTATCGGGCCACTTCGCCGAGCAGGCCGTCCGCCCGCTGCTCGCTCCCCTCGCGTTCATCGTGCTGGCGGTGCCGATGGCGGTGATGCTCGACCATTACGGGCTGTTCGAGGAGCTCGCCGGCGTCGTGGCCGGCGGCCGTCGCTACCTCGGCGCGCTCTGGGTGCTGGCTGCCGCCGTGACCGCGACGCTCAACCTCGACGTCGCGGTCGTGCTCCTGTCACCTCTCTACGTGCGGGTGGCCGAGCGCCGCGGAGCGTCGCGCTTCGCCGTCGCCCTGCAGCCGGCGCTGCTCTCCTGCCTCGCTTCGTCCGCACTTCCCGTATCGAACCTCACGAACCTCGTCGCGACCGCGCACAACCAGCTGTCGGTGAAGGGGTTCCTCGTCCACCTCGGCCCGTCCACCGTTGTCGCGACTGCTGTCGGCTGGTGCTGCTACCGCCTCGGCCTGCGGCGCATTGTCGCTCTCGACCCTGGCGTCGCTCCCGCCGCGGCCCGCCGTCCGGGCGGGTCCTCGAGCGAGAAGGCTCGCGTGCGCCCGCGTTCGCAGACCCTCCTCGTGGGCGGCACTCTGGTCCTCGCTGCCGTAGCGGGCTTCGTGCTCGCGCCGAGCGTCGGAGGCGAGCCGTACGAGGTCGCCGCCGCGGTGGACCTCGTGCTCGTGCTGCTGACGCGCTCGGCCCCAGTGACGGTCGTGCCGTGGCAGAGCGTCGGCATCGTCCTCGGCCTCGGCGTGCTCGCGAGCGCCGCGGCGAGCCATCTGGGCATTGCGAGCTTGCTGAGCGGCACCTCGCCGGCCGACGTCGTGCGCGCCACGGCCGTCTCGGCGCTCGGCGCGAACGTTGTCAACAACCTCCCGGCCCTGCTCGTCGCGCTGCCGGCGACCGGCCACCACGCGTCGTGGGCCATCTGGTCGGTCCTGCTCGGCACCAACGTCGGCCCGCTCGTCCTGCCGAGCGGCTCGCTCGCCGTGCTGTTGTGGCTCGCCACGGTCAGACGTCTCGGGCTTGCCGTGCGGGATCGGGACTTCTTGCGCGTCGGCTGGTGGATAGGCCTTCCGTCGCTGCTCGCCGCCACGGGCACGCTGGTCCTGATGCGCCTCGTCCTCGGCGGTGCGCACTAGCGTTGCTCGCATGTCGTTCCGGACCGTCAGGAGCATCCGTGCCGGTCTCGCCGTCCCGGGCCACCGCGAGACGGCAGCCGCGAGGATCCGCGACCGTGCCGTCCCGGCCCGGAGAAACGACAACGAGGCGCACGGTCCCGACCACACCCATCGCGATCTTCGCGGGGGAGGCCTCCGCGCAGCGATCTTCGGGGTGAGCGACGGGCTGGTGTCCAACGTCTCGCTCGTGCTCGGGACCGCCGCCGCGCACCCTGCCGCCGGGGTCGTTCGCCTGGCGGGTCTCGCGGGCCTGCTCGGTGGCGCGTTCTCGATGGCGGCGGGCGAGTACGTCTCCATGCAGGCCCAGCGGGAGGCCTTCCAGCGCGAGCTCGCGGTGGAGGCCGACGAGATCCGTAGGCGTCCCGAGAGCGAGCGGCGGGAGCTGGAGCACATCTACGTCCGGCGGGGCATCACGCCGGACGTCGCGTCGAAGCTCGCCGGAGAGCTGATGTCGGACCCGGATGTCGCGCTCGCGACCCACGCCCGCGAGGAGCTCGGTCTCGATCCCGACGCGCTCGGCTCGCCAGTTCAGGCTGCCGGCTCCTCCTTCGTCACGTTCGCGCTCGGCGCGATCATCCCGCTCGCCGCCTTCCTCGGGGGCTCGTCAGGCACGACCGCCGTCCTCGTGGCCGTTGCGCTCACGGCAGTCGCCTCGCTCGTCGTGGGAGGAGTCCTCTCGATCGTCACCGTGCGGTCGTGGTATTTCTCGGCGCTCCGGTCGCTCGCGATCTGCGCCATTGCCGGCGGTGCCACCTATGGCATCGGCGCGGCGATCGGCACCGCGATCCACTGAGGTTGCCGGCGCCGTGGCCCCCTCGACCGACAGCGACAAGAGGACCGTCTACCTCGTCCGCCATGCGGTCGCCGTGCCGCGGGGGAGCTGGACCGGCCCCGACGTCAAGCGACCGCTGCGTGACGCCGGCCTCCGGCAGGCCGAGGCGCTCGCCGAGCGCTCCGTCTCGTCCGGCCGGCGCCTCGAACGCGTCCTGTCGAGCCCGGCCGTGCGCTGTCGCCAGACCGTCGAGCCGACAGCGGCGCGAGCCGGGCTCGTGGTCGAGGAACGCGACGGCCTCATGGAGGGCAGCGACCCGCTCGACGCGCTCGACCTGCTGCTCGACGAGGCGACGCGCACGAGCGAAGGCTCTGCGATCGTGGCGTGCTCGCACGGTGACGTGATCGACGGCATCCTCGAGAGCTTCGGCCCGCTCGGCGTGGTCGTGGACGGGCCGCTCCAGGCGCCCAAGGGCGCGACGTGGGAGCTCGAGATCTCCGACGGGCTGCTCGAGTCGGCCCGTTTCGTCGCGCCGCCACGGTCGTAGCGTCGAGGACGCGGCGTCGAGCCGGTCGGGCTTCGGCGAACGCCGCCCGAGTAGCTTGCCTGCATGACGACGGAGCCGCCGCCAGACGACCGCACCGCGCGCGACGGCGCCACCACCGATGGCGCCCCTGGACCGCTCGTCTTCGTCGGCGGTGGGGAGTGGACCGACGGGGCGAGCTTCGATCGACGGCTGCTCGCCCGATCCGGCGGCGAGGTCGTGGTGCTGCCGACGGCGGCCGCCTACGAGCACCCGGATCGGGCGGTCGCGACCGCCGAGCGATGGTTCGCGTCGCTCGGCGGACGGGTCCGGCCATGCATGGTTCTCTCCCGCACCGACGCGGACGACGAGCGGCTCGCTTCGGTCGTCCGCGAGGCTCGCTTCGTCTACCTCTCCGGCGGCTCTCCGCTGCACCTCCGCTCCGTGCTGAAGGATTCGTCGGTACTCACCGCGCTGCGCCACGCATGGCATCTCGGGGCCGTCGTCGCCGGCTCGTCGGCGGGGGCGATGTCGCTCAGCGACCCGATGGTCGACCCGCGCGGGGGCGCGCTGACCGTCGGCCTGGGCTTCGTCCGGGATATGGCCGTGGTACCGCACTACACCGGCGAGATGACCGCGCAGCTGCGAAGGACCGTCGCCCTCGCGCACAGCGGCTGCGCCGTCGTTGCACTGCCCGAGACGACCGCGCTCATCCGCGAGAGCGACGGCGTGTGGTCCGTCGAGGGCCGCGGATCCGCGGCCGTCTTCGTGGACGGTCGCGACGTGGGCCTGACGGCTCTCGCAGGGCGCCCCACCGATTGAGCCGCCCGCCGGTGCGCTCGTGCAGCGCCGCGGGCGGGCCGACGTTTGCGGCTACTCGGCCTCGAGGATCTCGACGGACTCGATGGCGACCCGCTCGGACGGCTTGCCCGACCGGCTCCCCGCCGCTTCGAGCGCGGCGACGACGTCGAGACCCGACACGGCCTTGCCGAAGAGCGAGTAGGCAGGCGGTAGTTGGGTGCCCTGCGGCCCGCTGATGATGAAGAACTGGCTCCCGTTGGTGTCCGGACCGGCGTTCGCCATGGCGAGCGAGCCGATCTCGTAACGGCCGGGAGAGGGCAGCTCGTCCTCGAACCGGTAGCCGGGGCCGCCCGAGCCCGAGCCGGTCGGGTCGCCGCCCTGGACGACGAAGCCCGGGATGATCCGGTGGAAGGCCACGTCGTCGAAGTAGTGGTAGCGGGCGAGGAAGACGAAGTTGTTGACCGTGCGGGGTGCGGCGATCGCGTCGAGCGCGAACGTGGCGGTCCCCTTCGTCGTGCGCATCACCGCCGTGTAGCGCCGGGAGAGGTCGATGCACATCGGCGGAGGTCCGTCGAAGCGGCGCGTCTGTGGCGCGGAGCCGTCGGTCGGCGGGCACTCTGTCGTCATCGTGTGGCTCCGTTTCTCGTTTCGGGGGCTCTGCGCCGGGCGCCTCCCGAGCCGAGGGGGCCGGGGCGCGCTAAGGCTAGGGCCTGTGCGCTCGGCTAGTTGATCGTCACCTTGACGATGTGGTGAACGACGCTAGGCGTACCGGTCGAGGTCGTGCCGCCGTCGCTGCCGATCTTCTCGACGACGGAGAGCCCCGAGACGACCTGGCCGAACAGTGAGTACACGGGCGGCTGGAGCTGCGTCGCTCCTCCGGGGAGCACGATGAAGAACTGGCTTCCGTCACTCGACGGGCTGCCCGAGTTCGCCATGGCCACGCTTCCGGTCGTGTAGCAGTCGGATTTGGCCGTGCAGCTCGCCGCGGGCTCGTTGCCCGTGAAGGAGTAGCCGGGGCCGCCGGATGTCGTGTCGTCCGGTGAGCCTCCCTGGACGACGAAGCCCTTGACCACCCGGGGGAAGGTCGTGCCGTCGAAGAAGTGGTAGCGGGCGAGGAACACGAAGTTGTTCACGGCGGCGGGCGACGCCTTGGCGTCCATCTTGATCACGAAGGTGCCGACGTCGGTCTGGACGGTCGCGTCGTAGACGCCGGTCGCTGAGGTGCACGTGGGAGGCGCCTTCGTGAAGGCGACCACCCGCTTGGACGCGCCGGCGGGCGTGGAAGGCGGGCAGACCGGCGCCACGGCGGTGGGCACCTTCGTCGTCGTGGTCGTCGCCTTGGACGCCGTGGTGGTGGTCGGCGCAGCGCTCTTCTTCTTCGGGCCTCCGCCGCCGCTCAGGGCGACGACCAGGCCGATGACGATGGCGACGACGAGCACCGCGCCGCCGGCGCGCCGATACTTCTGGTGTCGCTGTCGCCGGCGTTCCTGCTCGGCGATCTTCACCTCTCGCATGGCGCGTTGGCGCGCTCGCTTGTCGCTCGGCACGGTCGGACAAGCTAGCCGCGACGGCGAGGTAGTTTGGCGGGGTGCCTCTCGCCGTTCAGAAGTTCGGCGGCACCTCGGTGGCGGACGCTGACCGGATCCGTGCCGTTGCCGATCACATCGCGCGCACGCGCCGCGCTGGGGACGACGTCGTCGTCGTCGTATCCGCCATGGGCAAGACCACCGACTCCCTCATCCGTCTCGCCGAGGACGTCAGCTCCGTCCAGCCGGGTCGCGAGCTCGACATGTTGCTCACCGCCGGCGAGAGGATCTCGATGGCGCTCGTCTGCATGGCTCTCGCCGAGCTCGGTGTCGCCGCCGCCTCGTTCACGGGCAGCCAGGCCGGGATCATCACGGACACCACCCACACCAAGGCCAAGATCCTCGAGGTGCGCGGCGATCGGCTCCGCGAGTCCGTCGCCGCGGGCATCGTGCCGGTCGTGGCGGGGTTCCAGGGCGTTTCGGCCAATCGCGACGTCACCACCCTCGGGCGTGGTGGCTCCGACACGACCGCTGTAGCGCTTGCGGCTTCGCTCGGCGCCGAACGCTGCGAGATCTACACCGACGTCTCCGGAGTCTTCAGTGCGGATCCCCGCATCGTTCCAACGGCCCGGCGCCTGCGCCAGGTCTCGTTCGAGGAGATGCTCGAGATCGCCGCGACCGGTGGGCGCGTCCTCGCACTGCGCTCGGTCGAGTTCGCCCGCAATCACCACGTCCCGCTGCACGTCCGTTCGAGCTTCACCTGGGAGCCGGGCACGTGGGTCACCGAGGAGGTTCCGACCATGGAGCAAGCGATCGTCTCGGCTGTCACGAGCGACACTTCCGAGGCCAAGCTGACCATTACGGGAGTCCCGGACCGGCCAGGCATCGCCGCGTCACTGTTTCGTGCGCTCGCCGAGGCGGGCGTCAACGTCGACATGATCGTCCAGAACACCTCGCACGACGGGACGACGGACATCTCCTTCACCGTGCCCCGCACCGAGCTGCACGAGGCGGTCGCCATCGCGCGCGACCTCGCGCCGAAGATCGACTCGGCGTCGGTGCTCGTCGACGAGAACGTCGCCCAGGTGTCGCTCGTCGGCGCCGGGATGAAGACGCACCCCGGGGTGACCGCGACCATGTTCGAGGCGCTCGCCCGCGAGGAGATCAACATCTTGATGATCTCGACTTCCCCGATCCGCATCTCCTGCATGGTGGACGCGGGCGCGGCGGACCAGGCGGTCCGCATCCTGCACGCGGCGTTCGACCTGGACGGCTGAGCCCGCGCGATCACTATCCTTGCGAGCGTGCGGATAGGGATCTTCGGAGCAACGGGTCAGGTCGGCAGCGTCATGCGGCGCATGCTCGTCGAGCGGAGCTTTCCCGTCGACGAGATGCGCTACTTCGCGAGCGCCCGCTCCGCCGGGAGCGCGCTGGCATGGCGGGACGGCGAGATCGAGGTCGAGGACGCGGCGAGCGCGGACTACTCGGGTCTCGACGTCGCACTGTTCTCGTGCGGCAAGACGGCCTCGCTCGCCCTCGCCCCGCGCGTCGCGGCGGCCGGCGCCGTGGTGATCGACAACTCCTCGGCGTGGCGCATGGACCCCGACGTGCCACTCGTCGTGCCAGAGGTCAACGTCGGATCTCTCGCGCGTCGGCCGAAGGGCATCGTCGCCAATCCCAACTGCACGACGATGGTGGCGATGCCCGTGCTGAAGCCGATCCACGACGCCGCGGGGCTGCGCCGTGTCGTCGTCTCCACCTACCAGGCCGTCTCGGGCGCGGGGCTCGCCGGCGTCGCCGAGCTCGACGACCAGATCCGCAAGGGCGCCGATCGCGCGGTCGAGGCGACCTTCGACGGTCGGGCGGTCGAGCTCCCGGCGCCGACGGTGTTCGCGGCGCCCATTGCGTTCAACGTCGTCCCGCTTGCGGGCAGCCTCGTCGCCGACGGCTCGGGCGAGACCGACGAGGAGCAGAAGTGGCGCAACGAGAGCCGCAAGATCCTCGGCCTGCCCGAGCTCGCGGTGGACTGCACGTGTGTGCGCGTGCCGGTGTTCACCGGGCACTCGCTCTCGCTGCATGTCGAGCTCGAGCGCCCGCTCGGCCCTGACGAGGTCCGGCAGTTGCTGGCCGCCGCCCCCGGTGTCGAGCTCGCCGAACTGCCGACACCGCTCGACGCCGCGGGGCGCGATCCGTCCCTCGTCGGGCGCATCCGGCGCGACTTCAGCGTGGACAACGGGATCGCGATGGTTGTCGTGGGCGACAACCTTCGCAAGGGCGCCGCGCTGAACGCCGTGCAGATCGCCGAGGCGCTGCTCAGCTCGCGCTGATCCTCCCGGGCGGGCGCGTCCGGCCGTGTTGGTCAGTAGGCCCGGGCGAAGACGACCCGACGGCCGTACGCGGAGGGCTTGCCGCACGCCGCACACGGCCCTTGCTCGTCCGGCGCGTCGAAGGGCACGCACCTCGGCGTGGCGGTCGTCGCCTCCTTGATGCGGTCCTCGCAGGCCGGGTCGGCGCAGTGGAGCGCGTTGGCGAACCCGGTCGACACGGCCTCGACGAGCTCGTCCCAGGTGTCGACGTTGCGCGTGTGCTCCAGGCGAAACCGCCTCGAACGCTCGAGGAGCGCGTCCTGGAACGCCGTCAGGCGATCGGGCATCTCCGCCGCTATGTCCGCGAGGCGCACCTGCTCCTTCTCCTCGGCGAGCCGGGCCGCGAGCGTCACCGTCCCGGCCGCGAGGTCACGTGGGCCGAGCTCGAGGCGGACGGGGACGCCGCGCAGCTCCCACTCGTTGAACTTGAAGCCGGGAGACAGCTGCTCGCGGTCGTCCACCTTCACCCGGACCCCGACCTCCTGGAGTCGTGCCGCGAGCGAGGCTGCCGCGTCGAGGACGCCCGCCAGGTCGTCGCCGCGGCCGATCGGCACGATGACCACCTGGTACGGCGCGAGCCGCGGCGGGAGCACGAGGCCGCGGTCGTCGCCGTGGGCCATGATGATCCCGCCGATGAGCCGGGTGCTCATCCCCCACGACGTGGTGTGGCACAGCTCCACCACGCCCTCGGCGCTCGTGAAGGTGATGTCGAAGGCGCGGGAGAAGTTGGTGCCGAGATCGTGGGAGGTCCCCGTCTGCAGCGCACGCCCGTCGCGCATCATGGCTTCGAGGGAGACCGTGCGATCGGCACCGGCGAACCTCTCGCCCGGGGTCTTGTCGCCGATGATCACCGACATCGCCGCGCAGTCACGCACTAGCTCCTCGTAGAAGCCGACTGCAGTGAGCACCTCGGCTGCGGCCTCTTCGGCGCTCGCATGCGCGGTGTGGCCCTCCTGCCAGAGGAACTCCGTGGTCCGCAGGAAGAGCCGTGTGCGAAGCTCCCACCGGACCACGTTCGCCCACTGGTTCATTAGCAGGGGAAGGTCGCGGTAGGAGTCGATCCAGCGCGCGAATGCCTCGCCGATGACCGTCTCGGACGTCGGCCGCACGATGAGCGGCTCGTCGAGCTCCTTTCCGCCGGCGTGGGTCACGACCGCCAGCTCGGGCGCGAAGCCGTCGACGTGCTCGGCCTCGCGCCGCAGGTGACCCTCGGGGATGAAGAGAGGGAAGTAGGCGTTCTCGTGGCCGGTGGCCTTGATCCGCCGGTCCAGCTCACCCTGGATGAGCTCCCAGATGCGATAGCCGTACGGGCGGATGATCATCGTCCCGCGCACCGGTCCCCGGTCGGCCAGCTCGGCCTTCAGGACGAGCTCGTTGTACCAGGCGGAGAAGTCCTCGCTCTGGGGGGTGACGCCGAGGGTGTTGGTTCTGGCCATGGGTCGTTGCTAGCACGGCGGGAGGGGGTGGGCGCGACGCACGCCGATCGTAGCCCCCGCGGCGCGACCCGGAAGCGGCTCACGTGGGCTCGAGCGAGCGCCCTTCATTCGCCGATTGGGCGCACCGCGTTGCCTGAAGGGGCAATCGCACGGGTGCCGAGCCGGCCGCAGAGGTCGGTCACTGCTGGCGACGTCCGCCAGTTCCGAGCACGGTCAGTGACGGATGATGCACGCTTGGAGTTATAAGTGGCAAAAATCGCCGTGAATTGCTCCATTTCGTCCTTTGTCACAGGATCGAAATGGCGATGAGGGTTGAAGTGTGTGCACTTGGCTCGCTACCTTATGGCGTCCAGCCGCTGGAGCGATGCTCGCTGCCGGACCACCGCCGACGAGGAGGTCCATGGCGCGCACCCGCGAACGTCCCCGACGATCGTGGCCGAGGACGCTCGCACGGCTGGGGCGCGTCGGCCTCGCGAGTGCCTGTGTACCGGCGCTCGCTGTTGGAAGCTGGGCGCTCCAGGGCGCGTCGAGCCCTGCGGACGCGGCGACCATCCCGAGGCTCGGCGAGGGCCCGACCTCGGCGACGTGGTGCTCGTCACACGGCTCGTCGCTCGTCGGCTGGACCGCGACCGTGCCCGACCTGCCGATCTGCGGCGTCGGCCCGGCCTACGGAGGCACGTGGGACTACGTGAACCTCCCCGGCCCGGGAGGCATCACGTCTGGCTACTACAGCGCGACGCCTGGATTCCAGTGCGTCGAGCTCGCCGACCGCTTCCTTGCCGTTGTCTACGGCCTCGCGCCGGTGCACGCCAACGGCGAGTCCGTGGCCGCCAATTACCACGCGGCCTACCCGGAGAGCACGCTCTACGTGAACGGGACGTCGTCATCCGTCGGTCACCCTCCCGAGCCGGGCGATGTCCTGAGCCTCGCCGAGGACCCGTCGTTCCAGGGATATGACGACGGTCACGTCGCCGTGGTGGTGAAGAGCGCCGTGGACGGGGCGACGGGGGACGGCAGGATCGTCGTAGCGCAGGAGAACGTCGCGAGCACGGACTACTGGAAGACCATCGACGTCGTCGGCTGGCGTCTCGAGGACCCCGACGCACCTTCGAACCCCGAGTACCAGTTCGCGTACGCCGAGTGGCTGCACATCGGCCCCATGCCCGCGGTCCAGGCCGCCGCGGCCGCGCAGCGGCGCGTTGCCGCGAAGCGACGGGTCTACTTCGACGCCGTCCGCGTCGATTGGGTTGGCCTCACCGCGCGGCTCGCGCTGGACGCGCACGCCGGGACCTCGGGCTCGCCCTTCGTGAGATCCGCCCCACCGCTGGTGACCGCGGGCCTAGGTCTCCCCCTGGCGGGTTCGACGGTCCGTCTCGCCACGCCGGGATCTGAGCGGGTCGCTCTTGTGCGGTCTCGACCCGGCCGCCGTCGGGATGCTTCTCGTGGCCCTGCCGCGTCTTCGAGCAGGTTCGCCGCTACGCTGGTCCTATGGAAGACGCAGACAGGGACGAGATGACGGGTCCCACGACGGAGCCGTCCGCGGTCGTCGCCCCCGCAGTTGGTGACGCGGTGGCGTCCGGCGGGCCAGCCGAGGCCGTGCGGTCCACGGACGAGGCTGCGTCGACAGAGGGCGACTCGAGCCAGGCCGACGAGCTGGAGCAGGCAATCCAGTCATTCCTCGCCGAGATGGGCAGTGGCGTTGTGTCGGTGAGCCGCGTGGTCAACCCGCTGCTCCAGGTGTGGAGCGTCGCCCGCGACGTCGACGCCGTGGTCGCCGTCCCGGTGGAGAACCTGCTCACGGTGCTGGTGGGGCGTGCTCTCACCACCTCGCAGGAGCTCACGGACACGATGACCGAGGTGCGGGCAGTACTCGCGGGCACGAGCCCGCTCGCCACCGTCTGACCGAAAATCCCTCTCCAGGAAAGTTCTGACGAGGGAGCTCGAACCAGCGAGCCGGCTAGGCGTTCGCCTGGAGGAGCTCCACGAGCCGTTGTGACTGCCACGAGCGCTCCGTTCCCTCGTCACCGCCTTGGGCGCGCACGGCGTCGCGAGCGCGTAGCGCTGTATCGCGTGCGGCGACCCAAGCAGGTGCATAGCCCGGCTGGTGCTCGGCCCCGAGGGTGATTGGACCCCACGGCGTCATCAGGATGCCCGCTGGTGTCTCTCGTTTGCCGTCAGCACCCTCGGAGTCCTCCTCGTAGGCACGCTCTCGGGCCTCGATGTAGCGCGGCAGCGCGAGGTGACGGACGGCCTCGACGGCGCCGAGCACGGCGTCGCGCACCGTTGCGACGGTGGCCCAGGCCGGGTCGTCCAGGGCGTCCATCGCCGTCGTCAGGTCGTCCTCGAGCGCCTCGATAGCGAGGTCACCGAGCAGCTCGCCGCGCTGGCGGAGGCGGCGGGCCGCCGCGAGACGCGCCAGGACGCCGAGGTGCTTCTCAGCGGCATCGCTCGATCGCTCGAGCACCTGGCGTGCGTCGGCGACTACGGCGCCGAGCGTGGCCCCGTTCGGCAGCACGGCATCCGCTGAGTCGCCGAGCACGTGCTCCGCGCAGTCCAGTGCGAACTCCGCGGCGCGCTCGACCCCCCAGGCGGTCTCGGCGAGGAGTCGCGCCGTGCCGGTCACCACGATCCCGGCTTCGTCGGCGGTCGCGACGTCGCTCACGGGCTCTGCGAGGAAGATCCGCTCGCCGAGATCGTCGAGCAGCGCTTGGGCGTCGCGGAGCACGAGCGGCGCCTTGCCGGTCGTGACCTCGCCCGGCGTCCCGCTCGGCGAAGGCAGCCCCCAGACGACGTCGCCTTCGTCGACGCGCTGGACTCCGTGCGCGTCCGTCGAAACGTACAGCTGGTCGGACATCAAGGGCTCCCTCGGCGCTCGCGGACCGAGCTCTCGGCTACGGGCCAGTCGGCTCGGCGACCGTTTCCCGGGTCGGGAAGGCGGGATTCGAACCCGCGACCTCAGCGTCCCGAACGCTGCGCGCTAACCAAGCTGCGCTACTTCCCGTCGGCCTTCCGGCTCTCGCCGTCGCCGGGGGCAATCGTAGCCGATCGTGCCTGGACCACCACCTTGGCCACGCGGCGACGATCCATCCGCGCCACGCGAAAGGACCAGGGGCCCGCCTCGAGCTCCTCGCCCTCGGCCGGGATGTGCCCGAAGGCGTCGAAGAGGAAGCCGCCGAGCGTGACGTACTCGCCGTCGGGGATGTCGGCGCCGGTCGCCTCGCGTACCTCGCCGACCGCGCACGAGCCGTCGACGAGGAAGCGCGTGGCGTCGATGCGAACCACGGCCGGGCTGTCCGAGCGGTCGAACTCGTCGCGCAGGTCGCCGACCAGCTCGCTCACGAGGTCCTTGATCGTGAGCACGCCGGCGAATCCGCCGTGCTCGTCGACCACGACCGCGAAGCCGCGGCGCCGGACGCGCATGTCCGAGAGCACCTCGAGCGCGGAGCGCGACTCCGGGACGACGTAGGGCTCGCGCACCCGGCTCGTCACGTCGAGGCCCCCCGGCAGGCCACCGTCGCCTGGAGCGTCCCCGAGGCGGGTGCCGCGGCTCCCGGTGCCCTCCAGATGGAACAGGTCCTTGACGAACAGCACGCCGAGCAGCCGGTCGAGGTCGTCCTCGAAGACCGGGAAGTGACTATGACCCGATCGGCGCACCGCGTGCGCGACGTCGGCGAAGAGCACCGGAGCCGGTAGCGCCTCCACGTCCACCCGAGGGGTCATGATGTCCCGGGCGGTCGCCTCGCGTAGCGACGCAAGGCCGTTCGTGATCCGGAGCTCCTGCTGGGAGGGGGGCGGAGCGGGCGCAGCCGCCGGCGACCGGCGGAACCTGTCGAGGATCATCCCGGCCCCTCCCGTCGCAGCGCGTGGAGACGGTCAGGGTCCACGCCGAACCAGCTCGCTCGTCCGGCACACCCGCCCTCTGCGGGCTCAGTCGGTCGCAGCGACCGACAGCGGCTTGTAGGAGTCGTCGTGGAACGTGCCGCCTTCGAGGAGCGCCTCGACGGCCCGGCGCAGCCGGATCGGGTCGAGGGGCTTCACGAGATAGCCCTCCGCGGCCGATCGCTTCGCGAGGAAGACGTCGGCTCGCCGGTCGAGCAGGATCAGCACCGGGACGTGGGGCAAGCGGCCGCCGGACTCTTCCAGCTTGAGGTCGAGCGCGACTGCGATGCCGCCCATGTTCTGCACCTGGCAGTCGGTGATGACGAGGTCGGGTGGGTCGGCGTGAACCACGGCGCGCACCTGCTCGCCCGAGCGGACCTCAACGATGTCGTTCTCCCCGTCGTCGACGACAGCACGGACATCGGCAAGGACACCCGTCGCGTCGCTAACGATCACGAGATTGGCCACGTGCCCAAGGTAGCTCCCCGCCGACCAGGTAGCGAACGACGCCGGCGAGTCCCGTGAGGTCGTGGATGTCGTCGTCGAGGAACGGGACCCGCACGACCGGCGCAGGGTCCACCGCTTCCTCGAGCGAGGCGAGGAAGGCCGACTCCCGGGCGACGACGGCGCCCATCTCGCCCAGGTTGTCGGTGAGCGCGGTCCAGCTCGCCGCGGCGAGCGCGTCCACGGCCGCCGCCGGCGGCGCGTCGATCGGGGGTCCGAAGTCAGGGTGGACGCGGTTCACCACGAGCGCGTCGAGGGTGTGGCCCGAGGATGCGAGCTTGGCGGCGAAGAACTCCGCCTGGTCCATCGAGTCTCGGCGCGGTGCGGCGACGACCACGAAGCCCGTGCCGGCATCGGCGAGCAGGCGCTCGACGCGGGCGGCCCGCTCCCTGAAACCCTCCTCCATCCCCTCGAAAGCCTGGAAGAACGCGATCGTGTCCTCTACGATCTCGCTGCCCGCAACCTTGCCGATGGTGCGCAGCAGGAGCTGGGTCGCGACGCTCATCGCCTTCAGGTAGGCCCTTCCCGGCGTGAGCAGCAGCCGGAAGACCCGATTGTCCAAGAAGCCGGCGAGGCGGCTGGGCGCCTCGAGGAAGTCGAGCGCGTTGCGCGTCGGCGGCGTGTCCACGACGACGAGGTCGAAGTCGCCGCTCTCGTGGAGCTCGAACAGCTTCTCCGTCGCCATGTACTCCTGGGTGCCCGAGAGCGCGGACACGAGATTCTGGTAGAGCCGGTTGCCGAGGATACGCGCCGCCTGCTCGTCGTCGGCCGCGTAACGGTGCACGAGGTCGTCGAAGGTGCCCTTGGCATCGAGCATCACCGCCGAGAGCTCGCCGGCCCACGGCCCGTCGATCCGGTGCGGCACGTTCGTCACGTCTACTGCGCCGAGCGCGTCGGCGAGCCGGCGCGCCGGATCGATCGTCACGACACATGCGCGCCGCCCCTGCCCCGCGGCGAAGAGCGCGAGCGCCGCGGCCGTCGTCGTCTTGCCCACGCCACCCGAGCCGCAGCAGACGAGCACGCTCCGCTTGGCGACGATCCCTGCCAGATCGGTCGGCCCGGGCGCCCGCGACGGCCCCCGCTGCCCCGCGGCTTCGCCGCCGCCGTCGCGGGCACCGCTCACGCGAGCGCTTCGATCCCGGCCGTCAGCGAGGCCGCGAGGGAGACGACCTCGGCCGGACCGACCCCTGCGGTGAACAGGTAGGGCAGCACGACCCGCGGCAGCGGGAGCTCGGTCGCGAGGCGCTCGAGCTGGTGGCGCTCGACTGCCTGGCGCCTCGAGCGAAAGTGCGCCGCCTCATGGATCCGGCGGGCGTCGGACGGGGACGGCTCGGCGACCCCGGCGGCGCGCGCCGCGGCGATCGGATCAGCGTCGAGATGGTCGATCACGGGATAGCAGCCGTTCACCACGACGGGGCCGAGTCTCGTCCCGACTTCGTCCTCGAGGCGGTACGCGGTCTCGACGACCTCGTTCACCGGCGTCTCCTCCGGTGCGGTCACGAGCAGCACCTGGCAGCGAGCCGGGTCGGAGAGCATCTCCACGACCTGCTCGGCCTGGGAGCGCAGCGGCCCGCCGCGAGCGGCGTCGGCGAGCCCGCCGGAGCTGGTGAGGAAGGTGACCGCATGGCCGGTCGCGGGAGCGTCCAGGATGATGAGATCGGCGACTCCGTCGCGTTCGATCTGCTTGAGCCGGGCGAGCACGAGCATCTCGCGGACGCCCGGGATCGCGGTCGCGACGACGTCGAGCGCGCCGCTCTGCACGAGGCGCCGTGACACGCGCCCGAGCCCGTGATCGGCGAGGTACTCGAGCAGCGCGGCGTCGGGCGTCAGCACCCGGCCCCGGATGCGGCCCGGGACCAGTCCCGGCCGGTCCCGGCGCCCGTCGGGCGAGGCCGCGGGGGGCGCGCCCTCGACGAGGACGACTTCGGTGTAGCCGAAGGGCTCGTCGCGCCCGAACAGCGCGGGGAGGCCGCCACTGTCGTCGAGCGCGAGGACGAGCACGTCGAGGCCGGCCTCGGCCGCGGTCCTCGCGAGCGCGGCGGTCACAGTCGTCTTGCCGACGCCACCCTTGCCGACCACGACGACGACGTTGCTCTGCCGGCAGAAGGCGGAAACGTCCATCTGGAGGCGACACTACCGCCGCGCCCCGAGCGCCATAGCCAGTACAGCGCGCCCAGCCGTGTCACAGGTAATTCGCACGCTCGAGAGTTCCCCCTTGTCAGAGGTGCTAACGGGCGGTAGCGTCGCAACTGCGGCAGTGGTCGCTTCGGGTTGGCGCGGGGCTGGTCCGGAGCGTGAGATGCAATCGATTCGGTAAGGACGACACGAGGAGGGGGTCGTGGTCGCGAGGCGATCCGACGAAATATGGCACGTGAAGGCCTCATGCCGCGGACCTCAGGCCGAGGTGTTCTTCCCGCCGCCCCACGTCGAGCGCAAAGAGGAGCGGCACGAGCGCGAGAACGCGGCGAAAGCCATCTGCGACTCGTGCCCGGTGCGCCGGCCCTGCCTCGATTACGCGATCCGTATCCGCGAGCCGCACGGCATCTGGGGCGGTCTCAACGAGATGGAGCGCAAGCAGCTCCTCGATCGCCGCGCCGGCTGACCAGGCCGGCCGGGCGCGCCGGTTGACCGGCGCGCCCGTCGAGATCGAGCCCGGCGTCTCGAGGATCGTCGCCAACAATCCGTTGCCGATGACCGGCAAGGGGACGAACAGCTACGTGATCGGGGCCGTGAACTCGATCGTCGTCGATCCTGGTCCGGCCGACTCGGCCCACATCGACCGACTGCTCGAGGTGACCGGCGGATCGGTCCGTTACGTCGTGATCACCCACAGCCACCTAGACCACGCGTCCGGCGCCCGTGAGCTGGCCGATCGCAGTGCCGCGGTCGTGCTCGGGCCGCCGGGACGCGGTGGGTACCGACCGGACGCGGTGCTCAGCGAAGGCGACGTCGTCGCCGTCCCCGGCTGGCGGCTCCAGCCCCTGCACACCCCCGGGCACTCGGCCGATCACCTCTGCTACGTGCTGGATCGCGTGCCGGCACCGGGGCGAGATCCGGCGACGGAATCGGGACCCGCGCCCGCCCGGCTTCATCCCCCGCGGCGTCTGCTGTTCTCGGGCGACCACGTGCTCGGGGGCACCACGACTGTCGTGGCCGCTCCCGAAGGCGACATGACGGCCTA
The DNA here is from genome assembly GCA_025464005.1 of Acidimicrobiaceae bacterium. Taxonomy (GTDB): domain Bacteria; phylum Actinomycetota; class Acidimicrobiia; order Acidimicrobiales; family Bog-793; genus RYN-46. The sequence goes on along the minus strand of JAODBO010000082.1, from coordinate 23,770 downwards.
CCTCGAGAGCCTCGACCGGGTGCTTCGTCTCGACCCGGCCGTCGATCTCATCGCTCCCGGCCACGGCGAGCCGATGAGCTCTCCTCGCACAGTCCTCGAGTCGTACATCGCGCACCGGCTGCAGCGCGAGGCGCAGGTGCTCGAGCTCCTCGCGGCACTCGGTCCCGTCACCATCGGCGACCTCGCGGCAGCGGTCTACCCGATGCTCGCCGTCGGCCTCGTCGACGCCTCGCGGCTCCAGGTCTGGGCGCACCTGCGCAAGCTCGGTGTCGAAGGGCGCGCCCGGTCCGCCGACCCGGACGACCCGGGCGCTAGCTGGACGACCGCCTGACGGGCTCCCACCGGCGCTCGCGACCGCCCGGCGCCGCCTCGCGGCTCGAGCTCAGCTGGCCGATCGGTCGAGGGCAGCCTCGACGTTGGCCAGGAGGCGTGCGCTGCAGCCCTCGAGGTCGACGAGGGGAGCGATCTCGGTGGCGACACGCTCCGCCAGGTCGGCGAAGACCGCGGCGATCGGGCTGGCGGTATCGAGTGCCGCGGGCGCCCCGGTGTCACCGCCGACAGCGACGCTCGGATCGAGCGGCACGCGGCCGACGAGCGGGGCGCCGATCTCCTCGGCGAGGCGTTGGCCTCCGCCGCTGCCGAAGAGCTCGTACCGCTCGCCGTGCCCGCAGGTGAAGCCGGACATGTTCTCGATGACACCGGCGATGCGCAGGTGTCCCTTGCGGGCCATGTCGGCCGCACGTCCGGCCACTTTCTGCGCGGCGAGGCCCGGGGTGGTGACAACGAGCAGCTCGGTGCGCGGCAGCATGCGGGCCAGGCCCATCTGCACGTCACCGGTGCCCGGCGGCATGTCGACGACGAGGTAGTCGACCCGGCCCCACTCGACGTCCTCGAGGAAGTGCTGGAGGGCTCGGTTCAACATGAGCCCGCGCCACATGATCGCGTCGTCCTCGCCGGACAGGAAGCCCATCGAGACGACCTTGACCGCGCCGGCGCCGAACTTGCGCTCGATCGGCTGCATCTTCATGCCCCGCACCTCGAGGGGCCCGTCCACACCGAGCATCCGCGGAATCGAGAAGCCCCAGATGTCGGCGTCGAGCAGACCGACGGTGAGACCCCGGGAGGCGAGGGCCACCGCGAGGTTGACCGAGATCGACGACTTGCCCACGCCGCCCTTGCCGGAGACGACGCCGAGCACTCGGGCCGACGGCGGAAGGTCCACGGCGACGGCCCGCTGCTGCGCGGCGCGCCGGGCGCGTGCCATCAGCGCGGAGCGCTCCTCGGCGCCCATGACTCCGATCCGAACCTCGACGTCGGCGACTCCGGCCAGCCGGCCGACTCGGCTCGCGACGTCCTCACGGATCTGGCCCCGGAGCGGGCACGACGCGATCGTGAGCGCCACGTCCACCGCCACGACGGCCCCGGTGACCTCGACGTTGCGTATCATCCCGAGCTCGACGAGGCTCTCGTGCAACTCGGGGTCGACGACGTCGCGCAGCGCGTCGAGCACGGCGTCCGCGGTCACCTCCGGGGTCGCCGCCGGTAGTGTCTCGTCGTGCGTCATCCCTGATCATGCTACCTGGAGGGGTCGCGACGACGAGCGGTGACTCGTTGGTAGGATGCTGTGCAGAGACGAGGAGGAGCGCCAAGTGAGCATCGCCACCAGTTCAGTGCAGATCGGCCGTCGGCCGGGCCCGGTGACCCTCACCGACGACGCCGTGCGGAAGGTGACCGAGCTGCTCGCCGACGAGCCCGGCAGCGAGGGACTCGCGCTGCGCGTCGCCGTGCGCCCGGGTGGGTGCTCCGGCTACAGCTACGACATGTTCTTCGACGCGGAGCTCGCCGACGACGACGTCGTCCGGTCCTTCTCGGACGTGAAGGTGGCCGTCGACCCCGAGAGCGCCGAGCTGCTGAAGGGTGCGACCCTCGACTACCGCGACGGTCTCCAAGGAGCGGGCTTCCACATCACCAACCCGAACGCCTCGCGTACCTGCGGTTGCGGCTCGTCCTTCAGCTGATTCGCAGCGCACCGTCAACGACGTGACCGCCCTGCCGCGCGTCGCCGGTCCCTATTCGAGCGTCGTCCGGGCGGGGGATTTCCTCGTCTGCTCCGGACAGCTGGGAGCCGTCGACGGCGTGCTCGCCGACGGGCTCTCCGCACAGGTGCGCCAAGCGGTCGCGAACGTCGCCTCCGTGCTCGGCACAGAAGGGGCCACCCTCGACGACGTCGTGAAGACGACGGTGTTCATGGTCGACATCGTCGACTTCGACGCGATGAACGACGCCTACCTCGAGGCCTTCGGCGACCGCCGCCCGGCGCGCACCGCCGTCGCCGTGCGGGCGCTGCCGCTCGGAGCGGTCGTCGAGATCGAGGCCTGGGCCTTCCTACCGTCATCGTGATCCGCGACAGCGTCGCGCGCCACCGGCGCGCCGGATTGCCCGTGATCGCCGCGGGGGCGGTAGCCCTCGTCGCCGGCGCGTGCGGCGGAGGCGGCGCCGCGTTGCCGAGCACCACCACCTCGACGTTGCCGCCCCTTCCTCCAGAGGTCGTGGCCTACGTCACGCTCGTCGGCACCGGGTCGGGGCTCGGCCTCGGGGACACCGTCGTCCCGGTCAACGTCACGTCGGGGTCGGGCACCGGGCCCGCGGCGTCGATCCACGTCGGGATCTTCCCCGACGCCGTCGCCATCGCCCCCGACGCGAAGACCGCGTACGTCACGAACTACGCGTCCAACTCCGTCACCCCGATCGACCTCGCGACGGGCAAGGCGCGGCCCGCTATCTCGGCGGGAACCGGGCCCGCAGGCATTGCGATCGCCCCCGACGGCAAGACGGCTTACGTCACCGACGCCGGCTCGAGCCCGATCGGGGACACCGTCACTCCGATCGACCTCACGACCGGCAAGGCCATGTCGCCGATCTCTGTCGGAAAGGGTCCGCAGGGCATCGTGATCACCCCTGACGGCAAGACCGCCTACGTCGCCGACGCCGGCGCGATCGTGGCCGGCCAGACGGGCGCCATCGGCAACACCGTCACGCCGATCGACCTCGCCACGGGGAAGGCGTCGTCACCGATCACCGTAGGTAACGCGCCCACCGCCGTCGCGGTCTCGCCCGACGGCTCGACCGTCTTCGTGGCCAACTCCAACTCCGACAGCGTGTCCCCGATCGCCGCCGCTTCCGCCACGGCCGGCACGCCGGTCGGGGTGGGAGGCGCGCCTCAGGCGCTGGCCTTCGCCCCCGGTGAGAGCTCGACGGTGTACGTCGCGGCGGCACCGTCGGGTGTGGCGGCGGGCGACAACGTCACCCCGGTCAGCGTGGCGACGGGGGCCGTGGGAAGTCCCATCGCCGCCTGCAAGAGCCCCGAGGGCATCGCCATCACCGGTGTGACCGCCTGGGTGACGTGCTTCGGCGCAGGGACGATCGTGCCGGTCGACCTGAAGACGCACACCGTCGGGACACCGATCGCGGCCCCCGGCGGCCCGTACGCGATCGCGCTCACGACCCAGGCTCAAGGGGCGGCCGGGACCTCCACCTCGAACACCGCCGCGACGAAGAAGAAGGCGAAGGGCTAGCCAGCGCTGCTCACCGCGCATCCCGATCGCGCGGCGGTTCCGATCGCGCGCCGGTCCCGATCGCGCGGCGACCGACCCGTGTGCTCAGGGCGCCCAGCGAGCGCGCCCGAACCGGTAGCCGACGCTCCGGACCGTCTCGATCAGGTGGGCATGCTCCTCGCCCAGCTTGGCTCGAAGCCGCCGGATATGGACGTCGACGGTCCTCGCTCCGCCGAAGTACTCGTATCCCCACACGCGCGAGAGCAGCACCTCGCGAGTGAAGACTTTCCCGGGATGCGCGGCGAGGAAGCGAAGCAGCTCGTACTCCATGAACGTCAGGTCGAGCGGGCGCCCCGCCACGACCGCCTGGTAGGTCTCGAGGTTGAGCGCGAGCGGCCCGTAGGCGATGACGTCGTGGCGCTTACCCCGTCCGGTGCGCCAAAGCAGGTGCCCGAGTCGTGCCTCGATCTCGTCGGGCATCGAGCTGGCGATGGTGAAGTCGTCGAACAGGTCTTCGCGCAGCTCGAGCTCGGCGAGCTGGTGCGCCTCGATGATGAGGAGCAGCGGCGTGAGCGATGTCTCCCGCTTGCGCAGGCTCCGGCACAGTCCGAACGCGCCGTCGGGGTCCTCCACCGCCGAGACGATCGCTCCGGCCCAGCCGTCCTCCGGCTCGAGGCGCTTCGCCGCCTCGACGTCTGTAACCGACATCCAGGGGTAGCCGGCCGCGTCCAACGCCTTGGCGAGCTGGGTCACCGGTGGATCAGGAAAGCAGAGGAGCGGCTCCATCGGTCAGAGCGCTGGCAGGTAGCGGGTGAGCTCGTACGGGGTCACCTGTCGGGTGTACTCCTCCCATTCGCTGCGCTTGTTGCGCAGGAACCACTCGAACACGTGCTCGCCGAGGGTCTCGGCCACGAGCTCGGACCGTTCCATCGCGGCGAGCGCAGCGTCGAGGTTCTTCGGCAGCGGCTTGATCCCTGCCGCGTCGAGCTCTCGCGGCGACATGAGGAAGAGGTTGGTGTCGGCCTCGGGCGGCAGCTCGTAGCCCTTCTCGATGCCGCGAAGTCCGGCAGCGAGAATGACGGCGAACGCGAGGTACGGGTTGCACGCAGGATCTGGTGAGCGGAACTCGATGCGGGTCGAGTCGCTCTTGCCGAGCTTGACGATCGGGATCCTGACGAGCGCCGAGCGGTTGTTGTAGGCCCACGAGACGTTGACCGGAGCCTCGTAGCCGGCGACCAGACGCTTGTAGGAGTTCACCCACTGGTTGGTCACGGCGGTGATCTCGGCGGCATGCTCGAGCAGGCCGGCGATGAACTGCCTGGCGACCTTGGAAAGGCCGCGCTCGTCCTCGTCGTCGTGGAAGGCGTTGTTTCCCTCCGCGAACAGCGAGAAGTGGGTGTGCATCCCCGAGCCCTGCACGCCGGCGAGCGGCTTCGGCATGAACGTCGCGTACGCGCCGCGCTCCTGTGCGATCTCCTTGACCATGAGCCGCACGGTCATGATCGTGTCCGCCATCGTCAGCGCGTCGGTGTAGCGGAGGTCGATCTCGTGCTGGCTCGGCGCGTCCTCGTGCTGCGCGTACTCGACCGGTATACCCATCTCCTCGAGGGTCATCACGGTCCGCTTGCGCAGGTCGGTCGCGAGATCCGCGACGGTGAGCTCGAAGTAGGAGCCGGAGTCGAGCGTCTTCGGGGGCGAGGACGGGTCGTTTGTAGCGAAGTAGAAGTACTCGAGCTCGGGCGCCGCGAAGAAGCTGAAGCCTCGGTCGTGCGCTCGCTCCAGCGCCCTGCGCAGCACGTGGCGCGGATCTCCCTCGAACGGCGAGCCGTCGAGGTTCGAGATGTCGCAGAACATCCGGGCGACCGTGTCCTCCGGCCCCGTCCGGAACGGCAGGATCTGGAAGGTCTTCGGATCCGGGAGCGCGATCACGTCGCTCTCCTGGACCCTGGAGAAACCGTCGATCGCCGATCCGTCGAAGGTCATTCCCTCGTCGAGCGCGTTCTCGAGCTCCACGGGCGTGATCGAGAACGTCTTGGCCGTGCCGAGGACGTCGGTGAACCAGAACTGGATGAAGCGCACGCCACGCTCTTCCACAGTTCGCAAGACGTAGTCACGCTGGCTCTGCATCGCCCGATCCTTCCCGCTGCGATCCGTAGTCGATTCCGTTGCCCTCGACCCGCCTCGGCGACTGCTCCGGCGCTGCCAAGTGTCGCAGGAGAGCCGACCCGGAGCCAGCCGGCCACCCGGTGACCTCCTGCTCCCCGGTACGATCGGCCCTGTGAGCAGTGTGCGGATCGCCCTGTGCCAGCTCGACGCAGTCGTCGGCGACGTCGACGGGAACGTCGCCCGGGTGCTCCGCGCGCTCGCCTCGGCTGAGGACGCGGGGGCCGACCTGGCGGTGTTCCCCGAGCTCGTCCTCACGGGCTATCCGCCCGAAGACCTCCTATTGAAGCCGTCCTTCGTCGCGGCGAGCGCCCGCGCGCTGGAGCAGGTCGCGGCCGCCACCACGCTCTGCACGGCGGTCGTCGGGTTCGTCGAGCCCGGCCGGGATCTCCACAACGCCGCCGCGGTGTGCGGCGGCGGCAAGGTGCACGGGGTATGGCGCAAGGAGCTGCTTCCGAACTACGGCGTGTTCGACGAGCAGCGGTGGTTCGCCCCCGGCACGGGTGACACGCCGTTGTTCCTCGTCGGGGGCGTCCGGGTGGGGGTGACCATCTGCGAGGACGCCTGGTCCCCGGGCGGGCCCATGTCGCGTCAGTCTGCGGGTGGTGCCGAGCTTCTCGTCAGCCTGAATGCCTCGCCCTATCGCGCCGGCGTCGTCGCCGAGCGCGAGCGCATGCTTGCCACCCGGGCGCTCGACTCCGGCTGCGCGCTCGCGTACGTCAACCTCGTCGGCGGCCAGGACGAGCTGGTGTTCGACGGAGCGTCGATGCTGTTCGACGCGTCGGGTGAGTTGCTCGCGTCGGCGGGCCAGTTCGTCGAGGAGACGCTCGTCTGCGACCTCCAGGTGCGGCCTTCCTACCGCCGGCGGCTGCTGGAGCCGAGAGGACGCTCGCAAGCCGAGGCGCTGCCCGTGTCGGTCGTGACGGAGGGGCACATCGAGGCGCCCGCCGGACGGCTGCCCGGAGCCCTCGCAGACCGGCTCGCACCCGCGGACGAGGTGTACGCGGCGCTCGTGCTCGGGACGCGCGACTACGTCGGAAAGAGCGGGTTCTCCGACGTCGTGCTCGGGCTCTCCGGCGGCGTGGACTCGGCGCTCGTCGCGACGGTCGCCGTGGACGCGCTCGGAGCCGAGCACGTCCACGGCGTCGCGATGCCGTCGCGGTTCTCGTCGTCGGGCTCGCTCGACGACGCCGCCCAGCTCGTCGCCAACCTCGGGATCGACCTTCAGGTCCTGCCGATCGAGAGCGTGCACGCCGCGTACTTGGAGCTGCTCGCCCCGGCCTTCGATGGCCGCCCGGTCGATCTAGCCGAGGAGAACCTCCAGGCGCGTGCGAGGGGCACGCTGCTTATGGCGCTGTCCAACAAGCTCGGCTGGCTCGTCCTCACCACCGGCAACAAGAGCGAGATGGCCGTCGGCTACGCCACCCTCTACGGCGACATGGCGGGAGGGTTCGCGGTCGTCAAGGACGTGCCGAAGACGCTGGTCTACGAGCTGTGCAGGGCGCGAAACGTCCGCGCGGGCATCGATCTGGTGCCCCAGGCCATCCTCGACAAGCCGCCCTCGGCCGAGCTGCGCGCGGACCAGCGAGACGACGACACCCTGCCGCCCTACGAGGTGCTGGACCCGATCCTCGAGGGCTACGTCGAGCGCGATCTGTCGGTCGCCGAGCTCGTGGAGCTGGGTCACGACGGGGCGACGGTGCTGAAGGTGGTCGCCCTCGTCGACGCCTCGGAGTACAAGCGCCGCCAGGCGCCGCCGGGGGTGCGGGTGACCAGCCGGGCCTTCGGCAAGGACCGACGCATGCCGGTGACGAACGGCTTTCGCGCCGGGCGCGTTCTCGGGGCACGTAATGGCGGCGGGGCGAGCGCCTCGGTGGAGCCCGCCTGATGACGCGGCCGCTCACCCTGCTCGAGTCGGCGGACCTGCTCGGCCGGTACCGCTACGTCGAGCTGGCAGCCTTCGTCGCGCTCGGCAAGCGGGCGGCGCACTGCAGCGAGCCGACCGCCGCCGCGTACCTGGCGGGAGCCAGCCTCGCGCATGGATGGCGTGCGCACCTCGTCGAGGAGCGGCTGCCCGTCTCGGTCGGCCTCCCCACCGCTGCCGACTGTACGCGCTCGCCGTCCCCCGAGCTCGACTCGGCACTCGTCGCGCTCACTGGCGGGGAGGATGTCGAGGTCCTCGACGGGCTTCTCGGGGCGCTGTACCCGGCGATGGCGGCCGGCTACGTCGAGCGCATCGCCGCCGCCTCGGCTGCCGCCGACCCGCCGATCGTGCGACTGCTCGGTCGATTGCTCGCGGACCTCGACGCCGTGCGGCGCGAGGGCGCAGGCGTCGCCGCGCTGCTCGCGGTCCCCACCGGCGCCACGCGCCACGCGGTCGAGGAGCTGCTCGGACGTGGCGCCGGGCCGTTCGGCACCCTGCGAGAGCCAGGTCAGCGGACGGGCGCGCGCGCCTCAACCTGAACTTGTGTTCTACCCACTTGACTGCCTCGGTACACTGGGACTCGGAGTCATGGACACCCCGCCCGCTCGGGTGGGCGATGAGCTGCCGCTGCTGCAGGATGTCCCAGGTGCGGCAGCGCCCCGGGGAATCGGCAAGCACCCTGAGGCGCAGACCTAGAGCACGGAGGACCCACAGCGTTGGCTAAGGAGCGAGTCGAGCGGGACGAGGAAGACCTCGTACGGCTGTACCTGACCGACATCGGGCAGTACCCGTTGCTGACCAAGGACGACGAGGTACGCCTCGCCCAGGCCATAGAGGCCCGGGCCCAGGCAGAAGAGGACCTCGCCAAGGCGGGTAAGGAGCTCACCCCGGCCCGCCGGCGCGAGCTGAAGCGCACCATCCGCCAGGGGGACGAGGCCCAGCGGACCTTCGTGCAGTCCAACCTCCGCCTCGTCGTCTCGATCGCGAAGAAGTACCAGGCCTCGGGTCTGCCCTTGCTCGACCTCATCCAGGAGGGAAACCTCGGCCTGATGCACGCGGTCGAGAAGTTCGACTGGCGTAAGGGCTTCAAGTTCTCCACCTATGCGACGTGGTGGATCCGCCAGGCGATCACCCGCGGCATCGCGAACACCGGCCGCACGATCCGGCTGCCTGTCCACGCCGGCGACACCCTCGCCAGGGTCCAGAAGGCCCAGGCCCGCCTCGAGCTCAAGTTCGGGCGCCCGGCGACCCTGGCCGAGCTCGGCGCAGAGGTCGAGCTGCCCGAGGACAAGCTGATCGAGGCGCTGCGCTTTCGTGCAGAGCCGCTCTCGCTCTCCGAGCCGCTCCGTGAGGACGGCGACGCGGAGCTCGGAGATGTCGTCGAGGACCGTTCGGCCGAGTCGCCCTTCGAGATGGCGGCGACGGCCCTGCTCCCGATCGAGATCAACCGTCTCCTCGCCCCGCTCGACGAGCGCGAGCGGGAGATCCTCCGACTGCGCTTCGGTCTGGACCGCGGTGAGCCACGCACGCTCGAAGAGGTCGGGGAGCACTTCAACCTGACACGCGAGCGCATTCGCCAGATCGAGGCCCGTGCGATGTCGAAGCTGAGGCACCCCTCCAGTGACACCGGCGCTCGGGACCTGCTCACCGTCTGAAAAGTTACGAGTACATCGGACGGCGAATCGCACCGAATCGGACAGGTCGATGACATCGAGTTGGACGAGACGATGACCGTGAGTCTGACAGGTCGGTAGCCGCTCGCTGGTCACAGCGTCGCATCGAACTGGACAGCTGGCTCTGAGGTCAGACGCAGGTCCAGTGGATCGATGTCCCGGGCACGTCGCGAGCACCGGGACGAACGCTCACGTCTTCTTGACCGGCCCTGCAGGCCCTGAGCTCGATCGGGGTAGTCGCAACGGGCTGCTTTGGCACTGTCTGGTAACCACGCCCAGGTCAAGGGCAAGATTTAGAACGCGGCGTCACCAATCTTGGATGATGCGAGTGTGCAATTTGGACGTCACTTATCACCGCCTGAGCGGCCGAGGCGCTCGTCGAGCGCCTCGGCTGTCGCCCGTCGGGCGACTTTTAGTTCGTCAGCCCCACTCGGCCCGGGTCCGTGGCATGCCGCTCCAGCCCGTAGGCCCGGGGACCACGCCGAGCACCTGGTGCACAGACAGGCCGCCGTCCTCGAAGCCGTTCGCCGAGGCGGCCATATAGAAGCGCCACACTCGGGCCCGGCCGTCTCCGACGAGCGCCACGGCCTCGTCGTAATGCTCCTCGAGGTTGGCGACCCAAGCCCGTAGCGTCGTCGCGTAGTGCTCACGCAGGGATTCGACGTCGCGGACCTCGAAGCCGGCCCGCTCCATGGCGAGCGCGACCTCGCCGACGTCGATGAGCTCGCCGTCGGGGAAGACGTAGCGGTGCATGAAGGTCCGACCCTCGAGCTTCGAGCCGCCCGGCGCGGAGATCGCATGATTGAGCAGGCGCCCGCCAGGGCCGAGCAGCGAGCGGACCGTCGAGAAGTACCAGGAGCTCTGCTCCGAGCCGACGTGCTCGAACATGCCGATCGAGGAGACCGCGTCGAAGGTCTCTCCGGCGAGGTCGCGGTAGTCCTGCAGGCGGATCTCGACCTTGCCCGCCAGCCCGGCCTCCTTGACCCGCGCGCGAGCGAGCTCCGCCTGCTGCTGGCTGAGCGTGATCCCGACCACCTCCGCGCCGTAGCGCTCGGCGGCGTGGATGGCGAGCGATCCCCACCCGCAGCCGATGTCAAGCAGGCGTGCACCGGACCGCTCGTGCAGCCCGAGCTTGCGAGCCACGAGGTCGTGCTTGGCGGCCTGAGCGTCCTCGAGCGAGGTCGTACTGGTCTCGAAGCGGGCACACGAATAGGTCATGGACGGTCCGAGCACGAGACGGTAGAAATCGTTGCCCACGTCGTAGTGGTGCCCGATGGCGGCCGCGTCCCTGTCCTTCGAGTGCCGTCGCAACCGACTGGATCGCATCTCCTCGGGTGGTGGCGCGAGCGGTCGGCCGAGCGCGCCGGTCCTCGTGGCGCCCCGGAGGAGTGACACGAGCGCCCGAGGCCCGAACCGGATGCGGGAGGGGGAGGCGTTGTGGAGCGCGCGCAGCGTGCCGTAAAGGTCGCCCTCCACATCGAGCTCGCCGGCCACGAACGCCCGGACGACCCCGATCTCGTCCGGGGACCACAGCATCCGGCGCAGGACGTCTGGTGAGTGGACTCGCACCAATCCCGGGCTCGTCTCGGGCCCGACCGAGCTGTCGTCCCAGAAGACGAACCGCACCGGCGGCACGTCACCGAGGAGCATCGTGATCAGGGGCTCGATAAGCGCGGCCGCACCGCCGCCTGCCGGTGCGACGGGGGGTGGGGTCTCCGGTTCCGTGCCGGTGTCGCCGACGACGTGGGACTTCGTCGAGAGGTCATCTATCACTGCGGGAACCTCCTTGGTGCTGGTGTCGACCTGGCGGGCCGCTTTGCCGTGCTGCAGAGGCCGTTCCTGCTCTGATGCTATCGACGCGCGCAACGGCTGGCCGCGCCGACGAGGGCCAGGTAGGTTCACGCGTGGCGATGGAGCTCGCCATAACCGCCGTAAGGCTGATGGCTCCTACCGCGCTCTCGTCCGATCAGGGCGGGCGATGACGGAAGGTGCGAGAAGTTGGGAGGCGAGACGAGCGATCTCGAGGGCCGACACCACGCTCTGCCCATCGACCCCGACGCGGCCGGCGAGCGCCGAGCGGGCACACCGGCGAGCTCCCGGCCGGCCACGAGGTCGATCGTCAGTGTGGTTGCCGCGAGCGGCGCGTTGGGCGCCGTCGCACGTTACGAGCTGGAACGCGCACTGCCGAGTCGTGCGGGGCAGTACCCATGGGGGACGTTCTGGGTGAACGTGAGCGGCAGCCTCGCGATCGGCTTCGTGCTCGTCTTGCTCTCCGATCGTTTCCCGAGGGCTCGCCTCGCCCGGCCGCTCATTGCCACCGGGTTCCTTGGCGCATATACGACCTTCTCGACGTACGCCGTGGAAGCCGTCGACCTCTCGCGTGGCCACCACGTAGCAACCGCCGTCGCGTACGCGCTCTCCAGCCTGATCGCCGGTGGTGTCGCCGTAGTGATCGGCATGGCCCTCGCACGACTCGCGGGACGCGCCGACGCCTCCGTCGAGCTCGGCCCGACCGAGCCACAGGCGCTCGAGGAGCAGAGCGAGGCGTGAGCTGATGATCGTGCTGGCGGTGGCGTTAGGCGGCTTCGTGGGTGCTCCGGCGCGCTACCTCGCCGATCGCTACGTCGCGGGGAGGGTCGCATCGGACTTCCCCTGGGGTACGTTCGCGATCAACCTCTCCGGATCGCTCCTGCTCGGCGTGCTCACGGGCCTCGACCTGCACGGCCATATCGGGCCGAGCGTGCAGGCGCTGCTCGCGACGGGCTTTTGTGGCGCTTACACGACTTTCTCCACCTGGAGCTTCGAGACCGTGCGCCTGTTCGAGGAGGGCGACTACGTCGAGGCGGTGACCAACGCTCTAGCGAGTCTCGCGCTGGGTCTCGTCGCCGCCGGCGCTGGGCTCGCGCTCGGGCTTGCGCTCTGACCGTCGACGCTGGCGCTGAGCTCGCCGCCGTGCTGCTCGAGCAGATCGGGGGGCGCCGGGCGCAGCGCGGCTCTGTAGGATGACGCCATGGTGAAGAAGCTGCTTATCCTCGCTGTCCTCGTCGGTCTCGGTGTCGTCGCCGCGAAGCGGCTCCGCTCGAGCTGAGCGGCACGGCGCCTCGCCCTGGGCCGAGCGCCCGAGCTACTCCCACAGCGTGGCGATGCTCTCCGCGATCCAGTCGGTGCCCGCACGCCCCGAGCTGCCAAGCCACCAGCCGAGCGCGGTCGCTCCCGCGGCGAGCAGCACCACCCCTCCCATCTGCACCGGCGTCGGCCGGCTCGACTCACGCATCCGATCCCTGACCCGGTCGCGGAGCCTGACGGGCCGGACGAAGTGGCGCACCTCCCACGATCGGTCACGCGCAAGCTTGGCGAGCACCCTGTCGGGGTTCACCGCGACGGGGTGGCCGACCGCTTCGAGCATCGGCAGGTCCGTGTAGGAGTCGGTGTAGGCGTACGAGCCCTCGAGGTCGAGGCCGCAGCGCTCCGCCAGCTCGCGCATAGCTTCGGCCTTGTACGGTCCGTAGGCGTAGAAGGCCATCGACCCGGTGTAGCGACCCTCGTCGTCCACCTCGGCACGGCTCGCGATCGTCTCGTCGACGCCGAGGTGGTGCCCGAGTGGCCGGACGATCTCCTCCGGAGACGCCGACACGATCACGACGAGCCGCCCGAGCTCGTGGTGATACTCGATGAGGTCCATCGCCTCCGCGTAGATGATGGGCTCGACGGCGTCTTCGATCGTCGCCTCCACGACGGCGACCACCTTGTCCCGCTCCCATCCCTTCGTGAGCTTGAGTAGCGACTCCCGGATCCTCGTGAGGCGCCGCTCGTTCGCACCGAGGTTCAAATAGACGAGGTGGGTGAAGACGGCGCGTGCGATGGAGCGCCGGCTGAGCAGCCCTTCGGCGTAGAACGGGCCCCGAAAGGCGGACATCGCCGCCTTAGCGATGACCGTCTTGTCGAGGTCGAAGAAGGCCGCTTCGCGCAGCCCCGCCGACTGCACCGGCCCCGACTGCACCGGCCCCTCCGGGCTCGTCACGGCGCGACGAGGATTCTCCGCACCTCGTCCTCGGAGTCACCGGTCACGAGGAGCAGGACCTCGTCGCCGACGTCGACCGACGTGTCGCCGCGGGGCACCACGACGTGGCCGTCGCGGATCACCGCCACGACCGTCGCACCGCGCGGCAGCCCCAGGTCGGCGATGGTGCCGCCGGTGGCGGGCGAGCCCTCGGCGAGGGTGACCTCGACAAGGCGTGCGTTGCCGCCCTCGAAGTGGAGCAGCCGCACGAGCGACCCCACCGAGACGGCCTCCTCGACCAGAGCCGAGAGCAGGTGCGGGGTCGAGACCGCGATGTCGACGCCCCATGTCTCGTTGAACAGCCAGTGGTTCTTCGGATGGTTGACACGCGCGATCACCCGTGGCACAGCGAACTCCTGCTTCGCGAGCAGCGAGATGACCAGGTTGTCCTCGTCGTCTCCGGTGGCAGCGACGACGACGTCGGCCTTGTCGAGCTGGGCGCCGATCAACACGTCGACCTCGCACGCATCGGCTCCGCGCAGCTCCACGGTCGGTCGACACGGTATCCGCTCGATGGCGTTCAAGTTCTTCTCGATGAGCAGGACGTCGTGTCCGGAAGCGGCGAGGTCGTCGGCAAGGAACGTGCCGACGGCCCCGGCTCCGGCGATGACGACTCTCATCGACCGAGCGCCTTGCGTCCGGGAATTTCGTCCGGCTTCGCCTCGAGCACCTCGTCGAGACGGCTTCGCGCTGCGAAGGTCACCGCGAGGTACAAGACGTCTCCCTCCTGGCCGACGAGATCGTCGGCGCCGAGATAGGGCACCCCGGAGCGCATGACGCTCACGAGCCGCGCGCCGGTCTCGGCCTCGAGGGCCGAGAGCTTGCGACCGCACCAGGAGTTGGGCAGCGCTCGCTGGACGAGCCGGACACGACCTGTCGGGTCCGCCCACTCGGCGACCGTGTGCTCGGGGAAGAGCTTGCGTAACACCTGGTCGCTCGTCCAGGTGACCGTCGCGACCGTCGGGATGCCGAGACGCTGGTAGATCTCGGCGCGGCGGGGGTCGTAGATGCGCGCCACGACTGCCGGTATCTCGTAGGTCTCTCGGGCGATTCGCGCGCACAAGATGTTGGAGTTGTCACCACTGGTCACCGCTGCCAGCGCGGCCGCGTGGCCCGCCCCGGCCTCCTCGAGCCGGTCCCGGTCGAATCCGGCCCCGACGACGTTGAGCCCGCCCCAACCCTCCGGAAGCCGGTGGAACGCGGCTTCGTTGCGGTCGATGACGGCGACCGTGTGGCCGTCGTGGACGAGCTCCAGCGCAATCCGTGACCCGACCCGACCGCAACCAACGACAATGACGTGCACACCTCTATCGAACACGGCGCGGAGGGCTGACACAACTCGCCACCCCCGGGCCACGCATAGCGGCCGAATTGCGTCGAGGTCTTCCGCTACGTGCAGACTACGGGTATGAGCTCCCCGCCCGTGCCGCCGGGCCTCGTTGGCCCCCGGCCCGTGGTCCCGACCGTGGAGCTTCCCGAGCCACTCTCGTACCGGCTGAAGAAGAGGCTGCTGGGTCCGCCGCTCGTCTCCGAGCGGCTCTCGGAGCAGCGCCTCGGAAACCCGACGGCGCTCGGCGTTCTCGCGCCCGACTGCATCTCGTCCACGGCCTACGGCTCGGAGGAGATGCTGACGGTCCTCGTCCCGGTCGTCGGGGCCGCCGCGTTCTCGCTGCTCCTTCCGATCACCTTCGCGGTGATCGGGGTGCTCTTCTTCGTCACGCTCTCGTACTGCCAGGTCGTCATGGTCTATACGAGAGCCGGTGGCGCGTACGTCGTGGCCAGGGAGAACTTGGGCGTCAACGTCGCGCAGATCGCGGCGGTCGCACTGATCATCGACTACATCGTCACCGTGGCGGTCCAGACGGCGGCAGGCACTGACGCTGTGACCTCGGCGTTCCCCAGGCTCAGTCCGTACAACGTCCCGATCGCCATCGGCGTCGTGCTCCTGCTGCTGTACGGCAACTTGCGGGGCATCCGCGAGGCGGGCCGCACCTTCGCCCTGCCGACCTACCTGTTCGTCGCGAGCGTCGGCATCGTCGTTGTCATCGGCGTCGTCCGCACGCTGCTCGGCGAAGTCCACGCGCACGCCATCAACCTGCCAGGGGCTTATCCGACGGCCCACGCCCACCCTGCGAACAACCTGCTGTACGGGGCCAGCCTGTTCGTCGTCATGAAGGCATTCGCGAACGGCGGCTCGTCGCTCACAGGCCTCGAGGCGATCTCGAACGGTGTGGCGACGTTCAAGCCGCCGGAGGGGCGTAACGCCCGGCGCGTCCTCGTGATCATGTCGACGATCCTCGGCTCGCTCGTGCTCGGCGTGTCGTTCCTCGCGTGGAAGACCCACGCGGTGCCCTTCACGAACGGCAGCCCGACCGTGCTCTCCCAGGAGGTTCGCTACGTCCTCGGCGGCTCGCTCCCCGCGAAGATCGGCTACTACTTCGTCCAGGCGGCGACGATGCTCATCCTCTATACGGGGGCGAATACGAGCTTCAACGGCTTTCCCAACCTGGCAAACTTCGTCGCGAAGGACGCCTTCCTGCCGCGCCAGCTGACGCGCCGCGGCCACCGCCTCGTGTTCTCGAACGGGATCATCATCCTGGCGATCGTCTCGACGGCGCTCCTGCTCGTGACGCGTGCCCGGGTCAACTCGCTCGTCGCGGTCTACGCGATCGGGGTGTTCACCGGCTTCACCATGGCCGGCGCCGGCATGGTCCGCTACCACCTGCGCCACAAGACCCAGGGCTGGCAGCGCAGGCTCGCCGTCAACGGCTTCGCCGCAGCGCTGTCGGGGATCGTCGTGCTCATCTTCGCCGTGACGAAGTTCACCGAGGGAGCGTGGGTAGTCGTCGTGCTGTTCCCGATCCTCGTGGCTGTGCTCATCAGGCTCCACCACACCTACGAGGAGGAGGAGGAGGAGCTCGAGGTCAACGTCCAGCACGCCGCCGAGGCTCCGGTGCTTCGCCGCCACTCGGTGCTCGTATTCATCGAGCGGCTGGACCTCGCCTCCGCGAGAGCGTTGCAGTATGCCCGTTCGCTCTCGACCGACGAGCCGCGGGCGGTGCACTTCGTCCTCGACACCGTCGTCGCGCGCGAACTCGAGGAGCAGTGGACGCGTCTCGGGTTGGCGAACGTCTCGCTCGAGCTGAGGGAGTGTCCGGACCGTCGCCTCGCGCGAGCCGCGATGGAGCTGGTCGCCGAGCTGGCGTCCGACGGCCAGACCGAGGTCAGCGTGCTCTTGCCCCGGCGGGTGTTCGGCGGTCCCTTCAGCCGGCTGCTGCATGACCGCACGAGCGAGCGCATCTCGGGCTACGTGAGCCAGATCCCGAACGCGAGCGCGACGATCATCCCGTTCTTCGTCGGCCGGCGCCGTCGCCGGGCCCTGGCGGCCTGGCCCGACGAGCTGTCACGAGCCGCCGACAGCGAGCGTCGGGACCTCGGAGCGGTCGAGCAGGAGACGGCCGGTCCCAACTCCCGCCAGCGCCAGGCGAGCGCGGTCGCACTCGCACTGGCGGCTGCGGCGGATGAGGCGGACATCTTCCCGAACGGCCCGCCCCCGGGCACCACGCGCATTCGCGACCTGCGCTGGCGCCAGCGGGCCCGCGTCGCCGGGCGGATCCGTTCTGTCCGGGTCCAGCCGCGGGCCGGGATCTCGAGTCTCGAGTGCACCCTGGTCGACGGCACCGGCCAGCTGCTGCTCGTGTTCCAGGGTCGTCGGCTCGTCCCCGGCATCGAACCCGGGGCCCGCCTGATCGTCGAGGGGATCGTCGGTGAGCGCAACAAGCGACCGGCGATGATCAACCCCGTTTACACGATCATCTCCGGCGCATCCGGAGACGACGGGGGCTCTCGATCGTGAGGCGAGCGGCAACCCTTCACCGCTCACCGGCGGGGCCGCCAGGGGGCGAGCTGACCATGGTTTGTCGCCGACCCCCTCGAGCCGTGCTTGGCTACTGGTTCCGGTGATCGATAATCTCCGGCTCCGCGCCCGTGGGCTCGTAGGCACTCGGAAGGCTCCTAGCTAGATGGCAAAGCCCCTCGTAATCGTCGAGTCACCCGCCAAGGCCAAGACGATCGCGCGCTTTCTCGGGGACGCATACCTCGTGGAATCGTCGATCGGTCACATCCGTGACCTGCCGCGATCCGCGGCCGAGGTGCCCGCGGCGTACAAGGGCGAGTCCTGGGCCCGTCTCGGGGTGGACGTCGACAACGACTTCAAGCCGCTCTACGTCATCTCACGCGAGAAGCAGGAGCAGGTGCGCAAGCTCCGGTCGCTCGTCGGGCAGTCGAGCGAGGTCTATCTCGCGACGGACGAGGACCGCGAGGGTGAGTCCATCGCCTGGCACCTTCTGGAGGTGCTCGCCCCGCAGGTGCCGGTGAAGAGGATGGTCTTCCACGAGATCACGCGACAGGCGATCGAGCACGCCATCGCCAACCCGCGCGACCTCGACCGAAGGCTCGTGGACGCGCAGGAGGCGCGCCGGGTGCTCGACCGCCTCTATGGCTACGAGATCTCCCCGGTGCTCTGGAAGAAGGTCATGCAGGGCCTGTCGGCCGGCAGGGTGCAGAGTGTCTTCACGCGCATTGTCGTCGAGCGAGAGCGCGAGCGGATGCGCTTTCGTTCCGCAGCGTGGTGGAGCGTGTCAGCGACCTTCGGCACCGCAGCGGACGAGCAGTTCGACGCCCAGCTCCTTGCTCTCGACGGTCGCAGCGTCGCCGACGGCGGCGATTTCGGACCAGACGGCCAGCTCCGCGATCCCGGATCGGCGGTACTGCTCGACGAGCAGAGCGCCGGATCGCTCGTCACGGCACTCGAAGGTGCCGAGCTCAAGGTCGCTTCGGTCGACGACAAGCCCTACCGGCGCTCTCCCGCCGCCCCGTTCATCACCTCGACCCTCCAGCAGGAGGCCGGTCGCAAGCTCCGGTTCTCGGCCCAGCGCGCCATGCAGGTGGCCCAAAGGCTCTACGAGCAGGGCTACATCACCTACATGCGCACCGACTCGACGACGTTGTCGCAGACGGCGCTCGACGCGGCCCGGGAGCAGGCCCGCACGCTCTACGGCGAGTCGAACGTGCCCAAGGCGCCACGGACCTACGACCGTCGGGTGAAGAACGCGCAGGAGGCTCACGAGGCGATCCGCCCCGCTGGTGAGCGCTTCCGGGCACCCTCGGAGCTGGCTCGTGAGCTGCACGGCGACGAGCTACGGATGTACGAGCTCGTTTGGCAGCGCACGGTCGCTTCGCAGATGAACGATGCCACGGGCGTCACCGCGCGGCTGCGCATCGACGGCGCCACGACTGGAGAGGCGGCGGGGCTGCCTGCGGGGACCGTCGCGACCTTCGGCGCGTCCGGCACGGTGATCACCGCTCCCGGCTACCTGCTCGTCTACCGGGAGGGCGAGGACGAGGTCGAGGACGGCCAGCGTGAGCAGGACGTCCGCTTGCCACAGCTCGCCGTCGGGGACAGGCTCGATGCGCGAGACGTGTTCACCGAGGACCACTCGACCAAGCCCCCGGCTCGCTACACCGAGGCCTCGCTCGTCCGGCGCGTCGAGGAGCTGGGCGTCGGCCGTCCGTCGACCTACGCCAGCATGCTGCAGACGATCCAGGATCGCGGCTACGTCTGGAAAAAGGGGAGCGCGCTCGTCCCGTCGTTCACCGCTTTCGCCGTCGTCGGGCTGCTCGAGCAACACTTCCCATCGCTCGTCGACTACGGCTTCACGGCGAGCATGGAGGACGACCTCGACGAGATCGCCTCGGGCAACGAAGAGTCCGTGCCCTGGCTGCAGCGCTTCTACTTCGGCGAGCCGTCGAGCGTGGGCGGCGCGGATGTCGTGCCGGTCGCGGCGCCGGCCGCGGCTCCGGACGGCGCCCTCGACCACGAGCCCCACCTCGTCGGTGTCGATGGCAACCACGGCCTGAAGGACGCCGTGCTGGCACACCTCGCGACGATCGATGCCCGCGAGGTCAACTCGATTCCCATCGGCGCCGGCGCCGACGGCGAGCAGATCGTCGTGCGCGTCGGCCGTTACGGTCCCTATCTGCAGCACGGCGAGGAGCGCGCCTCGATACCGGAGGACCTCGCTCCCGACGAGGTCACGGTCGCTCGCGCCGAGGAGCTCCTCGCGGCTCCCGCGGGCAATCGAGAGCTCGGCTCGGATCCCGAGACGGGCTTGCCCGTCGTGGCGCGAGCCGGCAGGTTCGGGCCATACGTCCAGCTGGGCGACACCGACGGCGGGGAAAAGCCGCGCACGGCGTCGCTGTTCAAGTCGATGTCGCTCGACGCCATCACCCTCGAGCAAGCGCTCGAGCTCCTGAAGCTGCCGCGCACGGTCGGCGCCGACCCGGCCACCGGTGAGGAGATCGTCGCCCGCAACGGCCGCTACGGGCCTTACGTTCAGCGGGGATCGGACTCGCGCAGCCTCGACAGCGAGGACCAGCTGCTCGAGATCGGGTTGGACGAGGCGTTGGCGCTCCTGGCACAGCCGAAGCAGCGGCGCTTCGGGCGGGCGGCCGCCGCGCCGTTGCGCGAGCTCGGCGCCGATCCTGTGAGCGGGGGCACGATCGTGCTGCGCGAGGGCCGGTTCGGACCGTACGTCACCGACGGGACCGTGAACGCCTCGCTGCGTCGCGGCGACGACGCGGAGAGCATCACGCCCGAGCGGGCGGCGGAATTGCTCGCGGACAAGCGCGCCGCCGGACCGGCGCCGGCCAAGCGCGGGCGCGGTGCGAAGAAGGCTCCCGCCAAGAAAGCAGCTGCGAAGAAGACCGCGGCCAAGAAGGCCCCCGCGAAGAAAGCAGCGGCCAAGAAGGCAGCGGCGAAGAAGGCCCCCGCCAAGAAGGCGGCCGTGAAGAAGGCGGCCGCGAGGTCCCCTGTGAA
The DNA here is from genome assembly GCA_025464005.1 of Acidimicrobiaceae bacterium. Taxonomy (GTDB): domain Bacteria; phylum Actinomycetota; class Acidimicrobiia; order Acidimicrobiales; family Bog-793; genus RYN-46. The sequence goes on along the minus strand of JAODBO010000082.1, from coordinate 3,519 downwards.
GCGCGGCGGCACCGCGGGCGACCGCGCAGCTGGAGCCGCGGCTAGCTCTGGAACGCCCGAGCCCGGCTGATCTGCCGGGTCCGTCGTCGCCGCCGACAGCGGAGGCCTGCACCATCGGGAGTCGCCCGTGTGACAGGCCGGTGCCGTAGTCTGCCCCTGATGCGCGCTCGAGGTCGGTTCGTCGTGCTCGAGGGCGGGGAAGGCGTGGGCAAGTCCACCCAGGCCGGCCTGCTTGCCCGTCGTCTCGACGCCGTGGTCACCCGGGAGCCGGGCGGAACGGCGCTCGGCGAGCGCGCCCGTGCGCTGCTCCTCGATCCCTCCGTCGGCGACGTCGAGCCCCGGGCAGAGCTCCTGCTCATGGTCGCGGCCCGGGCGCAGCACGTCGGCGAGGTCATCCTCCCGGCTCTTGCGAGCGGCCGGGACGTCGTGTGCGACCGTTTCACCGGCTCGACCATCGCCTATCAGGGCTACGGGCGAGGTCTGCCGCTCGAGGAGGTCGAGCAGGCCTGCGCGATCGCCTCCGGTCGACTCGTTCCGGACCTCACCGTGCTTGTCGAGCTCGACGAGCAGGTCGCGGCAAGTCGCCGGAGCGCCGTGCCCGACAGGATCGAGGCCGAGGACGCAGAGTTCCACGCGCGTGTACGCGCCGGTTTTCAGATGCTCGCCGAGCAGTGCGGCTGGGCCGTCGTCGACGGGGGCGGGAGCCCGGAGAAGGTCGCCGAGGACATCGCCGAGGTCGTCGAGTACCGACTCGCACCGGCCACCCCCGACCGTTCGCCATGACCGACGCTCCGGCGAGCGCGAGCGCTCGGCGGGACCTGCCACCTGTCATGGCGGGACTAGCCGCCCAGCAGCGCGCCGCCTCCATCCTCGCCGGCTCCGTAGCAGCCCCAGTGCACGCCTACCTCTTCCTCGGACCACCCGGCACGGGTCGTCGCGAGTCGGCGGTCGCGTTCGCCGCCGCTCTGGTCTGCCCGAACGGCGGCTGCGGCGATTGCCCCGCGTGCCGGGACACCCTCGCCGGGAGGCATCCGGACGTCACGGTGGTCGAGCGCACCGGTGCCTCGATCCTCGTCGAGGACGCTCGTGCCGTGGTCTCCCTCGCACAGCGCGGCCCGGTCGCCGCGCCTCGCCAGGTGATCGTCCTCACCGACTTCCAACTCGTCGGGCAGGCGGCTCCCGTGCTGTTGAAGACGCTCGAGGAGCCGCCGGAGACGACGGTGTTCGTCGTGCTCGCCGAGTCCGTCAGTCCGGGGCTCGTCACCATCGCGAGCCGCTGCGTCGAGGTCGAGTTCGTCCCGCTCGACGTCTCGAGCCTGGAAGTCGCCCTCGTCGGAGAAGGGATCGCTCCCGACGTCGCGCTCGGGGCTGCGGCTGCGGCCGGCGGTCGCCTCGACCGCGCCCGCCTACTCGCGCGCGATCCCGGCTTCGCGTCCCGCCAGGCGCGCTGGCGGGACCTTCCGGGCCGTCTCGACGGGACGGGTGCGACTGTGTCGAGCCTCGTCGGCGAGATCCTCGCGTCCGCCGACGAGCTCGTCGAGGTCGCGCGCGAGCGTCAGCGAGAGGAGATCGAGGCGGCCACCGCGGCGGCGGAGCGCGACGGGGAGCGTCGCCTCGCGGGTCGGCAGGCGATCGAGGACCGTCACAAGCGCGAGCAGCGGCGCGTGCGGGTCGACGAGCTCCGTGCCGGTCTCGCCGCGCTCGCCGCGGCGTACCGGGTGCGACTCGTGACCGACGGGACGTCCCCGCGCCGCGTCGCCACGGCGGCTCGGGCGATCTCCGCCATCGACGCCGCGGCCGGATCGCTCGCTAGGAACCCGAACGAGACCCTTCTGCTCGAGGCGCTGCTGCTCGAACTGGACGCCACGTCGTGACGCGTCTCGCCTGCTCGAGGGCGCGATTCGCCGTTCTCGCTATCATTCGCCGGTCACGCCAGTCGTTACGGCGGTGATCAGGCTCGTCGAGCCGCCGAGTACAGAGGAGGCAGGGTGATCACCGAGGAGGCGACGGCACCGAGCGACGAGGCCTTCCACATCGAGCGTCGCGGGATCGGCCACGTGTCCGATCGCGAGCGGTGGGCGACGCCGGCCGGTCTGTTCGGCATGTGGGCCGGCGCGATCGTCAACTTCGAGATCCTGATCTACGGCGCCGTGCTGATGTCGTTCGGCTTCGACTTCGTCCAAGCGGTCATCGCGATCGTTCTCGGAAACTTGACCTACTTCCTCGTCGGGCTAGCGAGCCTCCAGGGCCCTGAGGCCGGCACGACGACCTTCACGATCAACAGGGCCGCGTACGGTCCGAACGGCAACCGCCTCGTCGCGCTCTTCAACTGGCTCACCCAGGTCGGGTTCGAGACAGAGGGCATCGCGCTCGTCGTGCTCGCAGGTATCGCGCTCGCGACCAAGGCGGGTGTCCACGCAGGGACCCCGCTCAAGGTCGCCCTCATCCTCGGTGCCGCGGCCGTCCAGCTCGTGCTGCCGCTGCTCGGCCACGCCACGATCCAGAAGACGCTGCGTGTGTTACTCGTGCCGTTCGTGGCGCTCTTCATCGTCCTCGCAGCGCTCACCGTCCACAAGGAACGAATCAACGACTACATCCACGGGGCGAGCTGGCAGACCTTCATGGCAGGACTTGCCTTCGTCATCATCGTGAGCGGCCTCGGTTGGACTGAGAACGGCAACGACTACTCGCGCTACATCCCGCGCAGCGCGAGCCGCCGCGCCATCGTCGGGTGGGTCTTCGCCGGCACGGCGCTCCCGTCGATACTGCTCATGCTTCTCGGTGCAACGGTCGCGACCTACGTCCCCAACGCCGGTGGCAACCCGGTGACCAACTTCCCGCACGCGTTTCCCGGCTGGTTCCTCGTGCCGTTCCTGGTTGTGAGCATTCTCCAGCTGTTCGCGATCAACAGCCTCGACCTATACTCGTCGGGACTCACCCTCCAGGCGCTCGGCCTTCGGGTCGCCCGCTGGCAGGCGGTGCTGATCGACACGATCGTGTGCTGCGGGCTGACCGCGTACGCAATCTTCGACTCGTCGTTCAACAAGCTGCTGACGGACTTCGTGGACTGCGTCATCGTCTGGATCGGACCGTGGACGGCGATCTTCCTCGTGGACTGGTGGTTGCGGCGCTACCGCTACGTGGCCTCGGAGCTCCAGCGCACCGAGGAAGGTCTCTACTGGCGGATCGGCGGCATCCACTGGCCGGCGATCATTGCGCAGGTGCTGGGGAGTGTCGCCGCGATCATGGCGCTAGCGACGCCGTTCTACGTGAGCCCGATCTCGTCGGCGACCGGCGGCGCGGACTTCAGTGTCTTCATGGGAATTGGCGTCGCTGGGGTGACCTACTACCTACTTGCGGCGCGCGAGGTGCGCAGGGAAGTCCTTATTCAGGACGAGCTCAACCGCTTCATCGCTCGTGAGGCGGGGCTCCCCGAGGACGAGGCGTGACCGGGCCCTGAGCCCAGGTCGCCCGCGGCCTTCATCTCGGCGAGGGCGCCTTGACGAGGGAGAAGTGTGG
>JAODBO010000081.1 GCA_025464005.1 Acidimicrobiaceae bacterium | reverse complement strand
TGAACTGGAGTCCCCCCCGCGCGCCGTCTGGAGACGTCAGCGACCAACTCCACCGATCCGTCGACTCGTGGGAGAAGGCGCACGTGAGAAACGCCATCTCCTGTGGTGTCGGTAGGAAGTAGTGGGTAGGAGCTGGGAACACTGGCGGGGAAGGTCGCGGCCGAACCACACGCACCCGGTGTCCATGTGCACTCGGTCGCGTCGTCGGGGCAGTGACAGCGCGTGACGAAGGGACAGCGAGCACGAGCAGGAGCGCCAACAGCGGGCGCCGCACTCATGCGGCCTTCCCCCGTCCCTCGGTGCCGTTCGGTAGCTCGGCCACCTGAACGAGTCCACCTTCGATGCGCACGGGCATGATCGCGCCGAGCCACACGTCGCGGCCGTGCTGGTGATCCCAGACGAACATCGGCTTCGACGAGCCTTCGCAGGTGAAGGTGTACTCGCGCTCAGCGACGAGGCCAGCGAGAACCGAGAGGTCATCGAAGAACTTGGCGTTGAAAGCGAGAGTGTCGCCGTGCTCGTTGGTCCAGAGCCACGCCTTGTCGTCGTAGTTGGCCCGGTGGATGAAGAGCTCGTAGCCCATCCCGTCCGCCATCGGCCACGCCTCGGCGTCGGACTTCCGCGCCATCCCGTGGAACGCCTTCGCGAGCTTGACCACGTCACCGCTATAGTGCTGCGCCGCATATGGCGAGCCGCGCTTGCCCTTCCGGTAGCCGCCGATCGCTGGCAGGCCCCACGGGGCGAGACTAGTGACGCGCGCCGCGATGTGCGAGTCGCTGATGATGAAGCGCCGACCGTCCGCCATCGCTATCAGATCTGACGGCTTCCATTGACTGGCGTTTTTCACGCTGACCGCCTTCCGTCACGGTCCCCGTGGACCACTCTCAACTGCGGACGCTTCTGTGCCTCGTAGCGCGCGGCCTCGCGGCGGTGTCGGCGACGGTTCAGCCACGTGACGGTGGACACCGCGGTGACGATCAACGCCGCGGGGTAGAGACCCAAGGAATGCGCGGCGGCGTAGATCACGACCACCAGTCCGGAAGTTTTTTTCCGCCTCTGCCGGCGTTGACCGCTTCTACGCAGACGGCCGCGACGCAGTGCGCCTTGGGGCGTCCGATCGCGCGGGCGGTGGTGGCGACCTTGCCCCTCAGCCCTACCGCTCCACCGGGCATCTTGGCCAAGCGATCGATGAGCACAGCGTCGTCCAGTTGGCCGTTGAATCGCCGGCATAGCAGTCCGATGCCGCGCAAGTTCTCCGCCGAGAATGCTGCGCTCGCGCCGCCGTAGGCATCTCGCAGGATCGCGATTGTCCGGGCCAGCACGGCTGCCCCTCCGACGCTGTAGACGCTTTCCAGCGCGGCTGTTGCGCCGATTGAATTGGTGTCCCCGTTCGATGAGATGCGCAGTCCGCAGCCCATAACGACGCGCCGTACATCTACGGGGATCTTCCGGCCCGCGGTCACGCCGACCTTGAAGCGCTCGGGAGCTGGGACGTTCAGCCGGTCGTTCAGTTTGAGGAACTTGTCCGCCTCTTGTTGTTCGGTCAAGCCCTCAAAGCAATCGCAGAGGATCGACTGATCGCCATAACCGATCAGCTTCAGCGCCTCGACGCGGTGCTGTCCATCGACGATGTACCAGCGCTCGTCTCGACGGTTGAGCACGATCGTCCCGATAGCATCGAGGTCGAAGTCCGACGCCAGTTCCTCTGCGCGGGACTGGCGAAACTCTCGCTGTGCGGCCGGGTTGACCTTCATGTCGGCGATCGCCACCCACTGCGGGTGGGATCCACGTTGCGCCTTGGTCGGTACAGACTCAGTCATGCTGCTCCCTTGCGACGGACGTTGTGGAGACGACGAGACACCTGCTGGAGGGACGCAGACGCCGCGTCGAGCCACTGACGCCCTTCGTCGTCCAGGGCCAGCCCAGCGATTGCGTTAAGCGCCATCGAGACTCCGTCGAGCGTGATGCTCGATTCGCGAAGTACGCGGACCGGGTCAACGTGGCGAGTCCGGTAGTGGATCGGGTCGCGCGCGGTCTTCGGAGCGGGCTCGCCCTTCACCTTGCGCACGACGTTCGCCCGGCTCAGGTTTCCCTCGTCGCGAGCCTCGGCAATCGCCTGCTCGAACTGTTCGTCGGGGGCGTCGGCCATGGCGTAGTGCAAGGTGCGCTCGCTTGCGCTCGCGATTCTGGTCGCCTCTCGCGGGCTTAGTAGACCTTCTACATTGCGATGTACAAGGTCCGTGCGACAGTCGTCGCCGCGCTTGCGGATCTCGCCCCGCTCCTGGCCGACGCGCACCAGTTCCCCGATCCGGCGCTCGCACCTGCGCACGATCTCTGTCGCGGCGAGCTGCGCATCGAAGGCCATTTCCTTTTCGCGGATGACGGACTCGTAGCCCACGGCGATCGCCTTCGCGTCGCGCACGCTCTCGATCGACTGCGCCTGCTCTAACCATCCCTTCGCCCGGTTGAGCGCGGTGAGCATGTACGCGGTCGGGTCGCTCTCCAACGCGAGCGAATCCGGCTCCACTGGCAAGAGATCCGTCACGACGCCTCGTCTCGGTCTGACTCGGCTTGGGAAAAGGCGCCAGCGACGTGAGAGAGCGGGTAGCTCTTGCGCACCGCCTGTCGGTTCTCCGGCCGGAGTCCAAGTGCTCGGGCGATGTTCGGCTCCGACTCGACGAGCTCGTTATGACGGACGCACAAGATCACGATCTCGTTCGGGTCCGTCCGGTCGACGTATCGCATGCCACCCGGCTCGTGCGGCGTCAGTTCCCCGAAGCACCTCAAGAGGTTGGTGCGCATCGCGATCGGCGCGGCGGCTGCGACACGGTCCGCCCACTGACAGCGTCGTCCGTCGCGCTCCATAGCGATCGCCACCGCCTTCGCCCGCGGCTCGCGCTGAGCCGCCCGCTTCGCGCTGTACGCCCGGATCGGACGCGGACGCCGCGTCTTGCGCGGGGGAGGCTTGGGGTACGGGGTGACCTCCATTACGCCGCCACCGCGTTGCCGTCCACGTCGACCTCGACGCATCCAGGGGCGATGACGCGCTTGACCTTCACCTTGTCCGAGACGCCGTCCTGGTGGATCACGCCTATCTCAGAGACGAGCACCGGGCAGCGGAGAAACTTCGTCGCTTCGGAGGCGTAGCGCTGGGCGTGGCGGGGACTCGGCGAGAGATGCAGACCGCCGCCGCACCTGTTCTTGCCGCCGTCCCAGTCCTTCGCCTCGGGCGTCGACCCGGGCGAATAGTTGGCGCCGTAGTCGGAGAAGTACTGGTCATCGACCGCCTTGTAGAGATAGGCGACGAGCTTGCCTCGCACCTTTTTCGTCTCGATGCCGAACCACTCGATGAAGAGCTCCGGAGTGTCGATGTCCGGAACGGCGACGATGACGCCGCCGATCGCCTGAGCGCGCTTGCCGTGAACGGTCGTCACGCAAAAGGCGCCCTTCGCCTCGCTCGTGGCGCCTCCGAACAGTTGGGTCTGCGACGACTCCCAGGCCTCGACGTGCGACGACTCCCAGGCCTCGACGTGCGATGACCCCCGGGCCTCGACGTGCGACGACCCCCGGGCCTCGACGTGCGATGACTCCCAGGCCTCGACGTGCGACGACCCCCGGGCCACGACGTGCGACGACTCCCGGGCCACGACGTGCGATGACCCCCGGGCCACGACGTGCGACGACTCCCAGGCCTCGACGTGCGACGACTCCCAGGCCTCGACGTGCGACGACCCCCGGGCCACGACGTGCGATGACCCCCGGGCCTCGACGTGCGAGCCGGCGCGAACGATGAAGTACCCGTCACCCATGAGGTGCGGGCATTCTCCGGCGGCGAGCGCGGTGTCGAGTTCTGCCTGCGTGCGGACTTCCTTGCAGTTCACAGCAGTACCTTTCGATTGGTTTCCACCGCGTGCTCACCCGTGTCGCTCTCGTCGCAGTAGGTCGAGTGCTCCGCGTCCTCCGGTTCCCACGCGGGTGGTTTCCAACCGTCGTGGTCGTTGAGGCTCAGGGGCTCGGAGCAGTGGATGCAGGGGCGGATCACTGCTGCTGCTCCTGCTCGGTCTTGGTCACCGATGCCGTGGCCCAGCGGAGCGATGGGGCAATCTCGTCGGCGATGATGATCACCTTCGAGCGCTTACCGCCGCCGTTCTTGTCCTCCCACGTCTGCTGCTCCAACCGGCCCGAGACGAGGACACGCATGCCCTTGGTCAGCGACTCGGCGACGTTCTCGGCCAGCTCGTTCCAACAGGTCACGTCGAACCAGTGCGAGACGTACTCCTCGCCCTTCTTGCGGTTCACGGCGACCGAGAGGGTGCAGATGGCCTTGCCGCTTTGGGTGAACCGAAGCTCCGGGTCCTGCCCGATATTTCCGACGATCGTCGTCTCGCTCACCCGAACGGCTCCGTTCCGTCTGTGGCTCCGTTGCTTCCGACTGAGACGAGCCGGTGTTCCGCAAGCCGCGCGCGCTTTGCCTCGGTGTTGCCGGTAAGCGGTAGCCCTGCCTCCTGTAGCGCGAGCGTCAGTTCTTGAAGGTTCATGGTCGCCACGTCACCGGTTGAGGCGATCTCGCCCGTTACGGGGTCGGCCTGTGGGGCAGGGCGGCTGGCGGTGGATCGCGCGCCAGACTTTGAGTCGGCCTCAACGGTCGTGCCATCCGAGTCGTCCTTGGTATCCGAGATCATGAAGACCTGGATCAGGGCGTACTTGAACGCCTGGGTCATCCCTTTGTTGGAGCCCTTGTCCGAGTTGTCCCGGCCGATACCGGGAACCTTGACGATCTTGGAAGTGTCCGAGGGGCCGTGACAGACCTCGTAGAGCACCGATAGCACGGTGTCGGTCCACGGCTTGCCGTTGACGACCAGCTCCCGGATCTCAGTGATCTCGCCCTGCGGGAAGAACGCGACGCCGTACTTGCCGCAGAGCATCTGCGCCTTCGTTGTGATGTCCTCGATGCCGCGGTACTTGTAACCGCCCTGCTGGGCCGAGGCGCTGTGGTCCCGGCCGATGGCGGGAAGCTCCAGCATGATCCGAGCGATGGCCTCGGTGACGTTCTTCGGTGCGGCTTCGGCGGTCATCGTGCGGCCTTGGGCACGTGGATCTTGCGGAACGTCGTCGCCTCGATGGCGTACGCGCCACGGGCCTGCTCTCTCCATGTCACGACCGCCTGACCGTCCACGGTCCCGACCTCGTGCTCGCGGAGAATCACCTTGACGGCGTTCTCGGCGAGCGTCAGGTGGCTCTTAGCGGCCTTCTCCGTGGCTTGCGCGTCGAGCAGCGCAGCGACGGCCATGGACAGCTCGAAGCCACCCTCGACCGGTTCGGCGTTGACCTCTGAGAACTGTGCGGCGAGGGCTTTCTTGGTCGCCTCGGAGCCATCGACAGGCGGCATCTCGTGCGCCTCGACGAGCTTCCAGAAAGCCTCGGCCCGCTCGAACAGCTCGGCATGGTAGGCGTTGTCGGCAGGGACCTCGAAGAACCGGAAGTCCTGGCCGCCGATGAGCACAGCGACGAAACACACCGCAAGGCCCGACACTGCGAGCTGCCACTGTGCTTGGGCGAGGTAGGCGGGCGGCACGCCATCGGCCCACGCCTCGGCACGGTGGGCGCCGACGTTCTTGATCTCGACCCACCCAGTGACATCGGCCATCTCGTTGACGGCGAGGCGGTCCGGGCTGGCCGTAGCCAAGGGGAAGTCCGTGGAGCGGTAGATCGTGATCGGGTCCGGCTGCATCGTCCGGATGCCGGTGCGGCGCGAGAACTCCTCGGCGATCGGCTGCTCCAGGACCGTGCCCCAGCGCATCGGCTCGGACTCGATCATCTCCCCGCCCTGGCCTGTCTTCGCGAGCCAGACCGTGAGCGGGGAACCGAACGACCCTTCGACCTGTGTCACCGCGGCGATCTCGGAGCCACCGATGGAGTCCATGCGGTGCTCAAGCCACTCGTCGCGGGTCAGACCCTCACCGGCGACGGTTGCCCTCGGGAGCGTGGGGGCGCTCATGCTCGGCCTACCCCGGCTGGAGCATCGTCAAGGTTCTTAAGCAGCGACTCCGGGCAGCGCCACTCGTAGACCGGCTGCGCGACGGTGACCTTCGGGGCATCCGGGTCGGGGATCTCGACGGTCTCTTCGCCGACCTGGACGCGCTCGCAGACAGCCGCGCGGGCGGCGTTGATCTCGACGGTGTGCGGGCCGAAGTGACGCACGAGGGTGAACCAAGCCTCGCCGCTGTGCTTCTCCCATTTGCCCCCGAGCGACTTTGCCAAGGCAGCCATCTCGTCGGCGTCGAGCACGAACAGGTTGACCGTGTAGTTCGAGTAGCTGTCCGCCGCCTCCGGGTGCTTCTCCAGCCAGTCGGCCAGGTCTCGCAGTCCCTGCACCTTGTGGGCCTGTCGTGCGTCGAGCCGGTCTGCGACTGAAAGCTCTGTCATGGCTACACTCCCTTCGAGCCCGTACTGGCTCATCTGGCCCGCTCGGCTCATCCCCGAGCGGGCTTTCGTTTGGATCAGGACTTGGCGACGAGAGCGGGGCTCGCTCCCGTCGCCCCATCGGCTACGTCAGAGAGCGATATCTGCGCGCCGGCGGACTGGATCTCAATCAAGGCGTCCGTGACCGTCTGAAGCTGCGAGTCGGCGAACCGGAGCAGCTGGAGCAGCACCTTGCGCTCGGCGAGCAGGACACCCATGTCTGACTTGGCGTGGTAGCCGCGGGATTCGATCGCGGCGACGCGCGGGTCGGCGGCGATCTGAGCGAGGGAGGTCATGACGCGACCTGAGTCATCCGGGCGAGGATGTCGTCGGAGGTGCAGCCGAGGTGCTTGGCCGCCTCCGCGACGGGGACGACGATGCGATGCCCCATCCGCATCAGGCGGATCGG
>JAODBO010000078.1 GCA_025464005.1 Acidimicrobiaceae bacterium | reverse complement strand
TGGGCCGAGCACTGGAACGACGACCCGAAGCCTTTCGTCTGGCACAAGCCGGCCGCAGAGATCATCGAGAAGGTTCGTCGGGGACGGGCAGCGCTCCACCAGATCAACTCCGCGACGGACCACTAGGCTGGTTTGACCGTGCCGTCGAAGCGCCCGCAGATGAGCCAGAAGGTCGCCGTCTCGGTCGTGTTCGTGGCGGCGATGTTCATGTCCATCATGGACACAACGATCGTGAACGTCGCGCTTCCCACGATCGGGCGCGATTTCCACGTCGCCGCCACCTCAGTGAGCATCGTCTCGATCGCCTTCCTCGTGAGCCTGGCGGTCTTCATCCCGGGCTCGGGATGGCTCGGCGATCGCTTCGGCGGCAAGCGAGTTCTGCTCACCGCCATCGTCATCTTCACCGGTGCGTCGGCCTTGTGCGGCATCGCGCAGAACATGGGTGAGCTCGTCGCCTCCCGTATCCTCCAGGGCGTGGGCGGCGGCATGCTGACACCGGTCGGCATGGCCATGCTCTATCGCGTGTTCCCTCCGGCCGAGCGGGTGCGCGCGTCGAGCATCCTCACCACGCCCACAGCGCTCGCCCCGGCGGCAGGCCCGGTGCTCGGCGGCCTGCTCGTCAGCGATCTCTCCTGGAGGTGGGTCTTCTACGTGAACGTCCCGATCGGGATCGCAGCGGCGGTCTTCGGTGCGGTGTTCCTCGACTCGGTGCCGCAGAAGAACCCCGGGCGCTTCGACCTCGGGGGGTTCGTGCTCGCCGGGTCGGGCCTCGGACTGCTCATGTACGGGGTCTCCGAGGGTCCGACGCTCTCGTGGCACTCGAGTGCGGTGCTCGCGACGATTGCCCTCGGCGCCGTGGTGCTCGCACTCCTCGTGCGCTACGAGCTGCGGGTCGATCAGCCGCTGATCGACCTTCGCCTCCTTCGCAACGCGCTGTTTCGCATCGGCACGAGCGTGATCTTGTTGACGACTGCCTCACTGCTCGGTGTGCTCTACGTCGTTACCCTCTTCTACCAGGACGGTCGCGGCCTCTCGGCGCTGGGCGCTGGACTCAGCACCTTCCCCGAGGCGATCGGCGTCATGGTGGGCGCCCAACTCGCGGCCCGCTTCGTCTATCCGCGCCTCGGTCCGCGCCGCCACGTGTTTATCGGCAACATCGGCATTGCCCTCTTCATCGCCCTGCTCGCGCTCGTCGGACCGGACACGAGCCTGTGGTGGCCGCGCGTGTTGCTCTTCGGCATGGGGCTCTCGCTCGGCCAGGTCTTCGTGCCGACCCAGGCCGCATCGTTCGCGACGATCTCCTCAGAGGCCACCGGTCGTGCCTCGACCCTCTTCAACGCGGTGCGCCAGCTCGGCGGCGCCCTCGGCGTTGCGGCGTTCACGACGGTCGTGGTCGGGGTCGGCGCGGTGCATGTCGTCGGGGGTCACGCCACGCCCGATCTCACCGCCTACCACGCCGCATTCCTGGCGGCGGCGGCGTTCGCAGTGCTATCGGCCGCCGCCGCGTTGTGGATCCGAGACTCCGACGCGATCTCGACGATGCCCGGACGAGCCAAGGCCGTCGAAGAATCGGCGGCGACCCGCAGCTCAGGAGTGCTCACGCTCGACACCTGAGCCGGTGTGTCCGCACTCGCGTTGCGACCCCAGCCGCCGCTCCAGAGCGATGTCGGTCCGGTCCTGGATGTGTCAGCTCGGCGAGACGTAGCCGGCGAGGGACGCCTTGGCTCCCTTGCGGTCGGCTCGATACTCGTTGTTCTTCTTCTCGACGACGCTGAAGCCTGTGAGGTTGCCGTCACCGTTGATCGCGTCGGGCCCACGTTCGCCCGGCGTGTAGCCGACCACTATGGCGACGTGCGCGGCCTAGAGCGTGGAGACGTCGAGACCGTAGACGGCGACGTCACCGGGAACCGGCTGGTAGCCCGAGCCGACCGGATGCCAGGTGTGCATCCGCACGCCCCACTCGTAGAAGCTCGCCGACGAGGCGTTCAGGTCGCCGTTGATGTACTGGTAGACGACACGCGCTCCGGCACGCTTCCACACCCACGCGGCGAAGTCCGCGCACCACTCCTCGTCGAGATTCGCGTTGCCACAGTCGGCGACGCCCGAGATGAAGTATTCGCTGTACTTGTTGCAGTAGGTGTTCGCCGGGTTGGTGCGGTAGCCGAGCTGGCTCTCTGCGAGCGCCACGATCCGCCGCCGCAAAGGCGAGAGTGTCGTTTTCGACTTGGACGGCGTCGGTGCGGTCGTATTCGAACGGTGCTCGTTCGTCGGTCGCCCTCGCCCGCTGCCCCTGGTCACCGTCGCGACCACGATCCCGAGCGCTACCGTCATCAGCCCGGCGGCCACGACCCGGCGACGAACCCTGCGCGCGGGCGAGCTGGGCATCCTGCCGCTCAATCTGCCCGGGTGTTCGGCGGCTCACTCATCCCGACATCGTGACGAAATCACGAGCGTAGGCAGCGGTGAGGAAGCGTGCGGGCGTCTGCACCATGTTCGGGAGCAGATCGCTTCCGTTTGCGGCGGTGGCGATAGCTCCGGGGGTGCTGGGCCGGTACGACGCGAATATCGTCCAGAGCGGGTTCATGTCGAGGGTCATCGCGCGCACGGCTCCGGCGCGGATGAGGATGTCGGCGAGGTCGACGATGTTCATCTGTCCAGCGACATAGACGAGCGCACCGTCGGCGGTGAGACCGAGCCCCGAGCGCCAGGTGTTGGCGATGTTGTTGAGCGCCACACCCCACGTGTAGGTGTCCGTCTGGACAAGGCCGGCGGCCGGCTTGCCGTGGTCGACGAGCAACGTGAGATTCTGGCGGACGGCGACGACGGCGGGCGTCATCGAGACGTCGCGTCCCCACGCGCCGATGGTCGCGGTCCCGTTGGCGTAGATCACGAGCGACGCGGCTCCGGACCGGAGCGGTGCGACCGTCTTGCCCTCGCTCAGGTAACCGCCCTTCGAGTCCTTGAGCAGGAATCCGCCGTTGAAGGCGGCGACGAGCGACTTCGATGCGGCTGGCGAGACGGGAGCGGTGTACTTCCAGGTCAGGCCGCCGGGGCTGAGGCTCCCCGAGTAGAGGCGCGCGTGGAGCAGCCGTGTGTCCATCCACGCGACTCCGGCCACGACGCCAGGGTTGTCCGGCAGCCGAAGCGTGGTCTCGTACACCGTGGGACGTCCGTCGACGAGGCGGCCGGAGGGGCTCCACTTGCCCTCGCCGACACTCGAGGTCGGGTAGAACGCCGCGAGCGCGTGCGGAGTCGGAAGCGGAACGACGGCGCGTGTTGCGGCACGTCGATGCGGTGTGTGCGTTCCCGCTGTCCCACTCGGTGACGCGCCGGTGCTCCCGGAGCTGCTGAGCAGGTACGCCCCACCGCCGACGCAGCCGAGCAGGACCGTGACCGTTCTCGCCAAGCGCCGCTGACGCCGTCGCCGCGCTCGACTCCTTGCACGCTGGCGAGAGCCGGGGCCGAGCGCCTCGGGTCCGTCGAAAGTACTCATGTCAGGAAGCTTTCGAATCTCGAGATCACGGTCGGCGGTGGACCCTGGACAGGCGCATGGCCCACGCTGGCACCTCGAGCTTGGAGGGAACGGAGAGAGAACTGGGAGCCAGCAGAACGACGCTGGACTGCGACGTGTTGACCTGCAGATATGCCACCCCGGAAGGTCGAGCGGTCCTCACTCGCCGCCGGGGACGGTGACTCTATCCGCGAGATAGAGACAGCTTCGTTCAGGCGTGCCGTGGCCCCCACGTCGCGCTAAGTTGCCGCGCTTATGGTGTCAGCGCGGACCTCGGAGCGACTCCTGCGACGCTTGGCCGCCGAGCAGTCCGAGCGTCGCTTGCCGTCCGTGGCCGCAGGTGTGGTCCGCGACGGCGAACTGGTCTGGAGTGCCGGCCGGGGAGCAGTGAGCGGCGGGGCACCTACCGAGGACGTGCAGTACCGCTGCGGCTCGATTACGAAGACCTTCGTCGCGGTGTGCGTGCTCCGCCTTCGAGACGAGGGCGCCCTTCGCCTGACCGATCCGGTGGAACGGTTCCTGCCGGGCACCGGCCTGGGGGACGTGTCGATCGGTCAGCTGCTCTCCCAGGCCGGCGGCGTGCGCGCGGAGACGGCCGGACCGTGGTGGGAACGGACACCGGGAGGCGACTTCGACTCGCTCGTGGCGGGGTCGCTCGCTTCCGGGGGCACTCGTTTCGAGGCGGGTAGGCGGTATCACTACTCCAACGTCGGCTTCGCCGTCCTCGGTGCACTGGTTGCCTCGCTGCGCGGCGACGCGTGGGACGACGTCGTCCGCCGGGAGCTGCTCGAACCACTCGAGATGGCGAGGACGACGACTCGCCCGGAGGCACCCTTTGCGCCCGGCCTCGCCGTGCACCCGTGGGCCGACGCCGTCCTGCCCGAGCCGGAGCACGACGCCGGCGCCATGGCCCCGGCGGGCCAGCTGTGGACGACCGTGGCCGACCTCGCCCGGTGGGCGGCCTTTCTCGGTGGAGACGGATCCGACTTGCTCGAACACTCGACGCTGGTCCAGATGCGCGAGCCGCGGGCAATCGAGGACTTGAGGGGTGAGGGGTGGGCCTCTGCCTACGGACTGGGTCTGGAACTGTGGAACGACCGGGGGGCCCGCTCCTTCGGCCACGGTGGCTCCATGCCCGGCTTCCAGGCGTTCCTGGAGATCACCGAGCACGGAGATGCCGCCGTCGGCTTCGCCAACGCGACCTCCGGTCTGCGCGGCGAGCTCGGCTCCGACCTGCTGCGGGTCCTCAACGACGAGGAGCCCCACCTTCCCGACGAATGGGCGCCTGTGGCGCCGCCAGCCGGCACGCTGGAGATCGTCGGCCCGTGGTACTGGGGGGCGGCGCCCTATGTGCTGCGAGTGCGCCACGGGCTCCTCGAGCTCGAAGGCCTCGGCGCGCCGGGACGGGCGTCGAGATTTCGCCTGACCGGCGAAGACACTTGGGAAGGCCTCGACGGCTACCACACCGCCGAGCCGCTCACGGTAGGTCGCCGGGCCGACGGGACGGTCTCCCACCTCGATCTCGGCTCGTTCGTCTACACACGCACCCCCTACGATCCATCGGCTCCGGTGCCCGGCGGGGTGGATCCTGCCGGCTGGGGCCCATAGCACCGACCGCACTGAAATGCGCCGGGAGGTACTGATCCGGCAGTCGTGTGACAATGGGGTGTGCCCAAGGTCCCGGATTCGGTCGCGCTGACGTGGCCTGTCGGTCCTCACTACCTACGGTGGGTGGACGGCAAGGGCGTCCACGCTTGGGCCCGGTACAAGATCAAGTCGGCGAACTGGTATCGGGCGGCGCTTGTGATTGCCGTGGAAGAGGCGGGTGACCTCGACCGTTACGTCGGGGTCCAGATGGCCCTGGACGGTGCCCTCGGGTCGCTTTGTGCTGCCGTGGACGCGGCCGGCTGGGGCCTCCTCGAGGCGGTCGAGCGCGTCGGGCGCGTTGCCGACAGCGATCGTGCGAGCCATGAGCGCGGGAACTGGGAGTCGGCCTTCGAACTCGCACGTGGTGCGACCGTCGCGCTCTCCTGCGAGAGCGTCGTAGTCGAGGCGCTCGCCGGGTCAGGCTCGTTGTCGCCGGAGGGATGGCTAGCCCAGCTCCGGATGGTGCGCGACCAGGCCGTGCGGCACAACGTTCTCATGCGGCGCTTCAGCGTCGACCAAAGCAGGCCGGGCCGGTTTATCGAGGTGCCGGGCCTCGGTCAGCGCCGACCCGTCGAGTACCTGAAGTCGGTCCGCAAGCAGGTCGGCGTGCTCGTCGAGCTTCTCCTCGATGACATCGACATGCTCGTGGAGCCGAGGGCACTTGCAGCCGAAGCCGAGCGTGCCGGAAGTTCCAGGCCACGGCAGCTGCCGGACCTGTCGGCACGTGCCGGCATGGATCGGCCGTCGTAGTTACTGCGCGTCGACGGGATGCTCCTCGTCGGGCCGAGGGTCACTCCTCGGGGGCGACGTCGCTCGAACCGCCGGCTTGGGTCGCGATCCCGAGCAGCGCGCTGATGTCGATATCTCGCTGAAAAGGCAAGTGGAAGGGGCGGCCGGTCCTTATGCTGTAGCGCTTGCGCCGCCCCTCCGGCTCGCTGTCGATGTACCCGGCATTGCCCAGATCGGCGACGATTCGCTGCACAGCGCGCTCTGTGATGTCGAGAAATGCGGCGATGTCTCGTAGGCGGATCCGCGGGTCACGCGCGATGAGGAGCAACGTGTTTCCGTGGTTCGTGAGGAAGCGAAAATCGGGAACCGCTTCTTGGGCGTCCGCCGGCTTCTCCACTCGGGGCATCTTAGTGGACGAGCATTACAAGATATAACTGTCTGGTAACGGGAAACGTCACATCGTAAACACGACGTGAGAACCACGACTTCAATATCCACGGATGCTCCCATAGGCGATCAGGCTCAGCTTGACTGGCTCGCTCGGAGTGCTCATGGTCTCCGACCAGCGGAGCGGTACGACCAAAACCTCGGCGGCAATGGATTCCTGGTGGGTCGTCGCGGCTGCGGCGACGGTCACGTGTAGCTGGCGAACTGGCGGGTTAGTGCTCCGATGGAGCGGGAAGCGGTGCTTCCGGTTCGCTCCGCCGATCCGCGTCACCGAGTGACCGAGGTGCACACATGCCGATTGCTTCCATCAATCCGGCTACCGGCGAGACTCTCAAGGTCTTCACCGAGCTGTCCGGCGACGAGATCGAGCGTTGCCTCGCAGCGGCCGCGACGACATTTCGCTCCTACCGCCATACCTCGTACGACCAACGGGCGGTGTGGATGCGCCATGCGGCTGACATCCTCGACGCCGAGGTGGATCAGATAGCGGTGATGATGACCGTGGAGATGGGAAAGACAGTCACCGCCGCCGGCCAGGAGGTGCACAAGTGTGCGCAGGCGTGTCGCTACTTCGCCGAGCACGCTGCGAGCTTCCTGGCTGACGAACCCTCGGACACCCAGGCCGTGGGCGCAGCCTTGGCCTACGCCCGCTACGAACCACTCGGGCCTGTGCTCGCCATCATGCCGTGGAACTTCCCGTTGTGGCAGGCCATGCGCTTCGCCGCCCCGGGCCTCATGGCCGGCAACGTCGGGCTGCTAAAGCACGCCTCCAACGTCCCGCAGACGGCACTGTTCATGCAGGAGCTGTTCACCCGCGCCGGATTCCCTGACGGCGTCTTCCAAACCCTGCTCGTCAGCTCTGCGAGAGTCGAGGGCATCCTTCGCGACGACCGCGTCGTGGCGGTCACACTTACCGGCTCGGGACCGGCGGGCTCTTCCGTCGCGTCCATCGCAGGTGACGCGGTGAAGAAGTCGGTCCTCGAGCTCGGCGGGAGTGACCCCTTCATCGTCATGCCCTCGGCAGACCTGGAGAAGGCCGCCGAGGTGGGCGCCACGGCGCGCTGTCTCAACAACGGCCAGTCGTGCATCGCCGCCAAACGATTCATCGTCCATGAGGATGTGGCCGAAGAGTTCGAACGTCTCTTCGTGGAGCAGATGGCCGCGCGGGTCGTCGGCGACCCGATGGACGAGGCCACCGACATCGGACCGCTGGCGTCCGAGCAGCAGCGCGCCGACGTGATCGAATTGGTGAGAGACGCCACGGCCAAGGGCGCGCGGGTGCGTTGCGGGGGCGTCGTCCCCGACGGGCCCGGGTGGTACTACCCACCGACGGTGCTCACCGCCATCACCCCCGAGATGCGAGTCCACACCGAGGAGGTCTTCGCACCCGTCGCCACGCTCTACCGGGTTGGCGACATCGAGGAGGCCATCGAGCTCGCCAACGGCACCGACTACGGACTCGGCGCCAACGCCTGGACGAACGATCAGGAGGAGCGCGCTCGTTTCATCGCCGACCTCGACGCGGGCATGGTGTTCATCGACGGCAACGTGACGTCCTACCCAGAGCTCCCGTTCGGAGGGGTCAAGGCTTCTGGCTATGGGCGAGAGCTCTCCGCGCACGGGATCCGGGAATTCTGCAATCTCAAGTCCGTGTGGGTGGGCGATACCTGACCAGCGGCGGGGAGAGTCCGCGGCGCCGGCTCCGCGAGCCTGTCTCCTTCTCATCGAGGGCGTCCGCCACGATCGGCCCGTGCTCGAACGGACTCCGGCGACTGTCGCCTCAGGGTGAGTTCGCGAGATTCGCAACCTCGGCGCCGGGCCACCCTTCACGCGGGCCCCTGGTTCGAGTCAGCCGGCTCCTGAGACGTCGCTTCGCTGGTGCCGATAACGGTGTTCGGGACGCCCCGCGGATCCGTAGCGGAGCGTCATGGTGATCCGACCGGCCGCCTCGAGCTGGGTGAGATAGCGTTGCGCGGTGGCCCGGCTGACGCCGAGACTGGTAGCGACCTCGCTCGCCGACAGCTCACCGGAGTTCTGAGCGAGCAGCCCTTCAATGGCCTCGAGGGTGTAGGTCGAATGCGACGAGCTCGCCGAGGCGCGAGCCCTCTCTGACATGGTCGCGTAGAGGCGATCGACGCTCGACTGGTCGACCTGACGCAGCGCCTGGAGCTGGCGACACATCTCCCGGTAGGCGATGAGCTTGTCCTGGAGCGCCGGGAAGCCGAACGGCTTGAGCAGGTAATGGATGGCTCCGCACTGCATCGCCGAGCGGACACTCATCGCGTCGCTTGCCGCGGTGATGACGATGACGTCGACTTCACTCGCTCCGCTCGCCGGCTGCCGGAGCCGCTTCAGAACTTCGAGACCATGGTGATCGGGGAGGTACAGGTCGAGGAGGATGAGGTCCGGCCGGAGCGGACCGATGCCGGCGACGAGCGACTCGGCGGAGTGCGCTTTCCCGATCACCAGGAAGCCAGGGACCTTCTCGACGTAGGCGGCGTGGATCGACGCGACGCGAAAGTCGTCGTCGACCACAAGCGTTCGGATCACTGTGGCACACCCGCGGCGACCCGTATGTAGCCGGGAAGGAGCACGGAGAAGACGGCTCCCTCGCCCTGGCCCACCTCGATGAACCCCCCGCGACGCTCGACGATCTGTCGGACGAGGGCCAGCCCGAGACCTCGCCGCGCGCCCGATCTCGACTGTTTGGTGCTCCAGCCGTCGACGAAGATCGTCTCGCGGTCGGCCTCGAGAATGCCCGGGCCCGAATCGCTCACACGTACGAGGAGGTCCGGGCCGAACGCGATGAACTCCACCTCGACCGAGCGCCGGCCGTCGCTGAGTACCGCAGCGTCGACGGCGTTGTCGATGAGGTTGCCGAGCACCGTCAAGAGATCGCCGCTCTCGACGAGGTCACCCTCGAAGCGCTGGTCCGAGGCGACGCGCAGCTCGACGCCGCGTTCGAGCGCCACCGAGGTCTTGGCGAGGAGGAGCGCGACGACCATGGGGTCGACGAGCGCCTTCAGGAGGAACTCGGCGAGTTCGTTCCGCGCGGTCGACACGTCGGTGACAAAGGCGATCGCCTCCTCGTAGCGCCCGAGCTCGACGAGTCCGACGAGGGTGTGCAGCCGGTTCGAGAACTCGTGCGACTGGGCGCGCAGCGCCTCGGTCAGGCCGAGCACCGCGTCGAGCTCCCGCATGAGCCCTTCGGGCTCCGTGCGGTCCTGGAAAGTCACCACCCATCCGAGACGGCCTCGATGCTGGGCTCGGATCGGCATGCGGTTGGCAACGACCACCCGGTGCTCGACGACGATGAGCAGATCGGGGCCCTCCTGACGGCCGGTGATCACGTCGATGAGCCGACCCCGCGGGAGCAGATCCGTCAACGGCCGGCCAAGGTAGTCGGGCGGCAGTCTGAGCAACGAACGCGCTTCATCGTTCGCAAGCAAGACCCGGTTGTGCGTGTCGAGACCGAGCACACCCTCACGGATCCCGTGGAGCATCGCCTCTCGCTCCTGGAAGAGCCCTGCGATCGCATCGAGCTCGAGACCGAGCGTCTGCCGCTTCAAGCTGCGCGTCAGCAGGAGCGACAGCGCCGCCCCGAGCGCGAGCGCGGCGAGCATGTACGCCGCGATCGAGGGGATCTCGCTCACCAGGTAGTCCTGCACCTGCGCGGCGGGGATGCCGACCGAGACCTCGCCGATCAGCCGGTGACCGGGTCCGAAGATCGGGGCCTTGCCGCGCGCCGTCGGGCCGAGCGTGCCGGTCTGCATCCCGACCCAGGTTCGTCCGGTCCGGTAGGGCTCGGAGGAGGCGGGCTCAGGATCGTCCCCGACGGGCTTGCCGACGAGCAACGGATTGGGATGCGAGTAGCGGATCCCTTGCGCGTTCGTCACGACGACGAAGTTGACTCCGGTGGCGCGCCAGATCTTCTCGGCCATCGCCTGGACGACACCGTGCGGGTCACCGGCACTGACGGCGTTCGCCAACGACGACGTCGACGCGACGGTCTCTGCGACCCCGAGCGCCCGCTGCTCGTACTGGTGGTCCAGCTGGCCTTCCTGGTACCAGACCGCGAGTACGAAGCCGGCGACGAGGGTGAGCACAAGGACCGCGGTCTGGATCGCGAGGATTTGTGCTGAAAGACTTCGACGCCTAATCACACGACGCACGCTCGGCACCCCCCGGACCGGTGTGGCCACTTTCTCTTGCGGCGCTGACTGTATTTCGCCGCCGAACTCCTGAACCGGACGACGGTCCAGTCCGTGCCGCACTCGGCCGACACCATAGCCCAGCGCGCCGGCGGCTGGCTCCGGGTGTTGAGCAAAACGTGCAAAACACCCAGTAATAGGCGTAACCCTGGCGAAACGCTCCCAAACTTGGAGGAGATTCGCGCGGTCGCTACCTTCAGCGACGACGAACACGGGGACGTCGTCGCCAGGTCTCGCCGCCACACCGGCTGTCCACTGGACGGAGCGGGTGGCACGGGCCTGACACGCAATCGGCTATCGAGCGCCGAGTCGCACGAGCCGTTACAGATCGCCTCATGCGACTTGGAGCGGCGAGACGGCCTACGGCGCTGAAGAAGGGGGGAAGGTGCAGCTGTTCTGGTTGTCGGTCGGCTTCGGGCTCGTCACCGCCTCGGTGCTGGCGATCTCCGCGGTCGGT
The DNA here is from genome assembly GCA_025464005.1 of Acidimicrobiaceae bacterium. Lineage (GTDB taxonomy): Bacteria > Actinomycetota > Acidimicrobiia > Acidimicrobiales > Bog-793 > RYN-46. The sequence continues at coordinate 13,616 of JAODBO010000078.1, read as the reverse complement.
CTGAGCCTCCAGTTCGGGATCACGAACTACATCAATTTCGCGTACGGGGACTTCATGGCGCTCGGCGCGTTCTTCTCCTACGTGCTCAACAACGAGGTCCTGCACCTCAACATCTGGTTCGCTCTCGTCATCGGCTCGTTCGGCATGGGCGTGCTCGCCGTGCTGTTCAACCGGCTCATCCTGAGCCCGTTCGCGCGACGCTTCAACAAGACGTTCTACGTGCTCATCGTGACGTTCGGCCTCTCGCTGATCCTGCTGAACCTCGAGTATTCGATCTGGGGCGCGGACGTCCGCTTCTTCAAGATGCCGATCGATCGGGTCCTGCACATCGGGCCGCTGCTGCTCACAAAGGACCAGCTCATCGTCATGGCGATCGCAATCATGCTGATGCTCGGCGTGCACGCGATGCTGAAGACGACGCGGCTCGGAAAGTCGATGCGAGCGATGTCCGACAACACGACGCTCGCCATGACGAGCGGCATCGACACGAAGCGGATCACGACGATCACCTGGTTCCTCTCGGGAACGCTCGCGGGTATCTCCGGGACCGTCCTCGGCATCACCGAGGGAAACCTCACCCCGGCCTCGGGCGAGCTCTTCCTTTTCGTGATCTTCGCCGCGGTGATCGTCGGTGGGGTCGGGAGCATCTACGGGGCGATGGCCGGGGCCGTACTGATCGGACTCGCGACCGAGATCTCGGCGGCCTTCATCAACCCCGCCTACAAGCTCGACACCGCCTTCGTCATTCTCATCCTCACCCTCCTCATCAGACCGAGCGGCCTGTTCGCACGTCCAGGAAGGGCATAGCGCCGTGTCGGGGATCTGGTATTACGTCTTCACCCTCATCTTCTTTCTCTTCGACTACTTCATCCTCGCGATGGGCCTGAACATTCAGTATGGCGAGACCGGGATCTTGAACTTCGCCTACATCGGGTTCGTGGCGATCGGTGCCTACGTCACCGGGGCACTCAGCCTCCCGAACTCCGCCGGAACGGCGCAGCACTACATCCTCGGACTGGGCCTGCCCTTCCCGGTCAACCTTCTGCTCGGGGGGCTCGCAGCATGCGTCTTTGCCGTCGTCGTCGCCCTGATGACGCTGCGTCGGCTCCGGACCGATTACCTGGCGATGGTTCTCATCTCACTCTCGCTCGTGCTCTACGACGTGTGCAACAACTTCGTGCCGCTGTTCAACGGCGCCGACGGCCTCTACAACGTCCCGGAGCCGTTCGCAGGTGCGCTCCATCTCACCACGAACTCGTTCATCCCGTTCTTCGCCGCGGTCACGGGGGCGATCGCGCTCATCATGTGGTTGGTGATGAGCCGGATCACCCGGTCACCCATAGGCCGCACCTTCCGGGCGATCCGAGACGATGACGTGGTCGCCGCTGCGCTCGGCAAGGACGTCTTCCGACAGCAGCTGAAGTCGATGCTCATCGGCTCGTTCTATGCCGGGATCGGCGGAGGACTGATCATCCAGTTCAGCGGATCGTTCAACCCGACGGCATGGCTCCCGGGCGAGACGTTCGTCGTGTTCGCCGTAATCATCGTGGGTGGTGTCGGTAACAACATCGGGCTGCTCGTCGGCTCGCTGCTCGTCGAGACGCTCCTTGTCCACCTGCCGGCCTTCCTTCCCGCGATCCCTGGCCACCCAGGCCTCATCGAGTACTTCGACGCCGTCGTGATCGGCGTACTGCTCATGGTCATGCTCTGGTTCCGGCCCCAGGGCGCCGTACCGGAGCGGGTCCGGCGAGCCAGCAGCTTCGGGGTACGAGAGCGGCTCCTCGGCGACTCGGGCGCGGTATCGGACGACATTGCGCCATCTCCGCAGCTGGCCATCGAATCGGCCGCGGGTCCAGGCGATGGAGGCGGCCAATGAGTGAGCTCGGCGTACTCGACTCGATGGACACGCTCGAACAGAATGCGGCACTGCGCTGCGAGGCCATAGTCAAGGCATTCCAAGGCGTGCACGCGGTGAACGGCGCGGCCTTCGAGGTCCCCAAGGGTCAGATCACCGCGCTCATCGGCCCGAACGGGGCGGGCAAGACCACCGTCGTCAACATCTTGTCGGGCTCGATGACCTGTGACAGCGGTCGAGAGTTCATCGGCGCGACCGAGGTGACGAACTGGCCGAGTCATCGGATCGCGCGACTCGGCCTGATGCGCACCTTCCAGCTTTCGAGGGAGCTTGGTGGGCTGACCGTCCTCGAGAACCTCCTCGTCGCGCCCGGGCACCAGGCCGGCGAGTTCCTGTTCAACGTCCTCTTCCGCCCGAGCCTTGTGAGGCGACAGGAGCGCGAGCACGTCGAGCGTGCGCTCGACGTGCTCGATACCTACGGCCTGTACCGGCTCCGCGACAACCGCGCCAGCGAGCTCTCCGGAGGGCAGAAGAAGCTCCTGGAGATCTCCCGCGCGGTCATGGCCTCGCCGGAGATCCTTCTCCTCGACGAGCCGATGGCAGGTGTGAACCCTGCGCTCATCGAGCGCATCGGTGGCTACATCCTGGACCTGAAGCGGGACGGCGTGACCGTGCTCATGATCGAGCACAACCTCAACGTCGTCGAGCAGATCTGCGATCACGTCATCGTGCTCGCAGAGGGCCGCACGCTCGCGACGGGTCGCCTGAGCGAACTACGAGAGAACGCCGAAGTCGTCCGGGCCTACCTGGGTGAGGTTATCGATGCCAGCACTAAGCACTGAGTCCGTCACGGCCGGCTACGGCCGTGCGCCGATCATCAACGACATCTCCCTTAGCGCCGAGCTCGGTACGGTCACGACCATCATCGGGCCGAACGGAGCCGGTAAGTCCACCTTCGCGAAGACCCTCGTCGGGATCCTTCGGCCGATGTCTGGGCGCATCTCGGTGAACGACGTGGACATCACGAGGATGCCAGGCCATCAGATCCCTCGCCACGGCCTCGTCTACGTGCCGCAGAACGACAATGTCTTCAAGCGCCTAACGGTCCGGGAGAACCTCGAGGTCGGCGGATTTGCCTCCCGCTCGAACACCGATGCGCGCATGGAGGAGATCCTCGGCATCTTCACCGACCTCGACAAGGCGAAGGAGAAGAGGGCCGGCTTCCTGTCCGGCGGTCAGCAGAACCTTCTCGCCATTGCTCGGGCGCTCATGATCGACCCCGCGGTCATCATGCTCGACGAGCCCACCGCCGGTCTCTCCCCGGCGTACACAGACGTCGTGTGGAATCAGATCGCGCGCATCTCCCAGCTGAACACGGCTGTCGTCGTCGTCGAGCAGAACGTCGAACGCGCCCTCAAGCATTCGGACTTCGTCCACATCTTCGTCGCGGGCAGGAACCACGTGCACGGAGCCGCGAAGGAGATCGCCTCGCTCGATCTCGCGTCGATCTTCCTCGGGCGATCGCACGCGAACTAGGTCGCGATGGGAGGGTCCCATCGTGTGACGGAGAAATAACAAAGCGATATACCAACAGCTAAGGGGGAAACGTATGAGGAAGGTCAGATTGCGTCGGGGTGCGGCGATGTGCTTCGCGCTCACGACTGCGGTGTCCGCTGCGGGCGTCGGGCTCGGATCGGTGAGCTGGGCGACGACCAAAGCGAAGTCATCATCGTCGGCGCCGCTCGTGATTGGCGGCATGTTCCCGTTCACCGGTTCGAAGTCGCTGCTGTCCCAGTGGGGCACCCACGGTGTCGCAGTGGGTATCTACGAGGTCAACCACAACGGTGGGGTTCTCGGGCATCAGCTGAAGAGCGCGTACGTCGACGATGCTGCTGACTCGGTCGACGCGCTGCCCGCGTTCCGCAAGTTGCTGCTCGGGCACCCGACCGTGGTCATCGGCCCGTTCTCGCCGACGATCGAGGCGGTGATCAAGCAGTTCCAGCCGAACGACGTGGCCGACTTCATGGTCGGTGGTCTCACCACCCTCGACACCATGAACTACCCGTACGTGTTCCGGACGTCCTCGTCCGACTCGAACGAGGCGATCGCGATGGCGTACTACGCGATCAGCAAGGGTTGGAAGACCGCATCGCTGATCTTCGATAACTCGGCGAACTCGCAGGGCTTTGTGCCGCCGCTCATCAAGGCATTCAAGGCCCTTGGCGGGAAAATTCAGTCGAACATCACGCTGACGCCCGGCCAGTCCTCCTACAACACGGAGCTGACGCAGGCGTTCGCCAACAAGCCGAAGGTCATCTTCGACTCGATGGACTCCCAGACGGCGGCGACGCTGTTCTCCGACGGCCAGCAGCTCGGGTACATGAACGTTCCATGGATCGGTGACGACCTCCAGTCGGCCCCTCAGGGCGCCTACGCGAAGGCCTTCGGCCCGACCGCGGCGCAGGAACTGACTGCCGCGCTGCCTGCCTCGCCGTCAGGCGCCTCGTATAACCACTTCCTTGGCGACTACAAGGCGACCTGGCACACCTCGACGATTCTGCCGACGAGTTTCAACGAGTACGACTCGATCGTCATCTCGTCGCTGGCGATGACCTTGGCGAAGTCGACCGACCCCAAAGTGTGGACGAAGGACGTGCTCAAGGTGTCGAACCCCCCGGGCGTCCAGTGCGGCACCTACGCGTCGTGCGTGGCGCTCCTGAAGAAGGGGCAGAAGATCAACTACCAGGGTGCCTCCGGGAACGACGACTTCAACAAGTTCCACAACGTCTTCAGCGGCTTCCAGATGGTCGGCTTCGACTCGAGCCTGAACAACACCACGCGTGCCACGGTGTCGCCGAAGCAATTGGCGTCCGTCGTGTCCAAGCAGGGGTAAGGCCCAAATCGGGCAAGCGTTATTCGCGGGGCGGGTGGTCAGCAGACGCTGCGGCCGCCCGCCCCGTGGCGCGCTCGCGAGGCGCTGGCGTGGGGACGACCTGCTGATGGAATGCCACGTAGGTGGCAGGAAATCTCGTCCTGGAGCGACCATCTGCGCCCAGGTAAGGGGTCTGCGAGTCGGTGGCCGACGCCTGAGCTTCTCGTCGGAAGCGCAAAGGCGCGGCTCCTGGAGATCGGTGACGTGGTTCCCCTGGAGCTGATCGCTGGTCGATCGAGCATCGGGGGCGTGATTTCCGGCCGGAGGTCGTGCACCTCCGGCCGGAAATCGAGCGGGTTACGGGTTCAGCGCCGCCTTGAGGGCAGCCGCAGGACCGAAGTGCATGACCTTCGTCTCCGGGATGTGGATCGTCGCGCCGGTGCCCGGGTTCCGCCCCTCGCGAGCAGGCCGCGTCTTCGCCTGGAAGGTGCCGAAGCCCGGCCAGACGACCTTGTCGCCTGACTTTGCAGCGTCGGTGAGAGCACCGAACAGGGCGCCGACGACGGCCTCCGCCTGCGAGGCAGATACTCCTGCGTCCGCGGCGACCTTGCCAACGAGCTCGTTCTTGGTCATCGATGTTCCTTTCCGGGACCGTCCCGATCGGGCGTCCCTTGGGAGGGCACTATGGTCCGCCGAGCAGGGTAGGCGACCGTGACGCTGGACTCGCGGACCCTTGGCAAAGTATGCCACTGAAGTTCCGGTGGCGGCGACCACGGGGGCAGGCTAGGAGCGTTCAGAATGACGGTCTGGAACTGATCGAAGAGCCGGCCGGCTGTATCGCTCGAAAACAGCCGTCCGATTTCTGACTGCCTGACTGCGCGTCCTGCCGGAGGAGTTAGCACGCCTTTCGCCCGGGCGAGTCGAGCCAGGACGGTTAGGAGAAGTCACGCTCGCATCACAGGGGGCCTTCAACAATCCCACAGGAGCGGTTGGCACTCTCTACGTAGCAACCCGAGTGAGAGGAGCGCCATCATGGGCGACTTCGAGCCAACAAACCCTGAAGAGCCCCTTCCGGATCACCCCGAATCGGGCGCGATGTCCGAGCCGCCGTTTGCCGAAAGTCCAGCCGGCGCTGGTGCTGCGCCTTCGCCCCCTCCGGCGTCTCCGGCGTCTCCGGCGTCTCCGGCGTCTCCGCCAGACTGGTTGGCCGCGACGGCCAGGACCAAGGAGGCACTCCGGCCAAGAGTGCGGCGATTGCTGTCGAGCCGAAGAAGTCGATGGATCTCGGCCGCCGCGCTGACAGCTACGGTGACCGGGGTCTCGGTTGGTTTCGCGGTGTCCCCATCGGCAACGGCAGCACCCGTCGTCGCCAGGAGCGGCTTCGCTGGCGGTACAGGATCCGGCGGTGGCGCCTCCAACGCGCGGTCTGGACCGGCCGCCGGGGGAGCAGACGGCACGGTTACCAGCGTGTCCAAGTCGAGCTTCACGTTGACGACATCGGCCGGTCAGAAGGTGACCATCGACGAGAAGTCGTCCACGAAATATCTGAAGGGGACGACCTCGACCTCGGTGAGTGCCGTCACTAAGGGCGAAAGCGTTCTCGTACTTGGGACGACCAATTCAACGACCATCACGGCCACAAAGGTCATCGTTGGCTACAAGTTGCCTTCAAGCGCGACGGCGGCAACGGTCGTCCCCTTCCAGAAGGGTGCACCGACCACGACAAAGCAGGTCGGCCAGATCCCGGCGAACTTTACTCAGGGGTCGGGGACGATCGTCAGCGGAACGGCAGCGAATAAGGCGACCGAAGCTGCGTTGGCTGCCTACCCTGGGGGCGTCGTCGACCGTGTGGTGAAGCTGAGCAACGGCGAGTACAACGTCCACTTCATAGGCGTCAACTGGCCGCACCATGTCTTCGAAAGCGCGAACTTCAAGGTGGTCGGTGCCCTGTAGCGACGATGTGAACCTGTTGCAGGAGACATCAGTACCGACAGCGTCGAGCAGGCGTGCCGGCTCGGAGAGCCCGTGCTTGGGCCGAGCACTCCTGCTCCGACGCCTTGCGACGCTGCATCAGTCACCGATGATGGTCGCCTTGAGCCCACGAGTCATCTGCTTTTGTTCTCGGGTCATGTGACGAGCGCCCATCTGCAACTTCCTGGTTGGGGTAACGGAGCGTTACCTATTCACCAAGCCGTTGCAGTGATCCCTTGAAACCGCCCACTCTATGGGTGTTTCCGCCTTGATCTTCTCTCCGGAGCGCAACTTCCCGGGTCGGAGACTCATTGTCATCGGCGGACGGGGAAGATCGCCAGCCAGAGTCCCCATAACGACTTGACGGTGCGTGGCGATGAATGAATTTGATTCGCTCATGCGAAGTCGGAATAAAGACTTCGCATAATCGATCTGCGCTCGTCAGTGGTCGATGGAGGGCTGATCGAAGAGCGCAAACCTTGCCGGTCGAGGCACTAGGTCGGCATTGGAACGATCGCCATACGGTCAGCGATCTCAGCGACCTCCAGCTCGCCTTTCGCCAATGCCAGGACGAACTCGATCACCTGTTCACCCACCAGGCTGGACCAGTGTCCGTTGAGGACGAGGAACTGCTGCGTCGCCGTCCATGCGAGGCGCTTGTTCCCGTCGACGAGGGCGTGGTTCCTGGCGAGGGAATGGATGAGCGCCGCTGCCTTTAGCGCCGGCGTTGGGTATGCGTCCTTTCCGAACGCGCTCGACCTCGGACGGGCCACGGCAGAGTCGAGAAGCCCGATGTCGCGGACTGGGCCTAGATCAAGGGCGGCGATGACCTCCAGGGCATCCTCGAGATCGAGGTACTCGATCTCCCTCACGCGTCCGCTAGCTGCTCGATCTCATCTGTCCAGCGTTCGATGACGACCGTCAACGCTTGCCGAGCACGGGTGCGATGGCTGGTGCGCTCGTGCTTCTCCAGCACGGCCCGGCGCACGATCTCCTGGCGCGACAAGCCTTCCGTCTCAACCAGGCTGTCGAGGGCTTGCTCCAATTCTTCGTCGGTGCGGACGGTGAAGGCCATATGTCGGATGATACCAGCGTGGTATCAGTCACTTTCACCGCGGCGAAGCGCTGCTCCACGATGCCGACCTCCACGAGCACGAGGGGCCTCGTGCTCGACGTGCTACGCGAAGAAGACTGAAGCGGAGCAGCTGGCCGAAGTTCGGCCGGGCGCTCCGAGCGGCTCGCTGGAACGCCGGGTTGACGCTCGTCGAGGTCCAGGAGCTCACCGCCGGCGAGTCCAAGACGGCCTCGGTGAGCGCGTACGAGCGGGGCGACCGCGCGGTCACGGTCTGGCGGTCGGCGGGACTGGCGCGGCTCTACGGGACGACGATCGACGCGCTGGTGGCGGAGGCTCGCTTCGCGGGCACGCACCTCAGCTCCGAGCGGGTGCGGTAACGGGGTGCTTTCCCCGAGCTGTATGACTGGTATCGCAGTCATATGACTGGTATCACAGTCATATGACTATAATGTCAGTCATGGACCTCAGCCGCCCGGCGTCCGCCGTGGTGCCCTCGATCGACGCCGACGTGCTGCTCGCTCTCGCCCGCGTCAGGTTTCCGGTCACCGGGCGCGAGCTCGCTCGCATCTCGGGGCATAGCCAAGGCCAGGTGCAGCGAATCCTCCACCGCGCGGCCGCGAACGGCCTCGTCGACCTCGTCGATGCCGGGCGCTCGAAGCTGTACGCCCTCAATCGTGAGCACGTCGCGGCCCCGGCCGTCCTCGAGCTCGTCGATCTCCGCGGCCGGCTCTTTGAGCGGATCCGTGACCTCCTCGCCGACTGGCCCATCCCGCCCGTGGCGGCCGCGGTGTTCGGATCCGCCGCCCGCGGCGACGGAGGCCCGGAGTCCGACATCGACCTCCTCGTCGTTCGCGCACAGGACGTCGACCCCGACGGCCGCCCGTGGTCCGATGCGATCGCCGACCTGTCGAACCTGATCCGGCGGTGGTCGGGGAACGTGGCGAGTGTCATCCAGGTCACCCCGTCCGAGGTGGCTGCGATGGTCGCCCGCGGTGAACCGATTCTCGAGGACCTGAGACGAGACGGCGTCTGGTTGACCTCCCGCTCAGTCCTGGACGTTGCCCGAAAGGAGAGCTCGTGAGCCCGAAGCCCGAGCCGAGGACGTCGCCGTGCGACCGTGATGACGCGGCGAAGCGCCTCAATCACGCCCAGAAGTACCTCGAGGTCGCCGAGCTCGTCGCCACCGACGCAGACGTCGTTGATGACGACGGGTTCGACTCGGCGGATGCCCAGTCGGCAACCAACGTCGCCGCATCGCTCGCGGTTCTCGCCGGCATTGCCGCATCCGACGCGGCATGCTGTGCCGCGCTCGGCCGCCGACCCCGGGGACAGGATCACCGCGAGGCGGTCCGTGTGCTCGTAGGAATCGAACCGAACGGCGCCGAAGCGGCCAAGAACCTCGACGACCTTCTCGGCATCAAGGACGGGGCTCACTACGGGATCATCACCCTCAGCCCCGACAAACTGAAACGGGCTCTGCGCGCGGCCTCCGCACTCATCGACTTCGCAGTGGCAGTTCTTCGACGCTGATTGCCAGTCGGCCCGAGCCGGGCCATCGGACCTTTCACGCGCTGTCGGGATCGCCAACGTCCTCGGGGATCAGATCGTCGGAGTCGTGGATCTCGTACTGACCTCGGCAATCCTCACCATCGGACCCCGGGTGCTTGAACGGCCGAAAGCCCGTTCTATCGCCGCCCTTCGGGACGAACGCTCTAACGATTCGGCCGCAGCCACGGCAGCGCAGGCGGACCGTGTACCAGCCGCGCTTAGGTTCGCTCGCCCGGCGACCCGTCACGTCCTCGCCCCCTCGACCAGCGGTGCCGGTGAGGAGCGAGCTCCGCCCAAGGGTGAGCCACTCGTCAGCGCCGGACGCGGTGGCGAACGTCTTACCGACGCGCCGACCGTCGGCGCCCAGGTGCGAAGCGCGGTAGTTCCCCGAGGGGAGCTGCTCGACGTAGCCCCAGGCCCGGCGGGTAACCATCGTCAGGCAATCGTGGTGTGACGCGTTGAGGGGCCAATCCCCATCCCACGACGGGGCGCTTTGCTTGGAGAAAGACCTGAGAGCGGGTGACGAGAATCGAACTCGCGTTCTCAGCTTGGGAAGCCGCTACGAGCCATCTCTGCCATCAGGCCGCAAGCGTGGATGACCTGGTCAACTGGCATGTCCCTACTCCACTAGTTACCGCAGTTGTCCCCCGTTTTCCGCCCGGTGTGGCACGTATGTGGCACGAAATCTCGCCCCGGATCGACCAGGTGTGCCCACGTCAGGGGCCCGCTAGTAGGTGGCGGAAGCCCGACCTTTTCGTCGACTCAGTGTGGCTGACGGCGCTGAAGGCAGTCGATCACGGTGCGATCAGAAAACCGAGGGTTCCTTCGGTGGGCACCGCGATCCAGCCCTCACGCGCTGCGGCGGCTCGATCCTCCGCGTCGAAGGCGTCGTCGCTCGAGAGGCACATGTCAACCGCGGCCTCGCCGACGCGAAGCCATGTCGCGCTCTCGGCTGCGAAGAGTTCGATCAGCTCGCGACGCGCGTCTGCGTTCTCCTTGCGCTTGTACCCACGGAACGGGAGCCCCCAACGGCAAAGTGCCGCGGCGGGGTAGACCTCGACAACTACGCCCGAGCCGTCCCGGGGGACTCGATCGGGCAGTCGGGAGAGGAGTGCAGCGGCGCGCATCGCCGGCAGTGCGATGCGGTCCGAGGAGACCGACAGTGGCGATATCTTGAGCAACCGGCGCACTCGCAGGTCTGTCCGCCGAAGCCGGACGGCCAAGGTGTCCGCGTGCCGGTACGTGGGGGGCCAGGAGCCGTCGTGGGAGTGCTGGGTCACCGCCTCGACGAAGGCAATCGGCCAGCCAAGAGGAACGTCGATCCCCACCTTGTCGGCTGTGCGGATCAACTCGACGATGTCGTCGTCGTGGACGCCGAGGGTGAGGCCAGCGACCTTCGCGGGGTACGCCGACCAGTCGACCGTGCACGCGGCGGTGCCGGCCGACTGGGAGGAGAGGTCGATTCCGGCAGTGATCATCGCAGGACGAGGGGGATCTGCGTGCCGGGCACGACTAGATCATGACCGGCGGGAAGCGGTTGCGTTGGGGGATCGAAGACCGGGGGCGTGGTTTCCGGCCGGAGTTGGTCCACCTCTGGCCGGAAATCGATCGGTCTACGGGTTGAGCGCCAGCTTCAGGGCAGAAGCAGGCCCGAAGTGCATGACCTTCGTCTCCGGGATCTGGATCGTCGCACCAGTGCCCGGGTTGCGTCCCTCGCGAGCGGGCCGCGTCTTCCCTTGGAAGGTCCCGAAGCCCTGCCAGACGACCTTGTCACCTGTCTTGGCAGCGTCGGTGAGAGCACCGAACAGCGCCCCGACAACGGCCTCCGCTTGCGCGGCAGATACCCCAGCGTCGGCAGCGACCTTGGCGACGAGCTCGTTCTTGGTCATGGATGTAATCCTTTCCGGGCCCCGCGATGGCCACCGTGGCCCGCCGAGCAGGGTAGGCGACTGTGAGGCTGGATTAGCGGACCTCGGCACAGCGAGGTCGTGATGTGTATGGCGAAGGAAATCGGGCTCATCAGCAGCTTGACCGAACCTATCGTTGCAACGTCTTCGTGTCCTGGCCGGATAGCTTCCGCGGTCACATCTCAGAGCGTTGCTTGAGACTCAGGCGCGGCCGGACTTGTCGGGAACCCAAGTATGCCGTCGATCGTCGACTTCAGGTCGGCGTATGCGACCCGCGGTGCCTCGGCGAGGTGCATCACTGCGCTCAGTGACAAGCGAGGCCGGGCTGGCTCGATCGCGGCAATGGCCGTGGTAGGCGTTACGTAGAACTCCCAGTTTTCGGCGTTCAGCACGGCGATCCGGCGGTCCAGGTTGCTGGTCGCGCTGCTCTCCGGTCCGACGTAGTGGCAGAAGACGTACAGGCCGGCGACTCTGCGGGCGACCGGTTCGGTGAGCCCGGTCACAGGGTCCCATGGTCGGTGGGCGGCGATGTCGAACGAGGGTGGCGTCGGCTTCGGGCTCGGCCAGGCTTGGTGACGACTGCTCGTCTTCACTTCGATTCCGTGACCGTGGTATCGAAGGTCGACAGCGTCCCAGGCGATGCGCGGCTCGCTCGTGATGCCGAGACAGCGCGCGACGAGGTATTCGCCGAAAGCCCCACGGGTGGCGTTCGAGAGCACATCGGAGAACGCCCACTGCCAGAACTCGCCGACGGTCGCCGATCCGGTGCCGGGCAGCGCACTGTCGGGGTCGAGCAACCGGCGGAGTGGGCCGATTGGCTCCTCGGTGCTGCAAGGGGTCTCAGCCATATGGCGAGTTAATAATAGTTCGACGGTAGGCACGGTGTCGGGGCTAGCTGGAGGTGGTTCGATGAACGGCAGACCTGCGGCCGCAAGCTTGGTCTGCAAGTTCAGGTCGCTCGTGGCGACGTAGACACGGGACCCGGGATGGCTGCTCTGGAGTAGCAGCGTGGATGCTACGAATCGGTCGTCGGGAACATCGAGGTCCAACCAGCTCGACAGGCGGTCGGCGCGGGGCTCGAGGTGCTCGAAGACTGCCGTCACGTCGCCCTCGACGCGTACTCCGTCACGGACGTCGCCTCGGTCCCGCAGTCCCTCGATGCCAAGGCGTACGGGAACATCGACGCTCTGTGACGGCTGAGAGCAGCTGAGTCCGACGGAACGACAACGAGACGAGATCCACGAGTTGACCCCGCGAATCTGTGAGGATTGACGCGTGGGCGAGTATTCAGTGAAGGAATCAGGGTCGGTGAGGATTGCCGCCGTTGTTCTTTCTGCAGATTCCTTACGTGCACTAGCAGAGCTTGCATTTGAGGCGATTAGCGAGGCGCCCAGTGGTGGCCCGTACGATGGCGGACCGAAGGTAAAAATGGTTGCGCGTGGCCCAATTGTATTTGAGGGCGCAACCCTTGAGATGCTGAAACCGGGTGGTCCGCTCGATTCCAAGCAGGTTCTAATGCTGAGCGTCGATTTCGGTCGCTTCACCGGAAATTACGAGCTGTCGCTGAAATTGAAGCATGTGCACAACCCAAATGCCTGGGACAGCGACAGCACGCTATCGGTGAGCGGGACTAATTCCGTTTGGGTTCACGGCACGCTTCGCAAATTCGAGGAGTTTGTCAAGACTCTTCCGGAGCAGACTAAATTAAGCCGGGTGGCTCGGATCGGCTTGTTCTCCGTGATCTTTGCGCCATTTTGTCTTCTGGCCTGGACGAGTTCGCAACTCGTCAGCACGATCGGACGAAGCAAGGTAGTTCATACAGCTAGACATCCCTCCATCACATCGTTTCACTATCTAGGATGGAGTCACGCTCTTGGGGTGGTGGTTTTTGGCATCGTGCCTGTTGTCGGTGAGTTACTAGCATATTGGGGCGGCGAGCGAGTTAAGGCGCTCTATCCAAATGTTGAGTTTCAAACCGGCCCTGAGCATCTTCAAATTGAGCGACAACGTCGTCGCAAACTCGGTCGCTATGTTGGGCTCGGTGTGATCCCCCTGATTTTGGGGGTTATAACTGGTCTCATAGATACCCTTCTGTTGAAATTGTGAGGGCGGTGGGATGCGCTGAAGGCATACCAGCGAGGTCCGAAATGCCGCTCAACTGACGCAGTCGGTGGTCACGACGCGGTTCGCCAGGCAGCTGGTACCACAGCCGCGGTGTCGCAGGTGTCAGTCCAATCTCAACTTGACTACCAATGATAGAGCTTAGGGCCCGCCGCGGAATTGATCGCGAGATTCACGCTGCCGTGATGTCGTAGTTCCACTCGCCGTGCCACTCGTGCGGCCGGAGCGGGATTGCGGCGAAGTCGGCGTCGCTGACCTTCTCACCGG
>JAODBO010000048.1 GCA_025464005.1 Acidimicrobiaceae bacterium | reverse complement strand
TATCCATGCCGCCCTCGGCGAGCCCGTCGGATCGTCCACCGCCACTCGTTGCGGTTGTCCGGCGAAGCGAACGAGCCGCCGCGCCCGCTCACCTCGCGACGATCGGGACGTCTCCCGTTCCGGTGCAATCCCGTTCACCGGTCTCGATCTCGAGCCCGGCAGGCGCCGCATTCGCGAACAGGTCGTCGATGAGGACCGGCGAGCGCCCGACGGCTGCGAGCATCGAGGCAGCAATGGCCGCACGAAAACCCGCGGCACAGTGCACCCAGATCCGTCCCTCATCGGGCAGCGCCGAGCGTGCCGCCGCGAGCTCGGGCAGGGGGAGATGCCTCGCCTCACGCAAGTGGCCCGCCCGCCACTCCGACGGGTGGCGCACGTCGAGGACGCTCGGGAGCCCTGAGCCCGACGCGGAATGGGCGAGGTCTGCGAACGTGGCCACCGGGTAGGTCCCGATCCCTCGTCCCGCACCGAGGAGCTCTGTCGAGGGTGCCCATCCTGCGATCTCGTCGCGCCCGATCCTCGCGATCAGGGCCCGGGCCTCTTCGATCTCCTCCGGGCTCTCGGCGATCAAGCTGAACGGGGCGTCGAAGGGCACGAGCCATCCGAAGTAGGTGGTGAGGTTGACGCCGAGCTCGATGTTGAGCGTCCCGATCCGGTGACGTCCGGCATACGCGCGCCGGGGACGCAGGTCCACGACGTAGCCGTCCCGCTCGAGGACGCGGGTGAGCGAGGTCGCGCTGACGATCGCCGTCTGGCCCGTGCGCACCTCGCGCGCACCGGCCCGGTTCAATGCGCCCATGTAGTGGTAGTGCCGGGGAATCGGCGGCCGATCCTCGGTGATGTCGCGGACGAACTCGTCGAGATCGCGCCGCGCGACCGGATTGCGCGTGCGCTCGAGCGCGATGGTGACGACGCCGTCGCCGGCATCGACGGCCGGTGTCGAGGAACAGAAGCTCCCAAAGCCGTGAGTTGGAAGCACGACAGTCGTCTCGTCCAGGGTGACGAGCAGTCGTCGCACTGATTCCCACTGCGCCCGGGCGAGGGGCCGAACGAGCTCCTCGCCGGAGAGGTCCGTGCGGCCGCTCCCTCCACCGAGCAGCGAGCCTCCGGTGCAGACGTAGCCGCCCGTCCCTAGCGGTGCGCGTGTGGACTCGACGAGGTAGGAGAGGTGGTGTGGCGTGTGACCGGGCGTCGAGAGCGCCTGGACACGCAGCGTCCCCGTGATGAAGTGCTGGCGGTCGCCGAGCGCGAGACGCTCGTCGGCAAACGCCACCTTCTCACCGCGCGGCAGGACGTAGGTCGCCCCAGCGCGGCGAGCGAGAGCGAGCCCACCGCTCACGTAGTCGTTGTGGATGTGGGTCTCGAGTACGTGAGTGATGCGCACACCAAGGCGCGCAGCGGTCTCGAGGTACGGCTGCGGATCGCGTTGCGGGTCGACCACCACCGCGACGGCGTCGTCGTGCAGCAGGTACGTCCGGTCGCCCAAGCCGAGTGCGTCGAACGTGACGGCGTCCAGCAACGACGGCTCGCGTCGCGCTACCCCCGGGCCGCCGCGACGATCGCTCATGGATGTGCCCCGGTGAGTCGCCGCGCAAGCCGCTCCGCCTGGGCCCGGATCTCGGGGATCGCCGTGGATTCGAGCAGCTGACCGCGGCGAGCCCAACCGACCACGTGCAAGCCCGGGTCGGATGCACCATCCGCGCCGACGAGATCGCCGTGCTCGTCGACCTCAAGACCAAGGCCCAGCTCGTCGACGGTGGCGAGGCCGGTTCGGACGAGCTGACCGAGGAGGCGGGAGCCGCCGGGATAGCCGCCGGTAGCGCCGGTGCAGTTGACGACGACGTCTACGTCCAGCACTTCGTCGCCACGAGCCCGGCCTATCTGGGCACGCAGCTTCGCCCCGCGTGCGCTCAGCGCGAGCAGGCGGCCCGGCCCGACGTCGAGACGGCCACCCTGGCGCAGCCGCGTCAGCGCGGCGTCCACGGGCGGCGCCATGCGATGCCGGTGAACCTCCCAATAGCGGAGACCGAGGCGCAGCAGGCGTCGTTGCTCGGCGACCGGGAGAGCGGACCACAGCTCGGGGACCTGGCGGCGCACGGTGGCGACGACGCTGCGCCAGTCGCCGCCGGCAAACTCGATCTTCTCCGCCTCGACGCGGATCGCCCGGACCAGTTCGCGCGCCGTCTCGGCGGTCTCGAGCCGGCCGCGCCAGGCCTCGACGGGCGTGGTGCGATGCGCGAGCGGGAGCAGCCCATGTCGAGAACGTGCATACAGGCTCCGTTCATTCGTCCCACCGCCTGCGATGGTCAGCGCCACGTCCACCATAGTGAGCCCGGTCCCGAGGAGAAGGACACTCGCCTTCGGTCCGATCCGGTCGAGCGACCTTGGCCCCCAAGGGTCCTCGATCAGTCCGGGATGACCGATCAGCTCGGCGTCGCCGCTCCAGGGCGCGCGCGGCGATGGCGGCCCGACTGCGATCACGACATGTCCGGCATCTAGATGGCCACCCCCGGCGAACCCGAGGACGAATGCGGTCCCGTCCGGCCTCGACTGCCTGGTGAGCGCGACCACGTCTTCGCGGAACCAGCTGAGCCCGCTCGCCGAGTTTGTGTGGCGGCGGGCCTCTGCGAGCACATGTGACAGATAGCGACCGTAGAGACTGCGGGGCACGAAGTCGGAGCGGGCCACCTCGCACCCCTGTGCGCACGCCCATCCGATCAGGTCACCGGGACGATCGCCGAATGCGCTCATCTCGCAGCTCGGGGAGTTCACGAGGTGCCGCGCGTCGCCGGTCGAATACGCGACACCCGCACCGAGTGGAGCTCGAGAATCGACGATGACGACGTCGAGCGGTTGCCGCGCGGCGCGGAGGAGGTGCGCGGCGACGAGCACCCCGCTGGCGCCGCCACCGATGACTGCGATCGTCCCATCCGGGCACGCTGATCCCGCTCGCATCTCCGAGATATTACTACTATTCCTACGGGTTTACCATGCAATCGACCTCCGGAATCCTGGGCCTTCCCATGGCGAGTCGCAGCAGCAAGGATGTCGTCTGGTCACCGCGACCGTGATGCGACGAGCTCGGACGGAGGAGTATGACCGAGACCTCCCGGCCATCGGGAGCGCCGGAGGACGAGCCGTCCCCACCCACCGGCTCGCCGCGCCCGATGGTGGTAGGCGTGCGCAAGGAGCCGTCACCCGGCGAGCGGCGGGTGGCTCTGGTGCCAGACGACGTCGGGCGACTGCTTGCGGCCGGTCTGACGGTGCTCGTCGAGCACGGCGCTGGAGACGGTGCATGGCTCACGAACGGTGCGTATGTCGACGCGGGCGCCGCCGTCGGTTCGGCCGAGGAGGTCGTCGCCGGTGCCGACGTGCTCGTGATGGTGGACAGGCCCACGCCGTCAGAAGTGGCGACGCTCGCTCCGAATCAGACGGTCATCGGGATGCTCCGCCCGCTCACCGATCCGGACCTGGCGCGCTCACTCGCAGAGCGCGGCGTCACCGCCATGAGCCTCGACGGAATCCCGCGCACGCTCAGCAGGGCTCAGTCGATGGACGCGCTCACCTCGCAGGCCAATATCGCCGGCTACAAAGCGGCGCTCGTCGCTGCCGACACCTTCACCCGCTTCTTTCCGCTCCTCATCACCGCCTCGGGCACGTTCCGGCCCGCCGACGTCCTCGTGCTCGGTGCAGGCGTCGCGGGTCTCCAGGCTATGGGGACGGTACGGCGGCTCGGCGCCGTCGTCACCGGCTACGACATCCGGCCCGAGACGAGGAGCGAGATCGAGTCGGTGGGCGCCAAGAGCCTCGAGCTCGCCGCAGGCGTCTCGGCGAGCGGCGAGGGCGGCTATGCCCGCAGCCTCACGCCCGCCGAGCAAAGCGCCCAGCAGGAGGAGTTGAACGGCCATATCGCGCGCCGGGACGTGGTCATCGCGACCGCGCAGGTGCCAGGTCGACGACCCCCGCTCCTCGTCACCGAAGCCGCCGTCGAGCAGATGCGGGCAGGCTCGGTGATCGTCGACGTCGCTGCGAGCCCGCTCGGCGGCAACGTCGCCGGGTCGATCGACGGCGAGAGCGTCGTCACCGCG
This sequence comes from Acidimicrobiaceae bacterium, assembly GCA_025464005.1. Classification (GTDB taxonomy): domain Bacteria; phylum Actinomycetota; class Acidimicrobiia; order Acidimicrobiales; family Bog-793; genus RYN-46. The sequence goes on along the minus strand of JAODBO010000048.1, from coordinate 18,276 downwards.
AACGGCGTCACGATCGTCGGAGCGGGCAACCTCCCTTCGGAGGTCTCCGGCGCCGCCTCGGCGGCGTTCTCCCGCAACATCAGCTCGCTACTGGTCTACCTGCTCAAGGACGGAGCGCTGCTCACCGACACCGACGACGAGGTGCTCGCCGGGATTCTCGTCACGAGGGGCGGCGCCGTCGTCAACAAGGCAACAGCTGAGCTGCTCGCCGCGCGAGCGTCCACAGGAGGCAACCCATGAGCGCCAGCTTGCTCTCGGACATCAGCATCTTCCTCTTGAGCCTCCTCGTCGGCTTCGAGGTCATAAGCAAAGTCCCGTCAACGCTCCACACCCCGCTGATGTCGGCGGCGAACTCCATCCACGGGATCGTGCTCGTCGGCGCCATGCTCACCGCCGCGGCCGCGCACACCACGGTGGGCTACGTACTCAGCTTCATCGCCGCGGCGTTCGCCGGGATGAACGTCGTCGGGGGCTATCGCGTCACCGATCGCATGTTGCAGATGTTCAAACGACCGCCTTTGCCGCCAAAGGGCGGCACCGACCAGGACCGGAGCTGACCGCGATGAGCACGATCTCGACGGTCACCTCCCTTGCCTACCTCGTCGCAGCGGCCAGCTTTGTCATCGGGCTGCACCTCATGAACTCGCCGGCGAGCGCACGCCGCGGGAGCCAGCTGTCCTCCGCCGGCATGGCGATCGCCGTCGCCGCCACGATCGCTCGGATCGCGTACGACGGCTTGATCACGCCGACCGGCTGGGCGGTCCTCGGGGCGGGGACACTTCTCGGTGCTGGCGTCGGCCTGCGCTCGGCCTACACGATCAAGATGACCGCGATACCGCAGCTCGTCAGCCTCTTCAATGCGGTGGGAGGAGGGGCCGCTGCGCTCGTCGCCATCGCGGACTTCGTCCGCTTGACGGGAGTGCCCCGCGCCTCGATCGTCCCGAGCGTCATGGTGCCCACGGTCCTCGACGTCGTCATCGGCGCCGTCACCTTCACCGGCTCGTTGCTCGCCGCCGGCAAGCTGCAAGGGTGGGTACCCGGGCGGCCCCTCGTCTTTCCGGGCGTGCGCCTCGTCAACATACTCCTCGCCGTCGTGGTGCTCGGCGGCGGTGCCTACCTGTTCTCCGGAGCCGACAACGGCTGGGTGCTCACCGCCGTGTTGCTCGCAGCGCTCGCCTTCGGGGTGACGATGGTCTTGCCGATCGGCGGAGCCGACATGCCGGTCGTGATCTCCATGTTGAACGCGCTCACCGGCACGGCCGTGGCGATGGCCGGATTCGTGATCGGCAACTCGGCACTCATCATCGCCGGCGCTCTCGTCGGGGCGTCTGGGGCGATCCTCACCAAGCTGATGGCGGACGCGATGAACCGCTCGATCGCCAACATCGTCGTCGGTGGGTTCGGCACGGGCGATGCGCTCGACCCCGGGGCCGCAGCGATAGGTGGCGATATACGACAGATCGGAGCTGCCGACGCCGCGATCCAGCTCGCCTACGCCAGCAAGGTGATCATCGTCCCGGGCTACGGTCTCGCCGCCGCCCAAGCCCAGCACGAGGTCGCTCAGCTCGCCGTGCTGCTCCAAGAGCGCGGTGCCGACGTGTCGTTCGCCATTCACCCGGTGGCCGGGCGGATGCCCGGCCACATGAACGTCCTGCTCGCCGAGGCGAACGTCCCCTACACGTTGCTCAAGGAGATGGACGAGATCAATCCTGAGTTCCCCCAGGCCGACGTCGCTCTCGTCATCGGCGCCAACGACGTCACGAATCCCGCGGCGCGCCGGGCAGGCACAGCGATATCCGGCATGCCGATCCTCGACGTCGACCGTGCGAAGCACGTCATCGTGATCAAGCGGTCGATGGGCCATGGCTACGCGGGCATCGACAACGAGCTCTACACCGACCCGAAGACCGAGATGTTCCTGGCCGACGCGAAGACGGGACTCGCCGAGCTCACCGCCGCGATCAAGACCCTCGTCGGCTAGGCCGGGTCGTGGCTCTCGGCACGATGCAGGCGTGGGCGGTAGCTCGACCCGGTCCGATCGACACCGGGCCGCTCGACCGGATCGAGCGAGGGCTGCCCGTCCCGGGCGATCGCCAGGTGCGTGTAGCCGTGCGCGTCTGCGGCGTGTGCAGGACTGACCTGCATCTCGCCGAGGGCGACCTCGAACCGCGACGACCACTCGTCATCCCGGGCCACGAGGTCGTCGGGCTCGTCGACGAGCTTGGACCGGGCGCCACACGCTTTCGCGTCGGCGACCGGGTCGGGATCGCCTGGCTCGCTCGCACCTGCGGCGTCTGCCGGTACTGCCGTCTCGGGCGCGAGAACCTGTGCGTCGCTCCCACCTTCACGGGTTGGGATCGTGACGGCGGCTATGCGGAGTACGCCGTCGCGGACGAGGACTACGTGTACCCACTTCCATCCGTCTTCAGCGACGAGCAGGCCGCTCCCCTGCTGTGCGCCGGCATAATCGGCTATCGGGCTCTCCGGCGAAGCGGGCTCCGCCCGGGCGGTCGGCTCGGCATCTACGGCTTCGGCGCCTCGGCGCATCTTGCGGCCCAGGTCGCCATGCACGAGGGAGCACGTGTGCACGTGATGACGAGGTCGGCCCGCGCCCGCGAGCTCGCACTCGAGCTCGGCGCAGCCAGCGTGGGAAATGCCGACGATCCGCCGCCCGAGCCGCTCGACGCTGCGGTGCTATTCGCACCCGTAGGGACACTCGTGCCCCCGGCCCTTGCCGCACTCGATCGCGGAGGCACCCTCGCCGTCGCCGGGATCTACTTGAGCACCATTCCCCCGCTCGACTACGAGACGCACCTGTTCGAGGAGAGGAATCTTTGCAGCGTCACCGCGAACACCCGGGACGACGGGCGGGACTTCCTCGAGCTGGCCGCGGCCATACCGCTACGGGTGACGACGACCCCCTACCCGCTCGCGCGCGCCGACGTGGCCCTCGCTGACCTCGCCCACGACCGTGTCGAGGGCGCCGCCGTGCTGCTCAACGAGTCGGGGGGCGCCCGCTAGGCCACCACGAGGGTCTTTCGGATCGTCGCATTTCGATGATGTTCCAGATGTCGAAAAGGGCCCGCGCGCTGTTGACACGAACGCTGGGCGGGGGGACGATGGTGGTGCGTCGACAACGGGAGTTGTGGCGTATCGACAGCACGGAAAGGGGAGTCAACGTGAGAACGTCTGACTCGTCCGAGGAGCTCGATCCACCGGACTCTTGACGCCCGGCCCCAACGGACCGGGCAGCGTCGGAGCAGTGACGTAAGTGCTAGTAGGCGCCAGGAAGGATACCGGCCGTTAGGAGCCTCGCGCTCGGTCACGGCATAGTTCACAGGTGCGAGAACCTGCTCCAAGGGCGCTGTATTTGGTGCGACGTCATATGCTTCTGTCGGGCAATTGCATACTGTCCGATTCAGACCAATCTATAGATGCGACAGAGTGGGTCAGCTATCAGCTGGCCCACTCTCGCGTCTGAGCACCGGGCGAGGAACCCCCCGGATCGCCTCGACACGACCCGCTCGAGGCTCCATCCCACCCGTCGCAGCGCCGTCCCTGTGGACGAAGATGTGGGCTTCCTGGGGATGATCGGGGGAAGTTGCAACGCTTCTGTAGACAACCTCTGGATCTCGCGAATAGCCGTTGACGGGACGCCCCGCGCAGCCCACACTGGGGTCAACGAGAAGGACGAGGGCCGAACGGGCCAGCGGAACGAACCGCTCGCAAGAGTGGGACGCAGGGCTGGCACGGGGGCTCCCGGACTCTCGGGAGGTGGCAGGGCGGTGGTCAAGGAGGCGCTCCTCGGGGCGCACCGGGGCTACCGGGCAGCCGAAAGGCGGCCCACCTGTTCGGTTCGCCGCAAGGCGTTTCGAGCGGGCTTCCGGTCACCGAGGCATTGGCCCCGGGAAGCCCGGGCGGCTCCGGCCGACCGGCTACCCGGGGTCGAGCCGCGTCTCGGCTCGGGCAGCGACGGATCAGGGGACGTCCACGCTCTGCACCGCCGGCGCCGAGGCGGAGTAGAAGCGCCTCCAGTTGGCGACCGAGGGGTGGCTTGCCGCGGCGGGTCCCTTCGCGAACACCCGCAGCACGTTGAGCGTCACTGTGGTCAGCGCAGACTTCGCTGGTGATGGACCGAAGCTGAGCGCGCCGTCGAGGCTCGTCGCTCCGTCCCAGAGCAGCTGCACCCATCGGGCGGTGCCGGTCGCGAACACCCCACCACCGCCCGCATGGCTGTAGTAGGTCATGTCGGAGTGCAGGCTCCCTCCGACGCTCGTGGTCGGTGAGTGGGCGAGGACGGTCACGTTCTTCGGGCCCGGGAGCGCAGGCTCGAAACCGTCGAACTCGGAGCCGACGACGTTCTGGCCGACTCCGGCGCCGTGCAGCTGCTCCCCTTGGCGCAGGCCGGTGCCGGCGAACACCCACGACGAGGCATCGGCGACGACGAGCGGCGCGTCGGCTCCATAAGCCTGGTACATCGAGCCGATCAGCTCGCTCTCGGGTGCAGGCACCGGGTCGAGCGCCCAGGAGACGCCCGTCGCCAGCTTGGGATCGGTCGCATAGATCGGGTCCGCGGCCGCATCCTTGTAACAGATGACGCGGCGGTTGGCGCCGTTCGAGGAAGATTCGAGGCGGACCTGGCGGTAGCAGGCGTTGGCACCGAGGAAGGCGACATTGCCACCCTTGGCGAGAGCGTCCATCACGCCGTAGCGCATCGCGTACGACCAGTACTCGTCGTGGCCGAGGCTGAGGAGAACCTTGTGCCTCGCCAGCAGCTCCGGGCGTGCGTGCAAGTCGACGTCCGTCCAGTACGTCACGTCGAGCCCGTGCCTCTCGAGGAGGTAGACGAGGGGAAGCTCGTTGCCGAGGAAGTCGCCCGAGCCGTTCTGGTCGGGGTTGCGGTACGGGCGGTCGAACGAGGCGACGCGCGAGCGCTCGGCGAGCGAGCCGGAGGAGCCGCCGCCATAAAGGCTGTAGCCGCCCCAGAGGTTGTAGGCCTGCCACGTCATCACCGAGCTCTGCACGACGATGGCCGCTCGACTCGAGTCGTCGCGCACGGTGAAGGGCACGTAGTGCATCTGGCCGCCGCCGCCGACGAGCTTGATGAGGTATGCGCCAGTCATCCAGTCCGAGCCGACCTTGATCGTCGCCGACGGTTGCCACCGACATTCGACCATGTTCACTCCGGCCGTCGGCTGCGGAACGGCCTGGCTGCGGCCGGTGAGCTCCTGGGTCGAGTGGACGCGGCGTGCCCCGGTGCCCTGGTAGTAGCCGATGCGGTAAATATCGGCGCGAAAGTGCGGCGCAGCAGTGCTGACGTAGAGGGTGAGCTCCTCACCTTGCTGGTAGCTGACGTTGTCCAGGTAGCCCTCGATCGGCGCCGGGTACGGCGGCAGCACCCCCGCGCCGACTGGCTTCGGGTGGATGACCCAGCCCAGCGACCCGGTCCGCGCGTTCTCTTCGACGACCCAGTCGGCGACCGGCAGCCCGCCGACCTCGTGCACGCCTCGCGTGGCTGGTGACACACCGGTCGTCGGTCGTCGCTTACGCTCCGGCGGGACGGCGGCCCCGGCCGATCCTCCCCCGGCGCGCGACACCACGCCGCCCGCCACCGCCGTACCGCTGAGCGCGGCGAGCGCCTGGAGGAATCTTCGTCGGTCCATCCGGGCGATCGTAGGAGGGGCCGGCAGCCGCCGGGGATCAGTGCCGGCGCCCGCGCGCCATACTGGGGCAGCGCGAAGGAGCGCCACAGCCTGCGCCCGCGCCGAGAGAGCGACCGTGAGACCCATACCCGTCGTGTTCCACATCGGACCGCTCCAGGTCCACACCTACGGCATCGGCCTCGCGCTCACGTTCTGGTTCGGCTACCGCTACCTGGCAAAGCGCCTGCGCGACAACGGCTACCCCGACGCCTGGCTGGGCGGGACGTTCATCTGGATCGTCGTCACCGCCATCATCGGCGCCCGGCTCGTCCACGTCGTGGCGAACTTCGGCTACTACTCGGCGCATCCCATAGAGGTCTTCGCCGTGTGGCACGGGGGGCTCTCGTCCTTCGGCGGCCTGCTCTTCGCGATACCTGCCGGGCTCGCGAGCGCACGTCGTCGCTGTCCCGAGCTGCGCCTTGGCGTCGCCGCAGACCTCGTCGCCCCCGTGCTCGTTGCGGCGTGGGCGCTGGGCCGCCTGCTCGGACCCCAGTTCATGGTGGCCGGAGGCGGCAAGAGAACGAACGATTGGTTCGGCATGTACTACGCGGGCGAGGTGGGCAAACGACTCCCGGTCCCGCTGTTCCAGGCGGCCGAGTGCTTCGCCGTCTTTCTCGTCGCCTTGTGGGTCGAGCGGCGGATCCGCGCGTCCGGCGGACCGCTCGGCGTCGTCACCGGCGTCGCGGTCGGGCTCTGGGGGCTCTCGCGGTTCTTCGACGAATACCTCTGGCTCACCCACGACACGGGCACGGACGCCGTCGAGATCACCGGCCTCGCGCTGTTCGCAGCAGGCATAGGGCTCGCGTGCTGGCTGCTATGGCGCCACCGTCGCTCGGTAGGCAACCGGGGACTCGACCCCGGTCCCGGACTACGTGTCCGCGTCGATGCGTCGGGGGTCGATGGAGGGGACACGCGCACCATCGACAGAGCACCGGATCCAAGCGGCGTAGCGAGCCTCGGCGGTGAGCGGCGAACCGTCACGTGATTGTCCGGCCGAGGTACAGAAACAGGTGAGTCGTCGCAGGTTCGAGCACCAGGGCGCGCGGCTCGCGATGCCGCTCGCGGGATTGGCAATCCTCGGCTCCGGCTTCGGGACGGCCGCGGCACAAGCCCCTCGCGCCCCCGGCCGGACGGCGCCGTTCGCGGCGCAAGTCTCGCGCGTCACGGCCTCGGAGGTGCGCTACCTCTGGCGTCCCGGCTGTCCGGTGGGTCCGGGGTCGCTGCGCATGATCCACATGCGTTATTGGGGCTTCGACTCCCGGCCGCACATGGGATGGATGATCGTAAACGCAGCCGTCACCAGCCAAGTGCTCGCGATCTTCTCCAAGCTCTACGCGGAGCGCTTCCCGATCCAGCAGATGGTGACCGAGGAGGCTTTCCACGGCAGCGATCCTGCGTCGATGGCGGCCGACAACACCTCCGGGTTCAACTGCCGCTACGCGGTCGCCGCCGGTCCGCCGCAGTGGTCGGTGCACGCGTACGGCGAGGCGATCGACGTGAACACGGTGCAGAACCCCTACGTCGAGGGCGGCGTCGTCCAGCCGGCGGCCGGAGCTACCTACCTCGACCGTGGCCTCTACCGCCCGGGGATGGCGGTGAAGGGCGGTGAGCTCGTCCAGGCGTTCGCCTCCGTCGGCTGGCAATGGGGCGGTCGATGGACCTCGACGCCCGACTACCAGCACTTCTCGCTCACCGGCGGCTGAGATGAACGGCGAGGATGGCGAGGACGGCGAGGGCGCTCCCGTCGGCGCTGACCTTGGCCGAAATGCGCACTGGTGCGGGCGGCGCTCGATCGCCGTGCTCGCGGGAGTCGTCGCCCTCGCGTCCGCGCTCGTTGTCGCTCGGACCGCGCCGCCTGCCGACGCGACGACAGCGGCGCCTGCGCCGTGCGCGCCCAATCTCGCCGACCGTCTCGCGACGACCGAAGGTGCCGGTCAGGTTGTGACTGTCGAGACCACTGGCTATCGCACGACCGTCGCCGAGCTCACGGCGTGGCAACGGGTCGGGCGGTGCTTCGTGCGCGTAGCGGGGCCGTGGACAGCCGCGGTCGGAGTGTCGGGGCTCTCCGACCACCACATGGAGGGCGACGGATCGACCCCGACCGGCGCGTACCGGATCGGCCCGACGATGTACGGGGTGGCGGCCGATCCGGGCGTCGCCTACCCCTATCACCGGCTCGAGTGCGGCGACTGGTGGGACGAGGACCCGACTACGCCCGGCTACAACACGTTCCAGCACCTCACCTGCGGTGCGAGACCGCCCTTCGCCGGCGGGAGCGAAGCGCTGTGGACTGAGGTGCCCGCTTACGAGCACTTCGCGGTCGTCGAGTACAACGCCCACCCCGTGGTGGCCGGGCGCGGGTCGGCAATCTTCCTCCACGTGAGCACGGGACTGCCCACGGACGGCTGCATCGCGATCCCCGAGCAGCAGCTCGACATCGTCCTACGTTGGCTGCTGCCGGCCCGCCATCCCCTCGTGGTCATCGGGACCGCCGCGGAGATCCGTCGCTTCTGAGCCGCAGGCTCGGAAGGGGCGACCCGAGCTACGAGCCGTGCGACTCGACCGCGCCGGCGAGGACGTCGAGCCCCTCGGCGAGGAGACCGTCCGAGATCACGAGCGGCGGCAGGAGACGGATGACGTTGCCGTAGGTGCCGCACGTCAGAACGACGACGCCTTCCGCGTGGCAGCGGTCGGCCACTGCCCGCGCCGCGCCCGCGTCCGGCTCGCGCGTGCCGGGGCGGACGAGCTCGATCGCCTGCATGGCGCCGCGCCCACGCGAGTCCCCGACGAGCGGGCTCGACACCTTGAGCTTGGCGAGTCGCTCGCCGACCACGGCCCCGATCCGCCGCGCCGCGCCCGGCAGATCGAGCTCCCGCATCGTCGCGATCGATCCGAGCGCCGCGGCGCACGCGACGGGGTTGCCTCCGTAGGTGCCCCCGAGGCCACCGGCGTGCACCGAGTCCATGATCTCGGCGCGCCCGGTGACGCCGGCGAGGGGCAGCCCGCCGGCAATCCCCTTCGCAGTGGTGATCAGATCGGGCACGACCCCCTCGTGCTCGCAGGCGAACCAGTCGCCGGTGCGCGCGAACCCCGTCTGGATCTCGTCGGCGACGAACAGCGCGCCGTGGGCGGTGCACCAGCTCGCGAGCGAGGCGAGGAAGCCCGGAGCCGGCACTACGAACCCGCCCTCGCCCTGGATCGGCTCGACGAGCACACAGGCGACGTTGAGCGCGCCGACCTGTGACTCGATCATGGCTATGGCGCGCTCCGCCGCTGCCTCGCCGTTCATGAGCTCGGGGTCGCGGAACGGGTACGACATGGGCGCCCGGTAGATCTCGGGGGCGAACGGTCCGAACCGATCCTTGTACGGCATGTTCTTCGCGGTCAGCGCCATCGTGAGATTCGTCCTGCCGTGGTACGCGTGGTCGAACACGACGACTGCTTGACGCCCGGTCGCATGCCGGGCGATCTTCACGGCGTTCTCGACTGCCTCGGCCCCCGAATTGAACAGCGCCGATCGCTTGGCATGCGACCCGGGCGTCAGCGAGTTGAGCTCCTCGCAGACGGCGACGTAGGACTCGTACGGGGTCACCATGAAGCACGTGTGGGTGAACGCGCGCACCTGAGTCTCGACGGCCTCCACGACACGCGGCGCGGCGTGGCCCACGCCGACCACGGCGATCCCCGACCCGAGGTCGATGAGCGAGTTGCCGTCGACGTCGACGAGAACGGCTCCTGACGCCTGCGCGACGTAGAGCGGGAGCATGCTCGAGACCCCTGAGGCGACGGCGCTCGAACGCCGCTGCTCGAGCTGTCGCGAGCGCGGGCCCGGCACCGCCGTCACGAGCCTCCGTCGCTGTGGGATCGAGGCGTCACCGTCCACCGTCGTTGCCACGTAGCGCTCCTCGTCGACTCCGAAGGCCCGAGCGTTTCGGGCACCCCATGATCGCGCCCCCGTCGTTCGAAGGGGAGGGCCCGCACCCGCGAGACTGGGGCCATGTCGGGTGGCACCTACAGATCGGTCCTGCGCGCGCCCGGGGTCCGGTGGCTGCTCACCACCTCGCTCGTCGCCCGGCTCCCCGCGGCGATGACCGGCCTCGCGATCATCCTCCGGGTCTCACGCGGCACCGGGTCGTACGCCACGGCGGGAGCGGTCACCGCCTCCTACGTCGTGGGCGCCGCGCTGCTCGGGCCGGTCCTCGGCCGGCTGGCGGACCGACTCGGACGCAGGCCCGTGCTGCTCGCGTCGGGCCTGGTCAACGCCGCGGGCCTGATCCTGCTCAGCCTCGTGCCGGTGCACGACAGCTCCCTGCTCTTTGGCGTCTCGGTCCTCGCGGGCGCGAGCACGCCCCCTGTCGCCGCTTCGGTGCGCTCCCTCTGGCCGGAGCTCGTCGACGCGGCCACGAGGGACAGCCTCTTCGCGGTGGACTCGACGCTGCAGGAGCTGACCTTCGTCGTGGGACCGACGCTCGTCGCTCTCATCGGCAGCTTCGCCGGCTCCGCTGCCCCGCTCGTCGCGAGTGGGTTGCTAGGACTCGCCGGCACCATCGCCGTCATCGCACATCCCGCGGTCGGACGGCGTACGCAACACGAGCATCGCAAAGGTACCGCTCGCGTGCTGTCGCGGCCGCTCGCCGCCCTGCTCGCCGCAATCTCGCTGTTGGTGCTCGGTTTCGGTGCCCTCGACGTCGGCATCATCGGCTTCGCCGGCGCGCACCACGCCTCGAGCCAGGCCGGGCTGCTGCTCGGCATCTGGAGCCTCGGCTCGATGGTCGGAGGCGCCCTCTTCGGCACGCGCGCCACCACGGGAGGCGCTCGCTCGCTCCCGCCGCTCCTCGCCGCCACGGGCGCAGGCTTCGCGCTGCTCGTCGCCGCACCGAACCCGGCAGTCCTCTATCCGCTACTGCTCCTGGCAGGAGTTGCGATCGCACCGAGCCTCGGCTGCATCTATGGCCTCGCCAGCCGGCTCGCGCCCGCCTCGGGCGCCGTCGAAGCCTTCAGCTGGCTGTCGAGCGGGATCCTCGCCGGCGCCGCGGCGGGCGCCGCCATCGGTGGACTCATCGTGCAGCATCTCGGCAGCCGGATCGACTACCTCGCCGCCGCCGGCGCGGCAGTGCTCGCCGCGGGGCTCACGCTGGCCTTGCCACGCGATCGAGTGGTGGCGGCGACCGATCTCGACGAGGCACGCGCCCCGATCTAGCGGGCGCCGGCGCCGTTCACGCAGCTGTTCTCGAGCACGCCGATGCCCTCGATCGTGCTCCGCATGAGCTGACCATCGCTGAGGAACACAGGCGGCGTCCTGGCGACACCGACGCCATCCGGCGTCCCCGTGAGCACGAGCATTCCCGGCTCGAGGCTCATGATCTGGCTCACGTAGGCCGCGATCGCCGCGGGACCGAACACGAGATCGGAGGTCCGTCCGTCCTGCATCGAGACGCCGTCCACCTCGCAGGTGAGGCGCAGGTCCTCTGCGGATCCGCCTGGCAGCTCGTCGGGAGTGACGAGCACCGGGCCGACCGGCGTGCTCGCCTCGAAGGCCTTTCCCTGCAGGAACTGCGACGTGCGGCGCTGCCAGTCGCGCATGGAGACGTCGTTGGCGACGGTGTAACCGGCGATCGCCTCGCCCGCTTGCTCCTCGGAGAGGTTGCGGCCGCTCCCCCCGACGACGAACGCCAGCTCGACCTCCCAATCGACCTCGGAGGAGACGGCCGGAAGCACGAGGTCGTCGTTAGCGCCGAGCAGAGACGACGCGAACTTCGCGAACAGCGTCGGGAACGCGGGGAGCTCGGCCTTGACCTCGGCCACGTGGGCCGCGTAGTTCTGGCCGACGCAGATGATCGCCGGAGGAGCGATGACGAGCGGGGCGAACACCACTCCCGCGAGCGGACGGCGCGCCCCGTCCGCGGACGCCGCCGAGCGCCAGTCCGGACCGTGCGCAAGGAGCTCGCCCACGTCGGAGAAGTCCAGCTCCACGATCTCGTCCCCGACGACGCGCCCCGCTCGGGTCCCGTCCTGGGTGCGAAAGGTCACGAGGCGCATATCGGCTCTCCTGTCGATCGAGGCAGCACGCGCTGCGACTGGCTGATCCCCGGCCAGCACCGCTAGGCGACGCCCGCGGCGTCCGATCTCGGGGACGTTCGTCGACTGTCTACAGTGTGCCGACGTCGACCGTCAAGAAGGGCGCGCACGGCTCGCGCCGCGCTGTTCATTCCACCTCTTAATGCCGTCCCTTGATGCCGCCTCGTGCGACGCCTGGAAAGCCCCAGGTATTGGGGCCGGGCGTAGCTACACTTGGACATGCTCATGGAGGATTCCGAGGGAAGCAGATGACGCAGGATGTAGCGCCCGGACGGCTCGGACCAGCGCGGCGCCGCGTGCTCTCCGACGAGGTCGCCGACGCGATTCGCCACGCGATCGTCTCGGGGAAGCTCGCCGGCGGCGAACGCCTCATCGAGGACGAGCTCGCGACACAACTGGGCGTCAGCAGGGGTCCGGTCCGCGAAGCCCTCGCTCGCCTCGGCCTCGAGGGTCTCGTCGTCAACGAGCGGCACCGAGGGGCGAGCGTCGCTCGACTGTCGGCCGACGAGGTCGACGAGATCTACAGCTTGCGCACCGCCCTGGAGCGCCTCGCCGCCGAATGGGTCTGCCGCAACGCGACGGCGGACGAGCTCGACGACCTCGGTCGAATCCTCGACCAGATCGATGTGCTTCCGAAGCCGCTCGAAAAGGTCGCCGTGGCGAACCTGGACCTCGAGTTCCACGACGCGGTGTTCCGGGCCGCGCACCACGAGCGCCTGTACCGTGCGTGGGAGGGTCTCCGGTCCCAGATCTTTCTCTTCCTCATCCAGGGAGGTGCGCTGCGCGAGGACTTCGACGTCAGCTGGCGCGGGGACCACGAGGCCTTCCTCGCGGCGCTGCGTACTCGCAAGCGCTCGCAGGCCCTCAAGGTGGTCGAAGCCCATGTCGAAGGCACGTACAAGCGCGTCCTCGCCACCAAGGACAACGCCGCTGAGGCCTAGCCGCTGCTCGCGGCTGCGATGACCGCTCGCTCGGTGCGAGGTGACTGCGTTGTTGACAGTCGACCGTTAGCGCGGAAGACTGTGTTCGTGCCATGTACTGCAGCTCGCGCCCGCCGACGTACGGCTGCATCTGACCACCGACTGACCGGCGCATCGCTACGGCTCCTCGCTAGTCCGGGGACGTGCCCGGAGGAGAACGACCGATGAGCAGGGAACTGACGTACTCCGCCGCATTCGCGGAAGGCGTGGCCGAGGAGATGGCCACGAACCCGGACATCTTCGTGATCGGGACCGATCTGGTGAACCGTGGCGGCCACTGGGCGCAGGTCAAAGGCCTCGCCGAGCAGGTCGGGCCCGGCAGGGTGTTCGATGCACCGATCTCGGAGGCCGCGATGGTCGCCACGGGAGTCGGCGCGGCGCTGGCGGGCATGCACCCGATCATCGATCTCAACTTCGTGGACTTCTCCTTCGGTGCGATGGACGAGATCGCCAACCAGGCAGCCAAGATCGGCTTCATGCTGCGCCATCCCGTGCCGCTCGTCATCCGGGCGACGGCAGGGGTCGCGCACGGCGGCCCGCAGCACAACAACAGCCTCGAGGCGTGGTTCATGCATCTGCCCGGCCTTTCCGTCGCTGTCCCGTCGAACGCCTACGACATCAAGGGGCTGATCAAGACGTCCCTTCGCGGCGACGACCCGGTCATCTTCCTCATGCACAAGCGCCTCACAGGCGTGCGGGGCCCGGTCGGCGGTCCCGAGGACCTCGTGCCCTTCGGAGTGGCAAAGGTCTGCGTCGAGGGATCCGATTGCACGCTCGTCACCTACGGTGGCGGCGTCGCCAAGGCGCTTCACGCGGCCGAGATCCTGGCCGGCTCTGACATATCGGCCGAGGTGATCGACGTCCGCACGCTCGCTCCGCTCGACATCGAGACGGTCGCCGCCTCAGCGCGCAAGACGGGACACGTCGTCGTGGTCGACGAGGCGCCGAAGTTCGGCGGACCCGGCGCCGAGATCGCGGCCGCCGTCCAGGAGGCGGCGTTCGAGTACCTCGACGCCCCGGTCACCCGCGTCGGCGCGCTTCGCACGACCGTCCCGGAGAGCCCGCCGCTCTTCGATCGGGTGCTCCCGACCGAGGACGACGTCGTCGGTGCCGTTCGCAGGACATTCGAGCTTTTCAACACGCATCCGGTTTCGACCGTCTGACCGCAGTCGGAGCGATACGCGGCTCGCCCGGCCGGCGTCTGAGCGTTGCTCTCGACGCGGACGGCGGTCGACGTCGGGTGCCATCTGCCTGGGGGAGAAGTTGGCGACCATCAGTCTCGACAAGATCAGCAAGACCTACCCGAACGGGTTCCAGGCGCTACGCGAGCTAGACCTCGAGGTCGCGGAGGGCGAGTTCATGATCCTCGTCGGCCCGTCTGGCTGCGGGAAGACCACAGCGCTACGGATGGTCGCGGGTCTCGAGGACATCACGAGCGGGACGCTCAAGATCGGCGAGCGCGTCATGAACGACGTCTCGCCGCGCGACCGTGACATCGCGATGGTCTTCCAGAACTACGCGCTCTACCCGCACATGTCCGTCTCCCAGAACATCGGCTTCTCCCTGACCCTGCGGGGCTACACCAAGCTGCAAATCGCTGGACGGGTCGGCGGCGCCGCATCGATGCTCGGCCTCACCGACTGGCTGCCACAGCGGCCCGGGCAGCTTTCTGGCGGCCAGCGCCAGCGCGTCGCGATGGGCCGCGCCATCGTCCGGGAGCCTTCGGCGTTCCTCATGGACGAGCCGCTCTCGAACCTCGACGCGAAGCTCCGCATGCAGATGCGGGCCGAGGTGCTTCGCACCCAGCGCCGGCTCGGCGTCGCGACCTTGTACGTCACGCATGACCAGATCGAGGCGATGACGATGGGCGACCGCGTCGCGGTGCTGCGCTCCGGTGTCCTCCAGCAGTGCGACAGGCCACAAGTCCTCTACGACAGGCCGACGAACGTGTTCGTCGCAGCCTTCATCGGCTCACCCGCGATGAACCTGTTCGAGGCGGTGCTGTCCGAGGACCTCGGCACCGTGAAGATCGGCTCGCAGACGCTCTCCCTCCCGAGCACCGTGTTCACCGAACGTCCCGGGCTGAAGGCCTACGCGAACGACAAGGTCGTCGTCGGCCTCCGCCCCGAGGACCTCACGGTCGCGACCGCAGCCGAGCAGCCGACATCGATCTTCAATGCCGACGTCGAGATCGTCGAGGCGCTCGGTTCGGAGCAGCTCGTCCACTTCACCACCGACGCACGGCGCGTCCGCGCCGAAGGAGCCCTCGACAATGATGCCGACGACATCACCCGCTCCGGTGAAGGAGTCGCGCGCCTCGACCCGCGGGTACCGGTCGCTCCCGGCGACCGCGTCTCCTTCGCAGCGGTCCTCGACCGGATGCACTTTTTCGACGTCGCCACCGGACTGGCGATCCGCACGTGAGCTCCCCGCGATGCAGGTCCCAGCTGAACATTCTGGGGACACCTCGTGGGCGTCAGCGCTGCCACCTGGCCGAGCGGCACACGATTGCACTCGGACATCAACCACTTTCTTTATCCCGGCTACTGACATGGCAACTGAGAAAGCGCTAAGTTAACAGTAGACAGTAAGGATGTCGACGACGACTCTGAGCCAGGCTCGGCAGTGCTGCGGAGCTGAGCTCTCGGTCAGCAGGGAAAGGGGAAGGCACCAATTACTGCAGGGGGAACAGTCCCGGTGAACACCCGAATGAACGTCATACGACACCATCGACACGACATGGGGGGAAAAGCGTGAGAACGAAGTCGCGATTCAGCAAGGCGCTAATGAGCGCCGCGGCGGCCTTGACGGCAGGAGGAGTGCTCCTGTCCGCGGGCGGGGCTACGGCCTCGACCAACAAGGTGCGCAGCAATGCCGTCAAGCCTGCCTCGAACATCACCGTCTGGGGCGCGGTCGGAGACGACTACGACTGGCAGCAGCCGCTGCTCAAGGGCTTCACGGCGGCCACGGGGATCAAGGTCAACTTCCAGGCCTACCCCGAGACGACGATGCTCGACAAGATCCAGGCCGCCCAAGAAGTCAAGAGCAACGCATATGCGGTGTTCGAGGAGCCGCAGAGCCAGACGTCGGACTACATCTCCTTGAAGGGTGTGGCGCCGATCGGCCAGTACCTCAACAACACGAAGCTCACTCCGGCCTCGTACAACCGTGGGGGCGTTCCTACCGGTGAGACGGCGCAGTGCACCGTCAACGGCAAGATCTACTGCGTGCCGTTGTTCACCGACCCGGGCCCGCAGATGTTCTACAACAAGGCGATGTTCAAGGCAGCCGGATTGACGCCTCCGAAGTCCTGGGCTCAGGTCCAGAGCGACGCGGCGAAGCTGACGACGAGCACCGTCTCCGGCATCTGCCTGCGCGGCAGCGAGACGGCCCCCAACGGCTACCCCGTGCTGCTCATGCTCCCGTACTTCCTGCCGTACGCGGCGAACTACAAGGGTGAGTACCTCAACGCCAAGTGGAAGCCCCTCTTCGACACACCACAGGCGCTGACGTGGGCGAACGAGTACGCGACGCTGATGCAGAAGTACGCCCCGAAGGGCGTCTCCGCATACGACTACACCGACTGCCAGCACGCCTTCCAGACGGGCACGACAGCCATGTGGTGGGACGACTCGTCGCTAGCTAACACGCTGTACCAGCAGTCACAGGACCCGCAGGAGTACAAGAACGCCGGCATCGACGAGATTCCTTGCCCGTCGTTCAACCCGACCTGCCTCCTGTCGGCTCCCTGGGGCATGTACGTGAACCCGAACACGACCCCCGCCCAGCAGCTCGCGGGCTACGAGTTCCTCGAGTACATGACCTCGCCGAAGGTACAGATCTACGCCTTGAACACCAAGAAGAACACAGCAGTCGCCACCCGTCCGGCGACCTTGGCGTACGCAATCAAGAATGCGGCGAAGTTCAACACCCCGACGGACTACCTCCAGGCGGTGCAGTACTCGACGCAGCACATCGAGCCAAACGCCATCCCGGTGACGGCAGCGTTCACAGTCATCCAGAACACGCTGTTCATCACCCTCTCGCAGCTCATCACCTCACAGGTCAGCCCGTCGCAGGCTGACTCGCAGCTGCAGAGTCAGATGACGCAGCAGCTGCAGAAGTTCGGGCTCGGCGGCTAAGGAACCCCCCACCGAGGGTCGCTCGCGGCCCGTAACGTTCCGGGCGCCCCGCAAGGGGCGCCCGGAATCGCGTCCGGCGACGAGGCCGAGCCGGGCGTCGTCGGTGTCAAGGCCCAGGCTCCGCTGGTGGCCAGGAGAAGTCCCCGCCCCTCGGTCGCGCTCAGCGCGTCGGCGACGTGATCCGGCCCCTCTCGCGCGCCTCTTTCATGCGGACGGCTCGCCCTCGGTGCGCACCAGACCGAGCGAGCGCCCATACGCTTGGGTTCCGCACCCCGTTTGCCCTCCTGTTCTTCGAACCGTCAGAGAGCTCGAAAAGCGGCGCTTCGGAAATGAGCGGGGTCTGAGGGATCCACGAATTTGGCTCGTGCAGCCTCAGACCTGGGCTCTCAGCACGTCGAACTCGCAGCCCGGCGAGGACGGATCGAAGCCGTGCCGCCACCCGGCTTCGCCACGACCACCAGGCGCGGATCACCTCGAGGTCGACCTCGGCGCCGTAACCGGCGACGACGTCGCCAAGGTGCTCCTCGTGTCCGAGCGTCAGGGTGGCGAGGTCGTACAGGGCATCGCCTCGGCTCGCCTCGGACCAGTCGACCACGCCGGTGATCTCGTCACCGGCGACAAAGACGTGGTCGACCTGCAGGTCGCCGTGCGTGAAGACCGGTGTCCATGGCCGGAGCGCAACCTCCGCAACGCAGCGGTTGCGGGTAACCAGGTCAGTGGGAAGGACGCCGTTCGTGACGAGCCAATCGCACTCGCGGTCGAGGCGCGATGCAATCTCCTCGAGGCTCCGACCGGGCCATGGCGGCAGCGGCGCGTCGTGCAGCATCCGGGCGGCGGCACCCGCCGCAACCCATGCGGCCGACGACGCGGACGACGGCTCACCGAGGCGGCCGAGTGCTATCCCTGGGAGGGCGGCGAGCGCGAGCACGGGCGGCTTCCGCCACAGAACCTCCGGAGTCGGGATCGGCGCCACAGCCATCGCCTCGACTCGACGTCGGTGCGAGTCTGATCTCCGTCGACCTTCAGGAACACGTCGCCCACGCGCAGGGTCACGCGCTCGTTGTGAGCGACGACGACCTCGACCCCCTCCACGTTGGCCATTATCGCTGGACCACCGAGGTTGCCGGGCGTATCGCGTGCGACTGGGCGGCTGACCGCGTTCCGCTGGCAGACGTGCTGATTCTCGCGAGCGTCGGATCCCGCTGAAATCCGAGGAGCCCGAAAAGCTCGGAACCACGCGGGGTTCATTCGCCGATGGGTTACTCAGGCACCCACGGATTACCCAGGAGAGCCTGGTTTCAGAGGTGCCCCTTGGTCGGTGCGGCGTTGGCAGACACCGCCACCGTTACCGGCCGAGGGGCACTTCAGGTGGAT
>JAODBO010000072.1 GCA_025464005.1 Acidimicrobiaceae bacterium | reverse complement strand
TGCGGAGAGGCAGCTCCACGAGACCGATCGCTTTGACGAGGGTCGCATCATCGATGTCGTCGGGAATGGCGACCGGACGCGATGCCGGCCCCAGCCACGGGTTGCGCGTCCTCGCCATGCTCGGATCATACGGCCGGTGTCCAGGAACGCTCGGACACCTGGCCTCGAGATGAAGGGCAGCTCGATGTCGCCGACAGCGCTGCAAGGAGGTGGACGAGGAGGTGGCCCGTGAACGTCCGTCGCAACGACCCTGTCCCTGCGGAAGCGGGATCAAGGTGAAGCGCTGCTGTGGTGCCGAGCCGGAGATGCTAATGACCACGCCGCGTGTCGTCCTCGCCCGGCTCCAGCTCGAGGCCGTCGGTGTGGTTGGACCGCTCAGGCAGCGCTTCGGCGAGTTCTACGACGAAGTCGTCTACCTCCTCGAGTTCGACCTGTCGCTCCACGCTCGGCTGCCAGGCGTGCTCACGCCGCCACTCGGGAGCGCGACAGCGGCGTGCTCACGACGACGAGGGATTCGGCGATTCGGTCCGCGTCGTGAGCCGTGAGCTCGACACCGTCGAACGCCGTCTCGAGCTCGCCGACCCGGTCCTCGCGCTCCCTGACCGAGGTCTCGTGCCCGCAGCACTTGCGGCCGATGCGATCATCGACCCGAACCAACGCGAGTCGACGCTGCTGATCTCATCCGTGGCCCAAGCCATCGCTGTAGCGTCGGGCGACGAGAAGAGGCCTTCAGGGCTCCTCGTCGTCGCCCGATAGACCAGGAACTCGGCTATCGGGCCGGTTGCCACTTACCCACGAGCGCGCTCTCACTTCGTGATCTCGGCGATCAGCACGGACTCGTTTCGCGTCTCGAGATTGCGCAGCTGCGGGTGCTCGCTCTCACCGAGCCGGCAACGCTTGAAGCTCCCGGGCGCGCAGTCCACCTCGAGCAGCCTCCGCTCCAGCTCTTCCCAGTCGTAGAGCCAGCGGTGTCCCCACCACCGGAACGCCATGTTGAGGCGCTCCGCACGGGTCTTGACAAAGTCGAGCTGGAACGTGTGTATCGCCGGATCGTCCTCGAGCGGGAGATTGAGGTACTTGTCCACCGCCGACACGAGATCGGGCATCGCTATGCGCATGACGCCACCGGGTCTCAGCACCCGTATGAAGTCCGTGATTGCCCGCCTGCTCTCCTCGACGGTCAGATGCTCGACGAGGTGCTCATTGAAGACGAAGTCGACACTTCCGTCGGCGAAAGGCAGGGGGTTCGTGAAGTCCCAGCTGAGATCCAGCTTGGTGATGTTGGCGTCGGAGTTGTTGTCGATGTTTACCCAGCCGGCCTTGTAGTCCGTGCCGCATCCCACGTTCAACTTGACGTCGATGTAGGCATTGCTTGCAACGCTGCCGACGTCCTCGACGACCGGGACCCGGGTCTCGCCAACGGTGTTCCCGTGCTGCTCCAGCTGATCGAGTTGCATGAGAACTCTTACGGACTCTTCGGTGCCGTCTTGAACTGGAATATCGAACGACGTCCAAAACAAGGTGACACGAGGACGTCGGCGACCGCGGGACCGCGGCCGTCGGCTCAGGCGGAGCGATCGAGGTAGAGCGACACCACAGCGTGCGCGGCGAGAGGATCTCGGTGCAACGCTGCGTCGAGGATCCCGACGCGCTCCCTGAGGACGATCTCGACGTCCCGCTGGCCCGCGAGCAGGAGCTTGGCGCGCTCCAGCAGGTGCTGGGGCATCGGCGTCGCCGGACCCTCGACGGTATAGGGCTCGGCGAGCACGCCTCGGCGTTCGAGCGCGGCCCGGACCTCGTCGAGATGGTGCTCCATGTCGTCGAGGGCCTGCTCCCAGCTGCGTTCCGCCGTGGCCCTCCGGCCGCGATCAGTAGGCATGCGCGGGCTCTGATGGCATTGAGGGCGCGGCCAACGCCGCCAGTGCCTTGCGGTTCGCGTCCGTCAGCCGGTCGACGATGTCCTGGACGCTCGGAAGCAGCGATGCGTCCTTTCGCAGGTTGGCATCGAGCAAGCGCTGAGCGCAGAACCCGTACACGCCCGACAGGGCCCGGCCGAGCTCGGTGCTGAGGTCGAGCGGATCGCGAAGTCCGAAGATGATGTGCTGGGCATGGACGAGGTTGTCCGAGATCTCCTTGAAGTCACCCACCTCGAAGGCGAGTTGCGCGCAGTGCAGGTCCCGACGGAGCTGATCGAGCAGCATCACGAGGCGCTGTGCGGGAGTCGCTGTGTTGATCTGATTGGCGAGGTAGCGCTGGAGCGATGCTGCAGCGTCCTGGTCCTCCGACGTCATAGCGTGGGCCGCCCTCTCCGGCACGGCGTCTCGTCGATGCGCCCGTCGATCATGGGAGCTGCGCGATGGCGCTCGTGATCTGACTGGCCTCGTTCTTCAACGAGCCGAGGGTCGTCTCCATGGTTGCGAACTCGTTCTGAAGAAGGGTCTGCTGGCTCGTCTCGATCTGCTGGTAGTTCGTGATCTGGCCGTTCAGGCCGGTGGCCTCGGCCGAGAGACTCTTGATCGTGGAGGTGATCGTTCCCGATGTGGGATCCGATGCCGAGTTCGCGAGCGACTGGATCTGTTGGGCGAGACCTGGCGTGTAGATGAAGGAGCCCAGATCGGTCGTCGACGTGATACCCGTTGCGCTCACCTTGAGCGCCAGGCCCGCGAGGATCGGGTCGCTCGTCGGTGCAGACAGCACCTGTCCGCTCCCGACAGCAGCGACCCCGTTGATCGTCCCGGCCACGTCGGTGCCCGCGAAACTCGCAGCCGCACCGGCGGTCGTGCCGGCTAGACCGGTCGTGCCGGCGCCCGTGTTGGAAGAGGTGACCTGGAAGCTCGTTCCGCTCCCGTAGCTGCTGCTCGATATCTCGAGCTGCGTACCGCTGTTGAGAACGGACGCCGTCACGCCGAGGCCGCCGTTCGCGAATACCTGATTGAGACCGGCGGCGATCGACGTGAGGGACTCTCCGGCGCTCACTGCATAAGTTGCCGTCTGGCCTGCGGCGGCCACCGTGAGGTTCTCCGCCGCCGACACTGCGCCTCCCGAGAGTGCCGAGCCGAGGTCGCTCGCCTGGGTCGCGGATTGGCTGACCTGTACGTCGTAGCTGCCGGCCAGGGTGTTGTTGCCGGCAAAGACGAAGCCGACGGTGCCGCCGTAGGTCGACGAGGACGGGGCGAAGGACCCGCCCTGGGTGAACAGCGACTCCACACCGGAGGGGTTGGCCGTGAAAGCGGTCTCGAACTTCGTCTGGTCGAAGCTGACGGTGCCCGTCGAGGAGAGCGAGATTCCCGCCGCGAGCGAGTTGCCCAGTCCGGACGTGCCCGCCGCGCTCGCGAACACCGAGAGGACCTGCTGCTGGATCCCCGACAGCAGCGACGATCCCATGAGGGGTCCGCCGGTCTTCGTAGCGGCGTTGTAGCCGGCGTATTGATTGATGTCGTCGAGCACCTGCGTAGCACTTCCGACCAGACTCTTGACCTTTGCCGCCTCCCCGGCGGCATCACGGGAGACGGTGACCGTCGACTGTCCCGTGCTCGCGACGGTGACGGCGGTCCCGGCCATCAGGTTGGAGAACACGTCAGTCGACGAGCGAATCTGGTAACCGCCGACGCCGCCGACGTTCACGAGCGCGTCTTGGGCCTGCGAGATCGTGCTCAGGCCGGCGAGGGCGCCCCCCGCGAGAGACGAGCCGTCGACGCTCGCGGAACCGACGAGTCCGGTCCCGTTCGCGGAGACCTGGAGCAGGTATTGGCCCGCGGAGTTCTGGACAGCGGACGCCGTCAGCGCGAGACCGGACCCGTTGATGTTCGACACGAGGTCCGAGAGGCTCCCGCTGCCCGTCGAAACGAGGTCGGCAGCGGAGGTGCCTGCCGTCACGAGTGACCCCGTCGCGCCGGGTGTCGCCGCGAGCGTCGCGGTGATAGAGCCGGTCGCCGCAGCGAGGTTCACCTGCTGACCCGGATTGATCGCGCTGAGCGTCGTCGACACCCCATCCACAGTCACGACGGCGTCCGTGCCGGTGCCGGACTGGCCGCTCGTCAGACCGAGGCTCGTCAGCCCGTTGCCTCCTGTGATGCTGAGCGAGGCGTTGCTTCCCTGCTCGTTGCTCGCGAGCTGCAGTTCGCCTGTCGAGGACAGCGACGCCGTGACGCCGGCGCCGGCACTCGATGCGGCGGTATTGATCGCGGCGACGAGACCTGCCGGCGTGTAGCCGGTGGACGACGGCGCCAAGGTCAACGCGTAGGCAGTGCCGCCCAAGTTGAGGTTCAACGTGTCGTTCGAGCCCGCGGTCACCACGGTCGAGGCGCCGAGCTGGGTGGTGCCGGCAACGCTCGCCGCAGAGGACGACTGGGTGACGTCGATCGCGTGCGCGCCGAGCGCGAGCGCCCCGCTCGCTGCCAGTCCGCTGAATCCGAGTGCTGCGCCGCCTGTTCCCACGAGCATCGAGGACGCGCTTGTAACGATCGCTCCCGTCGAGGAGACGCCGCCCTTCGACGCGAGCACGTTGCCTTGCGCGAGCTGGTCGACGGTGAAGGTCGCCGTGCCGGGCTGGGCGCCGGGCTGTGAGGTCGCAGTGGCCACGGCCGTATTCGACGAGCTCGAGGTCATCAGGTTCCATGCCGAGCTCGTGCTGAGCGCCTGTGCCGCGCTGAGCAGGCCCTGCATGTCGTTGTTGATGTTCTGGTACTCGGACGACTTGGAGTTGAGGGTGTTCTGCTGATTCTGCAGATCGGTGATGGGCGCCGCATAGCCCTGCAGCAACGCGGCGATCACCTGCTGGGTGTTGATTCCCGAGATGAGTCCGTTGACGACGAGCGAGCTCGTCGAAGAAGTACTGGTTGTCACACGCCTCCCTCCTCTAGCGCCGAACGTCCGACCAGCCCACCGGGACGGATGTCCCGGTGGGCTGGTCGGAGAGGATTACTAGATGAGCTTCTCTACCAATGACGGTGCCTGCTGGGCTTGGGCCAACATCGCCGTGCCCGTCTGCATCAGGATCTGGTCCGTAGAGAATGTCGTCATCGTCTGGGCCATGTTGACGTCGACCAGCTGGGCGTTGGCTGCACTGAGGTTCTGCTGACCGACGGTCAGGTTCGCCGCAATTGCCTGGAGCTCATTCTGGATGGCGCCGACACTGGCCTCGATGCTGTCCACCGACGCGATGGCGCTCTGCACGGCCGAGATCGCCGACTGGGCGTGCGAGGCGGTGTCGACACTGACGGTTCCCGCAGCCACGCCGAGGGCGCCAGCCGAGGCGCCGCCGATGCTGAGGGTGATCTGCTGGCTGGTGAAGTTGAACGCGCCGACCTGCAGCGACTGGGACGAGAAGGTCCCGTCGAGCAGGTTCGTCGTGCCGTAGCTAGTCGTGCCGGCGATCTGGTTGATGTCTGACTGGAGCGCCGAGAACTCCTGCTGGTTGGCGGCCAGCGAGGTGGAGTCGTTCGTGGCGCCGTTGGCCGAGGAGATCGCGAGCTGGTTCATCGTCTGAAGGATGCTCGATATCTGGTTCAGCGCACCCGATGCCGTCTGGACGAGGGAGACGCCGTCCTGGGCGTTCGAGATGGCCTGCTGGTAGCCGTTGGACTGCGATTGCAGCGCCTGGCTCTGCACGTACGCGGCGGGACCGTCCGCCGCGGTCTGGACCGCGAGACCCGACGAGAGCTGTTGGATCGCCTTGCTCATCTGGGTGTCGGTTGCGTTCAGGTTGTTGTAGGCGTTGATTGCCGAAAGGTTCGTATTTACGACGAGAGAAGACATCCCTGTTCCTCAGTTTCTCGTAGGTACGACCCGCTTCCGTGCGGATCGTCTCTGCTTGGCTCGGACCTACTTGGCCGAGAGCCCCCATCAGGTGAGGACCAGATGTTCTATCGGCACGCCGCCCGCTGGACTTGAACATTCTCCTCCCCCGGTCGTAAGCACTGCCGTGAACGCACCCGCGAGGGGCCAGGGGGCCCGCGAGACGAGAGCACGCCGATGACCCGAAGCGTCTCCGTGACGCTCTGCGTAGTGACCGGTGACGACCGTCGCGCGACGAGGCAGTTCCTTGCCCGGGTCGCCGAGTCCATCGAAGAGCACGACAATGTCCTCCTGCTGGGAGCCGGCCGCGCGACTGTCGTCGACGACGTCGCCGCATGGCGCCTCCCCTCGGCCGGCCACGAGCTCCGTCGGCCGAGCGGCGAGACCGCGCCACGACCCCGGCGAGTGCTCGTCTTCGTCGAGGACCGGGCCGAGGTCTTCCCGGGGTGGCTCGACATCCTCGTCGAGGCGGTCCAGGCTCCCGGCGTCGCAGCCGTCGCCCCCCGCACGAACGTCGCCGACGGCGACGAGCTCCTCGTCGGTGTGCCGTACCGTCCGGACGAGCCTGGGCTGCGCCGCGCTTTCGCCCGCGACCTTGCCGCATCGGCGCGGGCGACGCTCACCGAGGCCGACCTGATCGCGGGGCCTTGTATCGCGCTGAAGCGCGAACGGCTCGATCCCTTGGGCGGGCTCGGAAGAGCTGTGGCGAGCGGGTACGATCCGGCCACGATCGCGAGGACGGCACTCGCGACGGGCGGGCGACTCGTCGTCGCCGAGGGCTGCTACGTCCACCACTTCGGCGGACGCTCCCTGCGACCCGATCCGCGCGCCGCGGGGCGTCCGCTCATCTCGGCCTGCATGATCGTCCGCGACGAGGAGGTCGAGCTACCGACGTGCCTCGCGTCTCTCGCTGGCGTCGCCGACGAGATCGTGGTCTACGACACCGGGTCGCTCGACCGGACCGTCGAGATCGCCGAGGCCGCCGGCGCGGTGGTGCATCGCGGCTACTGGGACGACGACTTCGCCCGCGCGCGCAACGAAGCCCTCTCGCACTGTCGAGGTCAATGGGTCCTCTGGGTCGATGCCGACGAGTCCCTCGTGTGCGAAGACCGGTCCGGCCTCCGGAGCACCCTCGAGTCGTTGCCGACCGACCTCGAGGCCTACATCGTGCTCATCGAGAACCAGAACGGCACGAAGGCGAGCTCCACCTTCACCCACCCCGCATGCCGGCTCTTTAGGCGCGCGTACGGTCACTGGGTCGGCCATCTCCACGAGCTGATCCGTGCCCGTGAGGGCACTGCCGAGCTGGCGCGCCAGCTCACCGACGCGCTCCGCATCGACCACCGCGGCTACCTGCAGAGCTACATCGCGAGTCGCGACAAGCCGGAGCGCAATCTCCGCACCGCCTTCGGCGATCTCGCCGGCGACTCCGACGTCACGTGGAGCATGCGGCTGGTGAGTCTCGGCCGCTCCTACACCGTCGCGGGGCGTATGGAGGAAGGCATCGAGCACCTTCGGCGTGCCGTAGAGGTCGCCGAGCTCCCCTCCACCGCTCGCTTGGCGCTTCGCTCCATCGTGACGAGTCTGCTCGCTCTCGGCCGTCCCGAGGAGGCACTCGAGGAGATCGAGCGGCTGCGCGCCTATGCAAAGGACCAGACGCTCGCCGACGCTCTCGCGGGCACTGCGCGGCTCGCGCTCGGCGAGCACGAGGCTGCGCTCGAGCTTCTGGAGCGCGTCCACGACGCGATCGACGAGGACGGCTTCGAGTACTCGGCGTCGAACGTCGCCGTCCCGAAGGCCGGGGCGCAGCGCGCTCTCGGACGTCCGGGCGAAGCGGCCGACACGCTGCTCGCGAGCATTCGCCAGAGCGGCGGCGTCGACGCGCACGTCGGCCTGCTCGTCGAGTGCATCGAGCTCGCCGAGCGCGACCTCGGTGAGATCTACGACGCCGTCGGCTCCGAGCGGTCCGAGTTCTTCGTCCCCCAACTTCTCCAGCTGCAACCGGACGCCGCGGATCGCGTGCTCGACGCATGGCTGCAGCGTGCTCCCGGATCGACGATCCTGCTCGCGGCGGCGTCGCGCGTCGCTCCACGTCTCGACATCTCGCGCCAGCTCGTCTGGTCGTCCCGCCTGCGCGAGGCGGGATTCGCCTCAGCGTGCCCGCTCGTGGTCTCTGCGGCAGATGCCGCGACCCCGCCGGCCGACCGCGTGCTCGCGGCAGCAGCTGGCGCTGTCATGTTCTCGGACCCTAGAGCGCGCCAAGTCTTCGGCGCTGCAACCCTTGCCGCTCCTCGCGAGCTGCGCGAGGAGCTCGCGGTCCAGGTCGCGGCGATCGCCCCGGCGCTCGCGTCGGTGTTCGTAGACCTCCCATCGCCCACTCGACGCGCAGCGCCGGAGCGCCGGAGCGTCGCCACGGGCCGCCGTGTCCTCGTCGTCGACCGGGAGCTTGCGGCCCTACGCACCGCTGCCCTCAGCGCGTTGCTGTCCGAGGCGGGCCACCAGGTCACCCTGTTGCAACCGCTTCCGGCTGAATCCTCAGCGGCCCTACTCAGCCCGTACGCCATCACGGTCCGCGGCTGGCATCCCCCGGAGTCCGAGGAGGGGTCGTGGCGCGAGTCGTGCGAGCAGGCGCTGGCGTGGAGCACAGCGGAGCAGAGCTACGACGCCGTCGTCGTAGCTGCAGGCGCCTTAGCGGTGCTTCCCACGATCCGGCGACTCCTGCCCTACGCAGCAATCGCCGTGGACCTCGACTCAGGGATGTCTGCGCCGGACGGGCTCGAAGAAGTCGACCTCCTGCTCTCGGCCACCGGGACGACAGCGAGCTCGCCTGTTGCTCAGGTCCCCGCTAGCGCTTCCCAGGTCCTACCTCCGAGACTTGCGCCGCTCGCAGCTCGGGCCGGCGTCTGCGTCGTCGGCAACGTCCGCTGCGCTCCAGCCGCCGCGATAGATCGCTTCACGGAGTCCGTGGCACCGTTGCTGCGGGCGGCGATCGCCCAGTCGTCGATCGCCCAGTCGTCGATCGCGCTGTGCGGAGACGACCCCGAGGGGTTGCTCGCTCGCTCACTGCCGTCCGCGATCGTGGTCGGACCGACCGCCGATCCCTCGCCATGGATCGCGTCGGCCAGGGTGGTGCTCGTCACCCACGCCGAAGGAGCCGAGCACTGGCTCGCGGCCGCGGCGATGTGCGGAACGCCGGCACTCGTGGTGCCCGAGGACGTATCGCGCGCCGGCGAGGTCGCTGCGGCGGTGCAGGCACTGCTCATCGACGACGGCCTGTGGCAGCAATTCGCACCCGCTCCCCCGACGACTCCTCATGCCGAGCCGACCGCTGATCCCCTCGCCCGCCTGGCGCCTGCCCGTGGCCCACGCACCCGTGCACTCGGAGAGGGTGAGCGACCGGAGGTCCGCTTCGTCGGGGGCGTCTACGGGCTCGAGAGCCTCGCCCAGGTGAACCGCGAGCTCGTGACCCGTCTGGCGGCAGGGACGGCCACGTTCGACGTCTCGGTCTTCACGCGCGAGAGCGGCCCGTTCCCGCGGGACTCGACGCGCGCGCTGACGCGGGTTCGCGTCCTGCGATCGGCTGCAAAGCGGCCCGCCGACATAGAGATCCGCCATCAATGGCCACCGGACTTCACGCCGCCTGATCAGGGGCGACTCGTGTGCATCCAGCCTTGGGAGTTCGGCGGCCTGCCAGCGGAGTGGATCGCGCCTCTCCGTGACGTCGTGGACGACCTCTGGGTGCCGACGAGCTGGGTGCGCGCATGCGCAGTTCGCAGCGGCGTGCCCGAGGACCGCGTGCACGTCGTGCCCAACGGCGTCGACGTCGCACGCTTTCGTCCCGAGGGGCGACCATATCCGTTGAGGACGCGCAAGGCGACGAAGTTGCTCTTCGTCGGAGGGCTCATCCAACGAAAGGGCGTGGACGCGCTCCTCGAGGCGTACCTGTCGAGTTTCGACCGACTCGACGACGTGTGCCTCGTCGTCAAGCCCTTCGGTGCGCAGTCGGTATACCGGGGCTCGACGCTCGAGCGTGAGGTGCGCCACGCCGCCGCGAGCGGTGGTCCGGAGATCGAGATGGTCGACGGCGATCTGGACTTCGACGATATGGCGGCGCTGTATCGCAGCTGCGACGCCCTGGTCCATCCCTACCGGGGGGAAGGCTTCGGAATGCCCATCGCCGAGGCGATGGCCTCGGGTCTTCCCGTGATCGTGCCAAATGGCGGCGCGTGCCTCGACTTCTGCGACGAGGACAACGCATGGCTAATCGGCGCACGCGAGGTGCCCATCCTCTCCAAGGAGTGGACGCCGTCGGTCCCGGGCTCTTGGTGGCTCGAGCCCAGCCGCCGCGAGCTCGGCGAGGCCATGCGCGCTGCCCTCGAGGACGGGGACACAGCCAAACGCAAGGGCGCCAGCGGGCGCCAACGGATCGTCGACGACTTCACGTGGGACATCGCGGCGAAACGAGCGACGGACCGGATCGAGGCGATCCTCGGCGCCCCGGCGATAGACGCACGCACCGATACGCATCGGATCGAGGAGCATCGATGAGCAACGCGAAGAGAGCCGGCACGAGTCGCGCCATTGCGGCGGGAGGGCGCGCGAGCAAGGCGCTCGGCGCAAACTACCCCGGGGCGATCGACTGGATCGGGGCGTTGTTCACGCCGACAGGCTTCGGCGACGAGTCACGGGGCTTCGTGAAGGGCCTGCGTCACCTCGGCTTTCCGCTGAGGGTGCATCCCATAGACACGGTCCTCCCATTCGCCGAGCTCATCGCCCAGGACGACCCCGAGTTCTTCACCGACGTCGTCGACTCGATGACGAAGGAGATGACGGGACCGATCACGGCCATCGTCCACCGTGGGGCGACCGCGTCGTTCGCTCCGGTGGTGGGAGCCGACTACACGATCGCGCGCACGATGTGGGAGAGCGACGGCCTCCACGCCGACGCCGTGGAGAGCCTCAACACCGTGGACGAGATCTGGGTCCCGGCGACGTTCAACGAGGAGAGCTTCCGAGCTGCCGGGGTGCGCACCCCGATCCACGTCGTCGGCGGTGGTGTCGACACGAAGAAGTACCGCCCCGGGATCAGGCCGATGCACCTTGTAGATAGACGTTCGACTGTGTTCCTCTCCATATTCGAGTGGAGCTACCGCAAGGGATGGGACGTGCTGCTTCGCGCCTGGGCCGAGGCGTTCGGGCCCGGTGACGACGTCACGCTCGTACTGCGGACCTATCCCCGCAACAGGTTCCTCAACACCGACACCTTGCAGAGCGAGACCGAGTCGATGGTCGACGGCGGGCTAGCGGCACTGGGGCTGCGCCGCGAGAAGCTCGCTCCGATCATCGTCGTCGGCCAACACCTCGAGGCCCACGACATGCCGCGCCTGCTGGCCGCCTCGGACTGCTATGTGGGCCCCTCGCGCGGCGAGGGATGGGGGCGCCCCTACCAAGAAGCGATGGCGTGCGGCCTTCCGGTCATCGCCACGAGGTGGAGCGGCAATCTGGCGTTCATGGACGATACGAACTCACTCCTTCTCGAGATCGAAGGGCTCGTGCCCATCGACGGTCGCATGGACGTGCCGCACTACCGGGGGCAGAGGTGGGCGGAACCCTCGATGTCCCATCTGGCCGAGCTGCTCCAGCGGGTGGCTGGCGACCCGAAGCTACGGCGGACAATCGGCCAGAAGGCACGTGCGGACGTCGAGACCAACTGGCAGTGGCCTAATGTCGCCAAGACTGCTGGCGCGAGGCTCCTCGCGGTCGCCGAAGATCTCACCGACAAAGCCAAGCAAGCGAGCTCCGGCCCATCCCCCTCGACCGTTGGGGCGCTCGCTCGCTCGGAGGTCGCTCCCGAGATCCAGGACGGGGCTGCGGACGTGCTGCCGGGTACTCCCACCCTCCTGCTCGCTGCGGCCGACGAGGTCCTGCTGGACGACGCCATCCTGACGAGCTTCGGCGCCGCATTCACGAGCGCCGACGATGTGTCGCTCTTGGTCTACGGACCGGGGCAGGATCCAGCGGCCTTCGAGGCTGGACTACGCGCGTCAGCTGCCCGTTGCGCGTTCGACCTCGAGCACGGGCCGCAGATCCTCGCCATCCTGCCGCCCGCGCCCGACGACATGCAGGACGTTGAAGTCGCCTGCAAGGTGTCGGCGTATGTGACGAGCCGTGTCCCGACGCCTCCATTCACGAGGCTCCCGGTGATAGACCCCCGGGAACCCGCGAGCCTCCAGCTCCGCAGCTGGGAGACGTCTGCCCGACGCCAACGCCTCACTGCCGAGCGGGCAGCACCTGCGTCCTCGCCGGGGGTGCTCGCTTCGATCGAGCGAAGCGACGACAGCGCCGTCACCACGCAAGGGCGGATCGGCCCCGCCGGCGCGCCGCTCGTCAGCGTCCTCGTCCCAGTCTTCAATCGTGACGGCTATCTCGAGGAGTGCCTGTCCTCGATCTTGGCCCAGAGTTACAGCGCGCTCGAGATCATCGTCGTCGACGATGGCTCGACCGACGGGGCGCGAGACGTTGCGGCCCGGTTCGCCGGCCTCGACCGAAGGATCCAGGTATTTCACAACGAGGCGAACCTCGGGCTCGTCGGCAACCACCGACGCTGCCTCTCCCTCGCCTCGGGGCAGTTCGTGAAGTTCGTCCATACCGATGACCGCCTCCGTCCGACAGCGATCGAGCGCCTCGTGGACGCGGTCAACGGAAACCCGTCGATCGTGATCGCGAGCGCGGCACGTGAGGTCATCGATGCCCGTGGCGTCTTGCAGCCCGCGCTCAACTCGACCGTGAGGATCACCAACGTCAACACCCGCTTCAACGGCATCCCATTCGGCAACGCGATGCTGATGAACGGGTTGAACTACGTCGGCGAGCCCTCCTCCGTGCTGTTCCCCCGATCGATGCTCGCGCCCAGTGACTTCTCGGCACTGGCGGGTACGACCTATACCTCCCTGCTGGACATCTCCAGCTGGCTGTCCCTGCTAGCGCGCGGCCAACTCGCGTACATTGCCGAGCCGCTCTCCGAGGTGCGCATACACCCGGGCCAGGAGGGGCAGGCTCTCGGTGCCATCCGCGAAGATCTCGAATGGCTTCGCGCCGCGCATGAGTCGCGAAGCCTCGGCTACCTCGCGGATCCGGCAGAGGAGGCGGCCTCCCTCTCCGTGCTCGTCGACCGACTCGTCACGTCGGCTCTAGAGGCACCCGGCGTCGAGGCAGCAGCCGTCTGGGACGCCGTTCAACGCGCCGTCCGGCGCGTGGCGCAGATCAGCGCCTCGTCGCCGAATGAGTCGCCGGGGCGCGTCGCCGAATCGATCCGGACCTACGCCCGGGCGCTCCTCGGAAGCGCCCTGCGCGCGCCAGCCGGAGAGGCGGCACAGGTCATGGCGATCCTCCAGGGAGTCTTGGAGGGAGCGGCCGAGCGATCGAGGTTGACCTCTGCCGCGTCGTCGGGGAACTCCTCGGAAGTCGTCGAGCGCTCGGTAGCGTGAGAGCTTGAACGCCTGGCCTTC
>JAODBO010000070.1 GCA_025464005.1 Acidimicrobiaceae bacterium | reverse complement strand
AGCCCAGGAGCTCATGGCCCTTCCGCGACCGCCTCCTGTCCCCATCTGGAGAAAGCGAGCGCGAGCCCGCTGACGAGCCGATCGAAACTGCGATCGATGTCGACAGGCAGAGCGAAGCCACCTCCCGTCTCCAAGGTAACGAAGCCGTGCAGCGCCGAACGGAGAGCTCTGATCGCGTCGACAGCGTCGTCGTCTCGCAGCTCGTAGCCGGCCATGACGTCGGACGCGACCCGGACCACGTCGTTGCTCGCTTGTTCGTCCTCGACGTCTCCCGGCAGCGGAGCTCGCTGCGCGGCTTCGTAACGGCCGGGGTGTTGCTTGGCCCAGGCGCGGTACGCGTGCGAGAGGGAGACGACGGCGTCGCCGCGCGCTCGACCGACGGCCGCGCGCCCGAGGACCTCGCCCAGCTCCCTCTTGGCCCCGAGCGCGATGCTCCGCTTCAGCCCGTCCATCCCGGTCACGTGCTTGTAGAGCGAGGGCTGGCGCACGCCCAGGCGATCGGCGAGCGTGGCGAGCGTCAGCTTCGACAGCCCCACCTCGTCCGCCAACCGCTCGGCCTCCTCGACAACCCGGGTCTCGGTGAGCCCGGCCCTAGGCACGGTCGCCGAGCGACTTCAGGAACACGATCACGGCGTCGGAGGTGACGTCGGGTCGCTGAGACTGGGGATAGTGGCCCGCGTCGGGGACCATGACGACTGCTGCGTGCAACTTCTCGGCGATCCAATCGGCCTCCGCCTTCGGCTCGGGGAAGTCCGGGTCCTGTGCGCCCATGACGACGAGCGTCGGCGCCCCGACGTCATCGAGGCGTGCCTCGGCCGCGGCGTGGCTGGTGCGCGTGGTGAGCGAGAACGCTCTCGCGTACCCGGGCCGGCGCAGGCTCTCGACCACCCGGTCGCGGTAGGCGTCGAAGTCGGCGGGACGCCGACCGGCGTAGAGCTTCGGGAGGTAGGACTTCCAGGAAGCTGCCGCCCACAACGGCGTCATCGCCACCCGCAGGAGCAGGCGCTTCTTCGCGCTCAATGTCGCATTGCGGACGAAGGGCCCGACCAGCACGAGGCCGCGGACGAGGTCGGGCCGCTCGGCGGCGACGAGCACGCCGGCACCGGCACCCATGGAGTTGCCGACGATGACCGCCGGGCCCCCGAGCTCCTCGACGAGGGCGACGATGTCGCCGGCGGTCTCGGCGTCGCCGTAGGAAGCGAACGTGGCGTCGCTGTCGCCGTGGCCACGAAGGTCCGTGCTGGCGACCCGGTGGCCGGCCTGGCGCAGTGCCGGGGCGAGGAATCGGTACGTGTCGCGCAGGTCGCCCATGCCCGGTACAAGAACGACGAGATGGCCGACACCGTCGACGTCGTAGCCGATCTTGCCTTCTGGGCGAGCGAGATGCCTGGCGCTTTGGATGTGAGGTTTCGGGTCCGTTGGCATGGTGGATACTCTACGTAGCGTAAAGGCTAATAGCAATAGCTAATCGGGACCCAGAGGTCGGCTGTGCGAGGCCACACCGTTAGTGGCGCCCGGAAACTTCGCAAGGCTCGGCTCGGCCCGGTCGTCGCCGAGGTCTCACAATGTTCAACTCGCTACCACAAACGATCGACTCGGCGTCACCGTCTATTCACCTATGCCGGGTAACGACGCCTTGGAAGCTGCCGCCCGAGAGGAGAAAGTGCCGGTGCCGATCGAACGTCCTCGCCACGACTTGAGGTCACCCTCCCCAGACCGATCACCCTCGCCAGACCCATCACCCACCCGGAGACGGCGGTGGCTCGGCCGCTCGGCAACCACCCTCGGCTCCCTCGGACTCGCCGCGGCCGTGCTGGCACCGGTCTCCGCGACGGCGATTGCCGGAACGGCCACGCCGAAGATCGGCCACGTCTTCGTACTCATGCTGGAGAACGAGGGGTACGCCGCAACCTTCGCCAACCCCTCCGCCGACCCCTATCTCGCCACAACCCTGCCGTCGGAGGGTGCATTGCTCACGCAGTACTACGGGACGGGGCACGAGAGCAACGACAACTATGTCTCGCTGATCAGCGGCCAGGCTCCCAACCCGCAGAACCAAGCCGACTGCCAGATCTACAGCGACTTCATCGGTACCGGCCCGCTCGTTCCCCCAGGACAAGCGGTCGGCGACGGGTGCGCCTTCCCGGCGACGGTCCCGACCGTGGCGAACCAGCTCACCGCCGCCCGTCTCGGGTGGAAGGGCTACATGCAGGACATGGGCAACGTCGCCAGTCGCGAGTCGGCCGTCTGCGCCCACCCGGTGATCAACACCCAGGACCAGACGCAGAGCGCGGTCGCCGGCGATGGCTACGTCACCCGGCACAACCCGTTCGTCTACTTCCACTCCATCGTCGATAACCAGGCGTACTGCGACGCCCACGTCGTGCCGCTCGGCTCGACGACGGGAGTGCTGCCCCCGAGCGTGCCCGCCGGAACGACGGGCCTCGCGACTGACCTGAAGTCGGCCTCGACGACGCCCGCGCTGTCGTTCGTCGTCCCCAACCTCTGCAACGACGGCCACGACTTCCCCTGCACCAACCAGCCTTCGGGCGCCAGCGCGTTGGCCGACGTCGACACCTTCCTCGCGACGTGGGTGCCGAAGATCACCTCGTCGCCGGCCTTCAAACAGAACGGGCTGCTGGTCATCGCCTTCGACGAGTCGGGAGGGCCGCAGAGCGACTCGAGCGCGTGCTGCGGGGAGGTTGCCGGGCCCAATTCGCCGCTTCCCGGGATCACCGGTCCGGGCGGCGGGCGCACAGGCGCCGTGTTGCTCTCGCCCTTCATCCGCGGCGGCACCGTCAGCTCGGTCCCGTACAACCACTACTCGCTACTGGCCTCGATCGAGACCGAGTTCGGCCTCAGTCGGCTGGGTTATGCCACCCGAGTGCCGGCGAGTTTCGGCGCCGACGTCTTTACACGCTGACGTGGCCAGTTCACCCGCTGAAATGGCCGGACAAAACAACCAGCCACTCCGGTCGCCTTCGAGCGATCGCCACTTGCTGACGAGGCGCCAGTTCCTCGCCGCCGGCGGTGCTGCCGTCGTCGCTTCTGTCGGCGGGCGCCAACTCCTCGCCTCCTCCCGGCTGGCATCGGCCTCGACGCTCCCAGTCGACCCGATCACCGGAGCCCTCCAGGTGCTCGGACGCAGCTCGCTTCGCCTACCGGGCTCGCTGCCCGATGCCTCGTTACCGGCCGGGACCGACACCCTGCCCGGCATCGAGCACGTCGTCGTTCTGATGCTGGAAAACCACTCCTACGACAACCTGCTCGGGATGCTCGGCCGGGGCCGCGGCGAGACGCCTCGCGGCGACGGCTTCGCGATCGGGCCGAACGGGCTCCCGACGGCCACCAACCCGTACGGGGACGGGCGGATCCAGCACGCGTTCCGCATGCCGACGACCTGCCAGCTCTCCGGGACGCCCAGCCAGCAGTGGACGGCCAGCCATCACGCCTACGACGCTGGGTTGAACGACGGCTTCGTCACCGCCCCGATCAGCTACGGGTCCACCCAGCTCGTCGGCGGCGTCGCGATGGGCTACTGGACCGGGGACGACCTTCCCTTCACCTACGCGCTCGCCAGCCAATTCCCGATCGGCGACCGCTGGTTCTCCTCGACGCTTTGCCAGACCGACCCGAACCGGCGCTTCCTGATCGCCGGCACCTCGGCCGGCATGACCGGTGACCTCGGCACGAGCCCGGGCAACTTCGTCCCCGACGCCGGGCTGCCGTTGCCGGCCAACGGGACGATATTCAATAGCCTCGACAACTACGGCATCAGCTGGAGCAACTACGCCGACTCGTTCCCGACCGGTGCGACACCCGAGCTGTTCCCGACCGACGACGCGATCACCGAACAGCTGCACTACAAGGCGATCTCCCAGTTCTACACCGATGCCGCTTCCGGCGAGCTGCCGGCCTTCAGCCTGCTCGACCCGAACTACAGCGTCCAGTCGCAGGAGAATCCGCAGAACATGGTGCTCGGCGAGCGCGTGCTTGCCGACGTCGTCGACGCGCTCGGGTCGTCGCCGTTGTGGTCCTCGACGGTGTTCGTCCTCGTCTACGACGAGCACGGCGGCTACTACGACCACGTCCCTACGCCGGCGGCGTTGGCTCCCGACTCCATCCCGCCGATGCTCCAACCAGGCGAGGCGACCTACGACGGCTTCTCCCGCTACGGCTTCCGGGTCCCGGCGATCGTCGTCTCCCCCTATTCCAAGCGGAACTACGTCAGCCACGTCTACTACGACCACACCTCGATCCTGGCGATGCTCGAGCGCAAGTGGAACCTCCCGGCGCTCACCTACCGCGACGCGAATGCCAACGACCTGATCGACTTCATCGATATCGCGGCGTTGCAGAAGCGACACCCGACGTTCCCCTCCCTCCCGAGGCTGCCAGCGCCGGGTGACACCTCCGCGGCATTGGCCTGTTCGACGAACGGGCCCGGCACCATCCCGCCACCAGGGTCGATCAGCGGGTAAGGGAGGATCCGCGAGGAAGCCGCTCGCGGGCTGCCATCGTCGAGCAGCTTGGTCTGCGCCTACTAGGAGACTGCTGAGCAACAGGATCACGCCCCCGACGCCACGTTGTTGATCGTTCCGGCGCAGGCGTTTCGGGGATTCCTGGTGTCTCGGGCCGAATATGCCGGTCACGAGAAGCGATCGCGAGCCGGCACTGCGCCCCTGGTGCGAACAGAACCGACGGAAC
>JAODBO010000067.1 GCA_025464005.1 Acidimicrobiaceae bacterium | reverse complement strand
TTTCGTTCCCACTGAAAGGAGTTTACAACCCGAAGGCCTTCATCCCCCACGCGGCGTTGCTGCGTCAGGCTTTCGCCCATTGCGCAAGATTCCCTACTGCTGCCTCCCGTAGGAGTCTGGGCCGTGTCTCAGTCCCAGTGTGGCTGATCGTCCTCTCAGACCAGCTAACCGTCGTAGCCTTGGTGGGCCATTACCCCACCAACAAGCTGATAGTCCGCGAGCCCCTCCCGAAGCGGAAACCCTTTCCTCACATGCCCATGCGGGCTCGTGGGGACATCCGGTATTAGCAGCGGTTTCCCGCTGTTATCCCGGTCTTCGGGGCAGGTTGCTCACGTGTTACGCACCCGTTCGCCACTAGGTCTTCACCGGTGTTGCCACCGGGTGGACCCCGTTCGACTTGCATGTATTAGGCACGCCGCCAGCGTTCGTCCTGAGCCAGGATCAAACTCTCCATCGAGATCTCGCTCGGACCCCGCACCTTTCGGCACAGCGTCTCCGCTTCGATCATTTGAAGAGCCAGCTTGGGGCCTGACGCCCCTCGCTGACTGGCACCAAAAACGTTCGTTGTTGTCCGTTATCAGTGCAATTGACATATGTGACCACGGTCCCCGCACGAGGCGAAGCCCGCGGTCACCCGCACTGGCTTTTGGCTGTTCCTATTCCGTTCTCAAGGAGCGACGACGAGACACACTTCCTTACGGAAGGAGGTGCCTGTGCGCTCTGCGGGACCGCCACGTCCGGGCATCTCTGCGCCGGACCCCAGTCCCACATCGCTACCGTCCGGCGATTTTAGTCGCTTTCCGGTCACCGCATCAGGGGGCGTTGCCCTCCGAAGCGGAGTCTCACCTTAGCACAGCAACACTCCCCGTCAAACTTGCGGGAGCGGGTGGCGGGCCCTTTCGGACCTTCCCCCCACCGGGCGCCTGTGGCGTCCCGGCTGCTGTGCGGGGGTCACCCTAGCCCATCTTACGGCCGTCCGTGACGGGGCGTGACCGGCTTCGAGACGCAGGGCTCTCCGGGAACGGCGAACCTCCAGGGCCAGCCGGCGGCCGGTCCCACGCGCTCCGACAGGCCGATCCGCGGCCCTACCAGGGGCGCCTCCGGTGGAAGTACTCCGTCGGAGCACAGCTGCAACCCTCCGCCACCGAGCACGAGGTCCGCCCCGTCCTTCCCGAGATCGATCGCGAGGGCCGCGCACAGCCGTCCAGGGCCCGCGCACAGATCGACGTCGCGCCGCAACCTTGGCCGTCGCGAGCGCATCTCGTCGAAGCCCGTCAGCGGTGTGAGCGCCCTCAGCAGCACCGCGGTCGCCGTCCCGTCCGGGCCGCAGACGACGTTCGCGCAGTGGTGCATGCCGTAGGTGAAGTACACGTAGAGGTGGCCGGGTGGCCCGAACATCGTCGCGTTGCGCCGCGTCTGGCCCCGGTAGGCGTGCGACGCGGGGTCGTCGGCGGATCTGTAGGCCTCGACCTCGACGATGCGGCCACTGACCGCGCCGCTCACGAGCACGAGATTCAACAAGCGCGGCGCGACCTCGAGCGAGTCGCCGAGAAACAGCCGCCGATCGACCGGCGACAGCTGGGAGCTCGCCGCCTCGCTCATCGCGCCACCTGGTGCCTCACTCGGCCCTCGACACGCGCTAGGTGTTGTGCGCCGGTATGCCGGCGAGTCGAGCCTCGTCGCTCGCGAGGCGCGCCGCATAGCGATCCAGCTGGACCGCCACCGCGGCGCTGCCGGCGCCACCCGGGGTCCGGCGCCTGGCAGATGCAGCCCCGGGCGCGAGCAGCTCTGCGGCCTCGGGCCCGAGCTCGGGGCTCGCCGTCACCAGCTCCACGAGCGGAGCACCGCCCGCCAGCGAGGCGCGCACGAGCGAGCCGACGATGCCGTGAGCCTGGCGGAACGGCGTCCCGCGCTCGACGAGCCACTCCGCCAGGTCGACAGCGGCGAGCACTGGCGCGTCGGCTGCCGCTCGCATCGTGTCGAGCTCGAAGACGAGCGACGACACGAGGCCGTCGATCGCACGACACGCCAGCGACACCTGGTCGAGCGCGTCGAACAACGGCTCCTTGTCCTCCTGGAGGTCCCTGTTGTAGGACAGCGGCAAGCCCTTGAGGGTCGTGAGGAAGCCCGCGAGATGGCCCACGAGCCTGCCCGCCTTGCCTCGCGCCAGCTCCGCTACGTCCGGATTCTTCTTCTGGGGCAGCATCGAGCTCCCCGTCGCCCACGCGTCGTCGAGTCGGTAGAAGCCGAACTCGTCGCTCGAGAACAGGACGATCTCCTCGCCGAGGCGCGAGAGGTGCACGCCGAGCAGCGCGCAGACGAACAGCGATTCCGCGACGAAGTCCCGATCGCTCACCGCGTCCATGGAGTTCTCGAAGCGACGGGCGAAGCCCAGGTCGGCCGCGGTGCCGTCGGGATCGAGGGGCAGCGATGATCCGGCGAGGGCCCCTGCACCGAGCGGCGAGACGTCGAGACGTGCCAGCGCGTCGGCGATCCGGTCGACGTCCCGCCCGAGCGCCCACCCGTGCGCGAGGAGGTGGTGGGCGAGCAGCACCGGCTGTGCGCGTTGCAGATGCGTGTAGCCGGGGAGGCGGGCCTCC
Source organism: Acidimicrobiaceae bacterium (assembly GCA_025464005.1). Lineage (GTDB taxonomy): Bacteria > Actinomycetota > Acidimicrobiia > Acidimicrobiales > Bog-793 > RYN-46. Next base: position 33,436 of record JAODBO010000067.1, on the reverse strand, counting down.
CCCACCCCCCTCGCCCGATCGAGCAGCGTTGCCTGGAGGCCGAGCACGGCGCGGGCGAGGGCGGCCAGCTCCCGCCGCGTATAGAGCCGCAGCGCGGTGGCGACCTGGTCGTTGCGGCTCCGGCCTGTGTGCAGGCGCGCCCCGGTGTCCCCGGCGATCTCGGTGACCCTGCGCTCGATCGCCGTGTGGACGTCCTCGTCCTGCGCGCCAAAGGCGAAGTTGCCGGACGAGAGCTCCTCGTCGACCGTGCCCAGCGCGGCGAGCAGGACGTCCACCTCGGCCTCGGGAAGGATGCCGGAGCGCCCGAGACCGCGCACGTGCGCCATTGAGGCCTGGACGTCGTCGCCGGCGAGCCGGCGGTCGACGTCGAGGCTCGCCGAGAAGGCCATCATCACCTCGGCCGGCTCGACGCCCATGCGCCCCGACCAGAGCGTCACGCGTGCTCCCCGCCTGCGGCACCCGCTCCGCCGCCGCCTGCGGCTCCCTGGCGAGCGGCCCAGGTGGTGATCCCGAGACCGAAGATCCGGACGAAGCCTTCGGCGTCCTCGTGGTTGAAGGCGTCGGCCGCGTCGTAGGTGGCGAGCCCGTAGTCGTACAGGCCGACCGGGCTGCGCCTCCCGACGACCGAGCAGCCACCGCCCGGCGAGAACCGCAGGCGCACCTCGCCGGTCACGTGGCGCTGCGTCGACGCGATGAACGCCGACAGCGCCTCGCGAAGCGGCGAGTACCAGAGGCCGTCGTAGACCAGCTCGGCCCAGCGCGGCTCGAGGCGCAGCTTCTCGTGCGCGACGTCGCGCTCGAGGGTCAGGCCCTCGAGGTCCTGATGTGCGAGGACGAGCGCCAGGGCGGCGGGAGCCTCGTAGACCTCGCGGCTCTTGATGCCGACGCGCCGGTTCTCGACGATGTCGATGCGACCGAAGCCTGTCGAGCCGACGAGCGCGTCCAGCTGCCCGACGAGCGAGACGATGTCGAGCTGCTTTCCGTCGAGCGAGACGGGCACGCCGGCCTCGAAGCCGATGGTCACCTCGACCGGCCCCGCGGCCGTCTCGAGAGTCCGCGCGTAGACGTCTTCCGGTGGTGTGGCCCACGGGTCCTCGATGATCCCGCACTCGATCGCGCGGCCCCAGAGGTTCTCGTCGATCGAGTAGATCTTCTCCCTGCTCGCGGTGATCGGCACCCCGTGCCGCTCGGCATACGCGATGGCGTCCTCCCGCGACATCCCCCAGACCCGGACCGGGGCGACGATGTCGAGGTCCGGCGCGAGCGCGCGGGTGCCGACCTCGAAACGTACCTGGTCGTTCCCCTTGCCGGTGCAGCCGTGCGCGACCGCCGTCGCCCCGTGGCGCCGCGCCTCCGCGACGAGATGCCGGACGATCACCGGACGAGAAAGGGCCGACACGAGCGGGTACCGGCTTTCGTACAGCGCGTTCGCCTGCAGGGCGGGGACGGCGAAGTCCCGCGCGAGCTCCTCGCGCGCGTCGATGACCACCGCCTCGACCGCACCGGTGCCGAGCGCTCGCTCACGCACGGCTTCGAGATCGGCGCCCTGGCCGACGTCGACCGCGACGGCGATCACCTCGTAGCCGAGCTGGGCCTGCAGCCAGTGGACGGCCACCGAGGTGTCGAGGCCTCCCGAGTACGCGAGTACGACACGCTTCGTCACGATGTGCTGCCTTTCTCGTCATTCATGTCTGGTCGGCGCACCTAGGACGGGCGCCGGGTCGGGTTCTGTCGGTCGATGGCGTCGTGCCTGGTCCACATGTCGGGCCTCGCAGGCTCATCGGCCCGCGAGGTCGGCGATCCGGTCGGCGAGCGCGCTCCCGCCGGTCTCGTCGGCCGCGACGACGAGCACGGTGTCGTCGCCGGCGACCGTTCCGAGCACGCCGTCCAGGCTCGTCCGGTCGAGCGCCGAGGCCACGACGTGAGCCGAGCCCGGCGGGGTCCGCACGAGGACCAGGTTCCCCGAGACGCCGATCTCGACGACCCACTCACCGAGCACCCGGCGCAGGTGCTCGACGGGAGCGACCTGATCTTTCGGGAGCTCGGCGATGGCGTAGACCTGCCCGTCGACGCCAGGCATGCGGACGCGCACCGCCCCGAGGTCCTCGAGGTCGCGCGAGACGGTCGCCTGGGTCGCGTCGACATCCTCTGCCGCGAGCAGCTCGACGAGCTGGCTCTGGTTGGTGACGGCATGCTCCGACAGGAGCTTGGCCACGAGATGCTGGCGCCTGTTCTTCGGGACGCGGCTCACGACGCCTCCCCGGCTGTGGCGGGTCCGCCCGGACGCACACCGAGCGCGTAGGCGAAGACCGCTCGCGCCCCGTGCATCCGGTTGGCAGCCTGACGCCAAACGCGACTTCGTGGTCCCTCGAGCGCCGCCTCGGTGACCTCCTCGCCGCGGTGCGCCGGCAGGCAGTGGAGAAGCACGGCGTCGGCTCCCGCGATATCGAGCAGCCGTTCGTCGATGGTGAAGCCGGTGAAGGCGCGCCGCCGCTCCTCGGCGTCGCCGTCACCCATCGAGACCCAGACGTCGGTGTACAGCACGTCGGCTCCCTCCGCCGCTTCCTCCGGGCGATTCGTCCAACGCAGGTCCCCACCGAGCTTCGCCGTCCGTTCGAGGTCCTCGTCGGTCGGGCCGAAGCCGTCGGGGGAGGCGACCCGCACACCCATCCCGCTCATCAGACAAGCTTCCACGAGCGAGCGGCAGACGTTGTTGGCGTCGCCGATGTAGGCCACGGTGCGGCCCGCGAGCCCGCCGAACTCCTGCTCGACGGTGAGCAGGTCGGCGACCGCCTGCGTCGGGTGCTCGAGGTCCGAGAGCAGGTTGACGACCGGCACCGGAGAGCCAGCCGCCCGCAACGCGCCTGCCATGCGTGACAAGGTCTCGTGGCTCGCGACGCGCGCGCCGATGAGGTCGTGGAAGCACGCCAGGGTCCGAGCGACGTCCTCGACAGTCTCACGCTTGTCGAGGCCGACCTCCTCCCCCCGGATCGTCACCGGATGGCCGCCGAGCTGGACGACCGCCATCTCGCACGCGTTGCGCGTGCGCGCGGAGGGGTACTCGAAGAGTAGAGCCACTCCCCGGCCCGCGAGCGGCTGCGGCGCGGGCGCTGAGGCGAGCTCGAGCACCGAGGCGAGACCGTCGGGCCCGAGATCCGAGATGCGCAGCACGTCGGTCATCGGACCACGCTCGCGCGCTCAAGCACCGAGCGGAGGATCGCGACGGCCTCGTCGCACTCCTCGGCACTCACGACGAGCGGAGGAGCGAGTCGGATGACGTCCGGCGCCGCCGCGTTGGCCACGAGACCCGCCCTGAGGGCATCGCTTACGACCGCCGCTGCGTCCAGGCCCGCCTCCAGAACGACGCCGAGCAGCAGCCCCCGGCCGCGCACCTCCCGCACACCCGGCAGGGCCGAGAGCGCGGCGACCAGCTGTGCGCCGCGCTCGCGTGCTCGGGTCGGGACGTCGAGCTCGACCATCGTGTCGAGTGTCGCCCGCACCGCCGAGAGCGCCAGCGGCTGGCCGCCGAACGTGCTCCCATGGTCCCCGGGGACGAAACACGAGGCGATCTCGGCTCGAGCCCAGCACGCACCCACCGGCATCCCGTTGCCGAGCGCCTTGGCCACCGTCACCACGTCAGGGAGGATCCCTTCCTCCTGGAAGGCGAACCAACGACCAGTCCGGCCGAGACCCGTCTGCACCTCGTCGAGGACGAGGAGGATGCCGCGCTCGTCGCACATCTGGCGAACAGCCCGGAGATAGCCGGAGGGCGGCACGACGACACCGGCCTCACCCTCGATCGGCTCGAGGAGCACGGCGGCGACCCGCGTGGGGTCGGCGGCGCTCTCGAGCGCGCCGAGGTCCCCGAACGCGACGTGGCGGAAGCCGTCCGGCAAGGGCGCGAACGCCTCGTGCTTCGCTGGCTGACCGGTGGCGTGCAGCGTCGCGAGCGTGCGGCCGTGGAACGAGCCGAAGCCGGACACGACCTCGTGGCGACCTCGACCACCGAAGCGGCGCGCAAGCTTGATCGCGCACTCGTTGGCCTCTGCGCCGGAGTTCGCGAAGAAGACCTTGCCCCCGAGGTCGCTGCCGTCGCCGACCAGTCGGTCGAGGCGCGCGGCGACCTGTTCGGCAAGATCGTTCTCGAAGAGGTTCGAGACGTGCAACAGCTCGTTCGCCTGGGCCGATATCGCGGCCGCGACCTTCGGGTGCGCGTGACCGAGCGAGGTCACCGCGATGCCCGACAGGAAGTCGAGGTAGCGCCGGCCGTCGTCGTCGATGAGCCAGCACCCCGATCCGGAGACGAAGCGCACCGGCGCGGGCTTATAGGTCGCCATCAGGTGCGAGCCGCCCGACGTCGGCACGTCCGTCGAAGCGGCGCGTGTGGATGCCCTCATGGCTCTACGACCATCGTGCCGATCCCTTCGTCGGTGAGAAGCTCGAGCAGGAGCGAGTGCGGCACCCGCCCGTCGAGCACATGGGCGCTTCGGACACCGTGGCGGACCGCGTGGGCGCACGCCCTCGCCTTCGGGACCATGCCGTCGCCGACGGCTCCCGTCGCGACGAGGTCCTCCAAACCGTCCGCCGTGATCGATTGCAGCACGCTCGTGGGATCGTCACGATCCGACCGCACGCCAGTGACATCGGTGAGGAAGACGAGCTTCTCGGCGCTAAGTGCCTCGGCGATGGCGCCCGCGACGGTGTCCGCGTTGATGTTGTACGCCTGGCCGGCCGCGTCCGCTCCGATCGTCGCTACCACGGGCACGAGCCCCTCCTGGAGCAGGTGCTCGATGAGCGTCGGGTCGACGGACACGACATCTCCGACGTAGCCGAGCGCGGGGTCGCGCTCGGCCGCCGTGATGAACCCCGCGTCCTCGCCGGAGCAACCCACTGCGAGCGCTCCGCATACGTTCAGGGCAGTCACGATGTCGCGGTTCACCTTGCCGACTAGGACCATGCGCGCGATGTCGAGTGTCTCCGCGTCGGTGACCCGGAGTCCTTCGTGGAACGCCGGCGTCTTGCCGAGCCGCGTCATGAGGTCGCCTATCTGCGGCCCTCCGCCGTGAACGACCACCGGTAGAACCCCGACCGCGCGCAGCAGCGCGACGTCCTCGGCGAAGTGGCCGAGCACGCCGTCCGACTCGACCACACGGCGAGCCGGGGACGCCGTGGCAGCCGAGGCGGGCTCGGGCTCGGCCGGAAGCGTCGAGGCCGCGAGGGCGTTGCCGCCGTACTTCACGACGACGACCCTGCCAGCAAAGCGCCGCACGTACGGGATGGCCTCGACGAGCACGCCCGCCTTTGCGGCGGCGTCGAGGCTCACGACGTCCTCATGTTCTCTTCGATGTACCCGGGGCCGAGATCGGTGCTGAGCACGGTCGCATCGCCGCTTCCGAGTCCTAGGTCGCAGACGATCTCGACGACCGGTGCGGCGAGGTAGGAGGCGACCGTGCCACGATCGTGCGGCACCTCGAGCCCTTCAGCGAACACGAGCGTCGGCCCGTAGCAGACCCGCACGAGGTCGAGGTCGAACGCCGCCCCGGAGGCACCGAGCTCGCTGACCACGCGCCCCCAGTACGGATCGGCCCCATAGAGCGACGTCTTGACGAGGTTGCTCTCGGCGACAGTCCGCGCGGCTCGACGAGCGTCGTCTCCGGTCCGAGCTCCTGCGACCCGTACTCGCACCACACGGGTCGTCCCCTCGGCGTCCTCGGCCAGCTGGAACGCGAGATCCTGGCACGCAGCGGTCAGCGCCTCGACGAGATCGTCGGGCTCGACGGCATCTCCTTGGCCGCTCGCGAGCACTGCGACGGTGTCGTTGGTCGAGGTGCAGCCGTCGACGGTGAGCTCGTTGAACGACGAGGCCACGGCCGTGCGCAGCGCCGCTGCGAGCAGATCGGGGGCTACGAGGGCGTCGGTGGTGAGGACGGCGAGCATCGTCGCCATGTTGGGCGCGATCATCCCTGCGCCTTTGGCCATCCCGCCGACCGTGAAGCCCGCCCGTTCGACCACGACCTCCTTGGCGTGAGTGTCCGTCGTGAGGATCGCCTCGGCCGCGTGCGCCGCGTCCTCGCGGCCCGGACCGAGCTGCGCGACGAGGTCGGGGATGCCCGCCTCGATCCGATCGAGCGGGAGATGGATCCCGATGAGCCCGGTGGAACAGACGAGAACCTCGTCGACGCCGACGCCCAGACTGCCGGCCACGAGCGCAGCCGTCCGGCGCGCCGCCTCCATGCCCTGGGCACCGGTCGCGGCGTTGGCGCAGCCGCTGTTGAGCACGATCGCCGCGGTCCGCCCGCCGGACGCGGCGAGGTGCGTGCGCGAGAGCTGCACGGGCGCGGCAGCCGCGAGATTGGTCGTGAAGGTGGCAGCGCCGGCGACGGGGCCGGCAGGGTCGGCGGCCACGAGGGCGAGGTCGCGGGCCCCTGACTCCTTCACCCCTGCGGCGACGCCCGAAGCGACGAAGCCCCGGGCGGCGGTCACGCTCACGGCGTCACCGCGATTCGCGGCAGGCCGGCCGTCTCGGACAGCCCGAGAGCGACGTTCGCCGCCTGGATCGCCTGGCCCGCGCCGCCCTTGGTGACGTTGTCGATCGCCCCGATGACGAGCGTGATCCCCGTCCGCGGGTCGTGGCGCGCCGTGATGCGCGCCGTGTTGGCGCCGTAGGTCTCCCGGGTCGCCGGTGAGCTCTCCGTGACCTGGACGAACGGCTCGCCGGCGTAGGTCTCGCGGAGCAGCTCGAGGACGTCCTCGGTCGTTGTTGGGCCGGTGGCACGGGCGTAGCACGTCGTGAGGATCCCCCTCGTCATCGGGGCGAGATGGGGCGTGAACAGCACCTGTGCTCCTGTCACCTGTTCGATCTCGGGCGTGTGCCGGTGCGACAGAAGGCCGTAGGCCGTAAAGCTCTCGTTCACCGCGGGGTGGTGTGTAGAGGGGGTCGGAGCTCGCCCCGCGCCCGAGGTGCCGCTCGCGCCGTCCACGATGACGCCACTGGGCTCGACCGCGCCGGCCGCGACGAGCGGGGCGAGGCAGAGGGAGGCCGCCGTGACGTAGCAGCCGGGGGACGCGACGAGACGCGCGCCGGGGAGCGATGCCCTGTAGAGCTCGGGGAGCCCGTAGACGGATTCGGCGAGCAGATCGGGCTCGCTGTGCTCGAAGCCGTACCACTGCGGGTAGGCCGCAGGATCCTTCAGGCGGAAGTCCGCGCCGAGGTCGACGACGCAGCCCACGCGGCCAACGAGCTGGGCCACGATCGCCTGGGAGCGGCCGGACGGTACGGCGACGAACACGACGTCGCAGCCGGCCAGGGCGCCCGGATCGAGCCCGTCGAACACCACGCCGGGATAGGCCGGCGCTAGGCCGGGATAGCTGTCCTCGATCGAGCTGCCGGCAGAAGTGTCCGCCTGGACCGTGGCGACGCCGATGTCGGGGTGCCCGGCGAGCAGCCGCAGCAGCTCCGCCCCGAGATAGCCCGAGCCCCCGATGATCCCTGCCTTCATGGCATGAGTATACAGATACTCGCATAGTCATGCATGGTGCTGCGGGGTTGTTGTCGCTGGCTTGCGGGCTGAGCGGGTGCACCGAAAGCCCGCTCGTCCAAAGCCCGGTCTGGTCGCACAGGCCAGCTACAGCGCCCGGGGCTGCGCAGCTTTCAGGCCTCGTCGACGCCCGCCCGCAGCTCGGCGACGAATGCCGCAGCGCCCTCGGGACCGGCGCCGTCGAGCAGGCGGCGCACGAGGGCGGAGCCGACGACGACCCCGTCGGCGACCTGGCAGACGGCACGAGCCTGCTCGGCGTTGGAGACGCCGACACCGACGAGAACGGGCACGTCGGTCGCCGCCTTGCAGCGACGCGCGATCGTGAGCGCCGAGTCGGCCAGCTCGCTTCGCTCGCCGGTCACCCCGAGCAGGCCCACCGCGTAGAGGAAGCCGCGTGAGCGGCCACAGATCAGGCGCAGGCGCTCGTCAGGCGTAGTCGGCGCGGCGAGGAGCACCGTCTCGACGCCCGCCTCGTCCGCGGCGGCCGTCCAAGGCGCGCTCTCGTCCACCGGCAGGTCCGGCAAGATCGCGCCGGAGACCCCTGCCTCCGCGAGCTCGCTGGCCATCCGGCGGTGACCGGCCCGGGCGACGATGTTGTAGTAGGTCATGACGGCGATCGGGACCTCGACCTCGACGCGCCGGAGCGAGTCGAGGATGGAGAGCGGCGTCGTGCCCGACTCGAGCGATCGCTGGGAGGCCTCCTGGATCGTCGGGCCGTCCATCACGGGATCGGAGAACGGTATGCCCACCTCGATCGCGTCGGCCCCTGCGGCGGCGACCGCCCGGAGAGTGTCGATCCAATCGTCGCCGAGTCCCCCGGTGATATAGGGCACCACGAGCTTGAAGCCGGCCTCGCGGCGCTCCCGGAGGTGCGCCTCGAGCCGTCCCGGCTCGTGAGGGGTGACCGCACCGGCGCCTGCAGCGGCGGAGCCGGGCCCGGTCGTGCCGAGGGGCGCTGCGAGGTCGGGCGAGCTCACGCGAGCATCTCCATCACTTGCTCGACGTCCTTGTCGCCCCGTCCCGACATCGTGAGCAGCGCGGTCGAGCCAGCCGCCAACTGGCCGGAGGCGGCTGCCCGCACGAGCCACGCCACCGCGTGCGCCGGCTCGAGCGCCGGGATGATGCCTTCCGTCCTCGCCAGCAGCTGGAACGCCTGGAGCACCTCCCCGTCGTCGACGGCGTGGTAGCTGGCCCGGCCGATCGCCGCGAGGTAGGCGTGCTCGGGACCTATCCCCGGGTAGTCGAGGCCGGCCGAGATCGAGTGCGCCTCGAGGACCTGGCCCATCTCGTCCTGCAGGAACTGCGAGCGCATCCCGTGGACGACTCCGGGCAGCCCGTTGCCGAGCGCCGCTCCCCCGGCGGCTTCCACGCCGACGAGCGCCGCAGCGGTGTCGACGAAGCCGGCGAAGGTACCCGCCGCGTTGGAGCCGCCGCCGATGCAGGCCACCACGACGTCGGGATCGCGCCCACCGAGCAACGCCCGGCACTGCCCCAGCGCCTCGTCGCCGACGACGCGCTGGAACTGGCGGACCATGTACGGGTACGGATGCGGTCCCATGACCGACCCGAGGCAGTAGTGAGTCGTCTCGACGCTCGCCACCCAGTCACGCAGCGCGTCGTTGACGGCGTCCTTCAAGGTCCTACTGCCCGAGGAGACGGGACGGACCTCCGCGCCGAGCAGACGCATGCGAAAGACGTTGAGCGCCTGTCGCTCCACGTCCACCTCGCCCATGTAGACGACGCAGTCGAGGCCGAGGAGTGCCGCGGCGGTCGCCGACGCGACGCCGTGCTGACCCGCGCCGGTCTCGGCGATGAGGCGCTTCTTGCCCATGCGCTCGGCGAGGAGGGCTTGCCCGAGCACGTTGTTGATCTTGTGCGAGCCCGTGTGGGCGAGGTCCTCCCGCTTGAGCAGCACCCGCACCCCGAGACGCTCGGAAAGCCGCGAGCACTCCGTCACCGGTGTCGGTCGGCCCGCGTAGCTGGCGAGCAGGCCGTCGAGGCGGGCGCGGTACTCCGGATCGGCCCAGGCATCCGCGAAGGCCTCCTCGAGCCCGATGCACGCCGGGACGAGGGACTCCGGGACGAAACGACCGCCGAACTCGCCGAAGCGCCCCGACGGGCCCGGCGCTCCCATCAAGCCGGACGCCCCGGCTCCCGAGGGCTCGCCGTCGTGGGTCTTCTCGATGCTCACCACTCCTCCTGCCAGTCGTAGGGGGCCTCGGCGTCGGTCTCGTACGGCTCCGGGGCCGCAGCCCTGGCCGCCTGCACGAACGCTCGAACCTTGCGCGGATCCTTGTGCCCCGGCGACGACTCGACGCCGGAGCTGACGTCCACGCCCCACGGGCGCACGCGCCTGATCGCCTCGCCGACGTTGTCCGCGTTGAGGCCCCCGGCGAGCAGGAGGCGCCGCACGCCCGGCACCCCCTCGGCCAAGCGCCAGTCGAAGAGCTGTCCCGAGCCGGGTGACGGGGCGTCGACGAGGACGGCGTCCACCCGGTACCGGCTGGCCTCGGCCAACCCCGGATCGTTCGCCGCCAGCGCCTTGATGACCATCGGTACGCGCTCTGCCACGTACGCGCAGTCCTCGACGCTCTCCGCGCCGTGCAGCTGAGCCGCGCGCAGCCCTGCCTGGTGGACCACCTCGACGACGCGCTCGGCGAGGTTGTCCCGAAAGACTCCGACGGTGATCACCTCCGTCGGCAGTCGGCGGACGATCTCGGCGACCTTGCCTGCTGCGACCTGACGTGGGGAGGGCGCGAAGACGAACCCGACGGCGTCGGCTCCCATGGCAACCGCGAGAAGCGCGTCGGCCTCGTTGGTTATGCCGCAGATCTTCACGAACACGAGACGCTCCCGGTCAGACGGCGGATCGCAGTGGCCGGGTCGCCGTCGGTGACGAGCGCCTCGCCGACGAGGACGGCGTGGAAGCCGACGGCGACGAGCCGCTCGACGTCCGCCCGGGTGCGCACGCCGGACTCGGCAACCTTGACGACGCCGTCGGGGATCGCAGCGCCCACCCGCGCCGCGCGCTCGGGGTCGACGGCGAACGAGCGCAGATCGCGCTGGTTCACTCCGACGAGCGTCGCGCCGGCGACGAGCGCTCGGTCCAGCTCAGCCTCGTCGTGGACCTCGACGAGCGCAGCGAGCCCGACGTCAGACGCGACGGAGACGAAGGAGCGGAGCTCGCCGTCGTCAAGGACGGCTGCGATGAGCAGCACCGCATCTGCACCCATCGCCCGGGTGTCGAGAACGTCGCTCCTGCAAACGGTGAAGTCCTTGCGGAGCACCGGGAGCTCGACGGCCCCACGCGCCGCGACGAGATCGGCGCTGCTGCCGGAGAAATGCGGCTCGTCGGTGAGCACGGACAGGCACGCAGCTCCGCCCGACGCGTACGACCGAGCGAGCTCCGCTGCGTCGAGGTCGGGCGCGAGATCGCCTTTCGAGGGCGATCTACGCTTCACTTCGGCGATCACCGCCACCGCGCCCGAGTTCGCACCGGCGCGCAGCACATCGGCGAACGGTCTCGGCTCGGGGGCCGCGCCGACGGCCCGCAGCACGTCCCCGAGAGGTCGGCGATCGGCCGCGGCGCGAGCGCGATGGTGTGCCACGATGTCGTCGAGGTACGTGGCCACCTCGACGAGCCTACCGGCAGGTCCGGCGGCCCTCCGGTGAGGTCCGTGCCTGTGGCGTCTCAGCGCGCGACGCTGTGGGCATGATGACCCCGTCGGAACGGTCCAACGGCGCCGAGGCCCACGGCACGATCGTCGTCGTCGAAGACGATCACAACATCGCCGAACTGGTCGACCTCTACCTGCGCAATGCCGGCTTTCGCGTGCTCCAGGCGAGCGACGCGCAGCGCGGGCTCGAGCTCGTCGCGCAGGAGAAGCCCAATCTCGTGCTCCTCGACATCGGCCTCCCCGGCCCTATGGACGGATTGGAGGCGTGCCGCGAGCTGCGAAAGACGAGCGACGTCCCCGTCGTCATGATCACCGCCCGCGACGACGAGGTGGACCGAGTCCTCGGTCTCGAGCTCGGAGCGGACGACTACCTCACAAAGCCGTTCTCGCCGCGCGAGCTCGTCGCTCGCGTGCGTGCCATCCTGCGCCGGGCCGAGCCGAGCCGGCGCCCGAGCGACGAGCCGGTCACGGTCGGCAGCGTCACGGTGGATGCGCAGCGCCGGGAGGTGACCACGCCCGCCGGGGAGGTCGCGCTCACGGCCCGCGAGTTCGACCTACTGGCGCACTTCGCCGAGAACCCCGGGATCGTGTTCACGCGCCAGCAGCTGTTAGACGCGGTATGGGGCATCGGCTGGTTCGGCGACGAGCGCACCGTGGACGTGCACGTGCGCCAGCTTCGGCGCAAGCTCGGGGACGCGCTCCCACTCGCGACGGTGTGGGGCGTCGGCTACCGGTGCAACTGAGCCGGCAACCGGCGCGACCGGGCCGGGTGCGCCGGACCGGCCACGCTGCTAGCGCGGGGCCGTGAGGAGCCGGATCACCGTTGCGGTCGTCGCGATCCTCGTCGGCGCGCTCACCATCGCCGGGCTGATCAGCCTCTCGCTCGAGCGGCGGGCGATCAGCACCAGCGCGCAAGCAGCGATCCTCGACCAGACCGTGGCCTTGACGGACTCCCTGAAGACGGACTCGACGCTGTTCCCGCGGACCGACCCCACCGCGGAGCAGCGTTTCCTCGGGATCATCAAGAAGGTTGCCGGGTTCGAGAGCGCGGACGTGGTCGTCGTCGAGCGGGGCACGAACGGCCGGCTCGGCGTCTCCCCGATACCGCCGCTCATCGGGCCGAAGGCCATCGACCTCGGCCGCCTCGTCAGGGGACAGGCGACCGCCGGCGTCTCTCACGAGATCGCGTTCGCCGCGGCACCGCTGTTCAGCTTGCCGGGAAGCGCCGGCGAGAGCCGCACCACCGTCGCGCTGCTCCTCGAGAGCACCGTCAGCTACTCAGCCGACAGCGCCCTCTATTTCGTGCTCGCCGGCGTCATCGCCCTCGTGGTCGCCGCGATCGTGGCGGCCGTGATCGCACAGCGGATCTCTCGCCGGGTCGTGGACGCGAGCCTCACGGCCACTCGCATCGCCGGTGGCGACCTCGACGCGCGGGTCGAGCCGCGCCCGAACGACTACCCCGAGCTCGCCGGTCTCGGCACCTCGCTCAACACGATGGCGACTGCCCTCGCCCGCGCCCGGCACCTCGAGCGGGAGTTCCTCCTGTCGATATCGCACGACCTGAGGACTCCCCTCACCTCCATTCGCGGCTATGCCGAGGCGATAGCGGACCGGGCCGCTCCCGATCCGGTGCGTGCCGCGGAGATCGTCGTCAAGGAGGCGCAACGCCTCGAGCGCCTCATCGGCGATCTGCTCGACCTTGCTCGCCTCGACGCCCGCCAGTTCTCGCTCCACCCCGTCGCCCTCGACGCCGGGCGGTGTGTCGCCGAGGCCGCCGAGGCATTGCGCTACGAGTTCGAGGCCTCGTCCGTGACGTTGACGGTCGAGAAGCCGCCGCTCGAGCTCACCGTCGCGGCCGACGCGGATCGTCTTGCCCAGGTCGTCGCGAACCTCGTCGAGAACGCGCTCAAGTTCGCGCGCGGCGCCGTGCGGGTGAGCACGTCCGCCGAGGGAGACCACGCCGTGCTCGTCGCGGTCGAAGACGACGGGCCGGGGATCGCGGTAGAGGACATGCCGCACATCTTCGAGCGACTGTTCACCTCGAGCAGGCGGCCGACGCGCGCTGCGGGCACCGGTCTCGGACTCGCGATCGTGGCCGAGCTGACCGACGCGATGCACGGGAGCGTCCTCGTCGACTCGCCGATCACCGTTGCGGGGGGCACCCGGATCACGGTCCGGCTCCCCCGCCGCCGCAGCGGCGAGCCACGGCGCGGCGTGTCTCGATGACCGAGCCGAGGAGGACGGATTGAGGATCTTTCAGGTCGACGCATTCACGAGCGCGGTCTTCCACGGCAATCCTGCTGCGGTCTGCCTGCTCGAGGATGGCGTGGACGACGCTTGGATGCAGGCCGTCGCGAGCGAGATGAACCTCGCGGAGACGGCGTTCCTCGAGCGCCGCCCCGAGGGACTCGGTTTGCGCTGGTTCACGCCCGAGGTCGAGGTCGACCTGTGCGGGCACGCGACGCTCGCGTCGGCCCACGTCCTCTGGCAGGAGGGCGAGATCGCTGAGTGCATCGAGTTCCACACCCGCAGCGGCGTCCTCAGCGCGGCGCGCTCCGGCTCGCGGATCAGCCTGGACTTCCCGGCGCTTCCTGCGCATCGCGCGCACGCTCCCGCCGGCCTGGAGGACGCCCTCGGTCTTTCGCCCGTCTGGGTCGGCCGCAGCCGCTTCGACGTGCTCGTCGAGGTGGCCGACGAGGCGGCGGTCCGAGATCTGGTCCCGGACCTCGGTCTCCTGCGCGCCGTCGAGGCGCGCGGGGTCATCGTGACGGCGGCCGCCGCCGCGCCGGGCGCCGACCGTCCCGACTTCGTCTCTCGCTTCTTCGCCCCGTCGGTCGGCATCGACGAGGATCCGGTCACGGGGTCGGCCCACTGCTCGCTCGCCCCCTACTGGGCCAAGCGCTTCGGACGGGACGAGCTCGTCGGCTACCAGGCCTCCAGGCGAGGAGGCCTGGTCGGGGTACGCGTCTCCGGAGATCGCGTCGTGCTGTCGGGCGAAGCGGTCACCGTGCTGCGCGGCGAACTCGTCTGAGACTCGGCGCCGAGCCGCTCAGCGCTGCGCGACTATCGGCAGCTCGACGATCTCGGCATCGATCGGAGCCCGTCCGTCCTCGGTGAGGACCGCTCGAGCCGGGGGAACCACGTCCCGGCGCACGTAAGCGAGCGCGACCATGGCCCCGAGGCGGGGCGACCAGGCGGCGCTCGTGAGCTCGCCGACGTCTCGAGCGGCGACCGACAGCACCGCGCCCAGGGCGTTCGCGAGATCCGGCTCGCTCGGCGCGTCGTCCGAGCCCGAGACCGGGGGCGCAGCGGAGCCCGGATCGAGTGGCTCCACCAGTGAAACGACGACGCCGCGCAGGCGCTTGGGGACGTTGTCCCCGCGGGCATCGATCCGAGCGACCAGCTCCTGGCCGGGATAGCAGCCCTTGGTGAAGCTGACCGTGCGCGCCACGAGTCCCGCTTCCTGCGCGATGGTCCGCGCGGTGATCTCCCGTCCCATCGACGGCTCGCCCGACTCGATCCGGATGGACTCGAACGCTCCCGGATCGCCCGTCGCAACGCCGGCCGGCAGCTCGGCATCGGGCGCGAGCAGGTCGACGCCGACGACACCGGGCCAGGTCACGGGGAGCGAGAGGCGCCCCGTCAGGGCGGCCACCTCCGGCGACCGCGGGCCGCGCAGCATCACGCAGCGCCACTGCTCCTGCGCCAGCTCGGCCTTGACCCTGAGCCGGAAGCGCCGGAGCCGCTCGTGCACGGCGTCGCCGAAGCCGGCGGCCACCACGACGAGGAGCTCCTCCTCGCCGAGGGCGACGACGCGCACGTACGCGTCGACCCGGCCCTGGGGCGAGAGCAGGAGTGACTCGGCGGACTCGCCGGCGCTGAGACCGGCGAGATCCTGGCTGCACTGGGTCTGCAGGTAGCTAGCCGCGTCCCTGCCCGTCACACGCACGACGTCGCAGCCGACCACGACCCCGACCACGTCCTCCTCGCAGGCCGCGTAGGTCTCGGCGAACGACAGAGGCTGCGAGGTCATCAGGAAACCTCCAAGCGCGCCGGTACGGGAGCGGTCTCGGTGTCGGAGCCCTCGACGACGGCGGCCGGGCCGGCGCTAGCGCCGCGCGTGGCTGGCGCGAGACCGCGGGTTCTGCCGGCGGGACCCTCGGAGTCGGTACGCCGCTCCGCGGCGATCTTTCGAGCACCGGCGACCGCGGTCAGGATCGACTGTGCCTTTGCCTGGCACTCCCGGTCCTCCGCTGCGGGGTCACTGTCGGCGACGATCCCTGCGCCGGCCTGGACCGATGCCCGCCCGTCGGGGCCGACGACGAGCGTGCGGATGGCGATGGCCGTGTCGAGGTTGCCCGAGAAGTCGATGTAGCCGACCACCCCCGCGTACGGGCCTCTGCGGGTGGGCTCGAGCTCGTCGATGATCTCCATGGCCCGCACCTTGGGCGCGCCCGACACCGTTCCGGCCGGAAAGGTCGCTCTGAGCACGTCGACGGGCCCCTTTCCCGCCAGCAGCTCGCCCGATACCTGGGAGGTGAGGTGCATGACGTGGCTGTAGCGCTCGAGCGACATCAGCTCGTCCACCTGCTCGGTGCCGAAGCGCACGACGCGACCGACGTCGTTGCGCGCCAAGTCGACGAGCATGACGTGCTCGGCGAGCTCCTTGGGGTGCTCCGCGAGCTCCGCGCCGAGGAGCCGATCCTCTTCTTCGGTCGCACCACGAGGGCGCGTGCCGGCGATGGGCCGCGAGATGACCCGACCGCCGAGCAGCTGGACCATCGGCTCGGGCGAGGCGCCCACCACGGCGACGCCTCCCTGGCGCACGAAGAACATGTACGGGCTCGGGTTGACCTGGCGCAGCACGCGGTAGACGTCGAAGGGATCGACACCGAGGTCGAGGTCGAATCGCTGGGATAGCACCACCTGAAACGCATCGCCGGCTCGGATGTACTCCTGCGCGGCCTCGACGGCGGCACAGTAGGAGGCGGAGCTCACGACCCGCCGCACTGCCGACGGATCGAGGCGCTCGCGCCTGTCGGGCGGCGCGCTGAGCGGCTCGGCCACCGGCCGCTCGAGGTCCAGGCGCAGGCGCTCGAGGCGACGCGTCGACTCGCCGTACAGCTCGAGCAGCTCGTCGGTGCCCGGCAGCGCGCGTGTGCCGCCGGCACCGGCGCCGGGGAGGACGACGTTGTCGACGAGCACCGCGCGGCTGCGCCAATGGTCGAACGCCACGAGCTCGCCGATCACCGACACGACCGCGTCCGGGAGCCCCCGGTCGTCGGCGGGCGGCGTGTCGAGCCGTTCGATCTCGCGCACCACGTCGTAGCCGAGGTAGCCGACGAGGCCGCTCGACAGCGGTGGGAGCTCAGGCAGCTGGGGGGCTCGGCACGCGTCGAGGATCGCGTCGAAGCAGCTCAGCACCCCGGCGTCGAGCGGCGCGGCCACGGGGAGCCTGCCGGAGGTCACCTCGACGTCGCTGCCGTAGGCGACGAGCGTCGCTACCGGCGAGCGCCCGAGGAAGGAAAAGCGGCTCCACCGCTCGCCACCCTCGACGGACTCGAGCAGGAAGCCGTCACCGTCGCCGACGACGGAGCGGAATGCCCCGACCGGAGTCTTTGTGTCCGCGAGCAGCTCCTGCCAGACGGGCAGCACGCTGTAAGAACTCGCGAGCTCGGCGAAGCGGTCGAATCCGGACGGCGGCAGTGCGGACCTCGGGTCCACCCGCTACCGGGCCTCGCCGAACGACCGGAAAAAGCAGCTCCGGGCGCCGGTATGGCATGCGCCGCGACCTTCCTGGTCGACGACCACGAGCAGTGCGTCCCCATCGCAGTCGTAGGACACGCTCCGTACCCACTGGCGGTCGCCCGACGTCTCGCCCTTGCACCAGTAGGCGGCACGGCTTCGACTCCAGAACCATGTCCGGCCGCTCTCGAGGGTCCGCCGGAGCGCCTCGGCGTCCATGTAGGCGACCATGAGCACCTCACGGCTCGCCACCTCCTGCACGACCGTCACGACCAGCCCGTCGGTACCGAATCGAACCGTGGCGAGCTCGTCGTCGTCGACGACGATGGGTCGTGCACGATCGCCGGTGGCCGCGTCCGCTGCCCCCGGCGCTTGCCCGCGCGTCACAGGTACAGCCCCGTACCGCCCCCGAGCCGGTCGGCCGCGACTGCGTGCACGTCGCGCTCGCGCACGATCAGGTACTCGTCGCCCTGCACCTCCACCTCGAAGCACTCCTCGGGGTTGAAGAGCACCTTGTCTCCCGCCTTGATCGTGCGGACGTGCGGGCCGACCGCCGCCACGTCGGCCCACGACAGCCGCTTGGCCATCTGGGCCGTCGCGGGGATCAAGATGCCCGAGCGCGACCGCCGCTCGCCCTCGGACTGCGGCACCTGCACGAGCACGCGGTCGTTGAGCATCGTGATCGGCTGCTTGGACCCGCCGAGGGACACCTCGCGGTGCGCGGTCTCGGTGCTCTCCATGACCGTCACGGTAGTGCCTCGCCGTCCTGGTCCCGGCCGCGCCCGGCTTCCCGGCTCATGCCCCGGGCGGGCGGACGAGCACGTCGTGATCGGCGAGGTAGCGCTTGGCCTCGCCAACGCTGAAGCGGCCGTAGTGGAAGATCGAAGCAGCCAGAAGTGCGTCGGCGCCGACCCGAGCGCCGGCCACGAGGTGGTCGAGCGTCCCTACCCCACCCGACGCGACGACAGGGATCGACAGCGTCGAGCAGAGCTGGCCGACGAGATCGAGGTCGTAGCCCTCCTCGGTGCCGTCCCTGTCCATCGACGTGACGAGCAGCTCGCCGGCTCCGAGGCGCTCGGCTACGACGGCCCAGGTGATGGCCTCTAGGCCGGTCGCCTTGCGCCCGCCGTGGCTGTAGACCTCGAAAGTGCCACCGTCTCGCCTGCGGGCGTCGAGGGCGACGACGACGCACTGCGCGCCGAATGTCGCCGCGATCTCGGCGACGAGCGAGGGTCGCCCGATCGCTGCGGAGTTCACCGCGACCTTGTCGGCGCCGGCTCGCAGCAGCCTCCTCGCGTCCTCGAGCGTGCGCACTCCGCCTCCGACGGTCAGCGGGATGAACACCTCCTCGGCCGTTCGCCGCACGACGTCCACCATGGTCTCGCGGCCGTCGCTCGACGCGGTGATGTCGAGGAACACGAGCTCGTCCGCGCCCTCCGCGTCGTAGCGGCGCGCCAGCTCGACCGGATCACCGGCGTCGCGCAGGCCGACGAAGTTGACCCCCTTGACGACGCGGCCCGCGTCGACGTCCAAGCACGGCACGATCCTCACGCTGCGCAAGCGCCCACCGCCCTCACGCCGCGCATGCGCCAACCGCTTCGGAGACCGTCATCCTGCCCTCCAGCAGCGCCCGGCCGACGACGACCGCCGCGAGCCTCCGGCCGGCGACCTCGAGGCCGGCGAGGCGTTCGAGGTCCTGCAGAGCGCCGATACCGCCCGAGGCGACGATCGGCAGGTCCGTTCGGGCGAGCAGCTCCTCATAGCCGTCGAGATCGGGACCGGCGAGCGTGCCGTCGCGCGTGATATCGGTGACGACGACTCCACCGAGCGGGGCGCCCTCGAAGCGGGCGAGCGCGTCGAACAGCTCCACCCCGCCTCCGTCCTCCCAGCCGCGCACGGCAACCTCGCGGCGCGAGCCGGGCTCATCGGTACGACGGTGGTCGAGGCCGACGACGATCCGGCCCGGGAAGCGCCCCGCCAGCTCACGAGCGACCGCCGGCTGCTCGACGGCGAACGTGCCGAGCACGACGCGGTCCAGTCCGGAGTCGAGCGCCTCGAGGATCGCGCGCTCGTCCCGCATGCCGCCGCCGTACTGCACCGGCACCGAGACGGCAGCGAGCACGTCGAGCACCGCGCGCCGGTTGACGGGCCTGCCGGTGCGGGCGGCGTCCAGGTCGACGAGGTGGAGGGCCTTGGCGCCCGCCCCGACGTAGTCGAGTGCCTGCTCGACGGGGTCCCCGTACACGGTCTCGTGCTCGAAGCTGCCGCGGAGCAGCCGGACGCAGCGACCGTCGCGGATGTCAATGGCCGGGATGCACTCCATCGCCGTCAGCTGAGGCGCACGGCGCCGTTGCAGCGCTGCACGAACGCCCCGAGCAGCCGCAGTCCCGAGCGGCCGGACTTCTCGGGGTGGAACTGGGTGCCCCAGCAGTTGCCCTGCTCGACCGCGGCGACGACCGCGCCCCCGTAGTCGCAGGTCGCCACGACCGCCGACTCGCCGGCGCCGGTCGGCACCGGCGCATAGGAGTGCACGAAGTAGAACCACGGCGCCTCGCTGAACGGGGCGAACATGACCGAGGGCACACCTGCGACCTGCTCGGTCAGGTTCCACTGCATCTGCGGCAGCTTCACCGTGCCCCGGAGGCGACGCACCGTCCCCTCGAGCAGTCCCAGGCCGGCCTCGTCGGGGTCCTCCTCCGAGCCTTCGAACATGAGCTGGAAGCCGACGCACACCCCGAGGAACGGGACCCCTTCGGCCGCCGCGCGGCGCGCGACGGTGCCGAGACCGCTCTGTTGGAGCGCGCGAGCGCACGCGCCGAAAGCGCCCACCCCGGGCAGAACGACGCCGGTGGCGCCCGACGCGGCCTCCGGATCGCTGACGAGGCGGGCATCGCCGCCCACGAGCTGCAGCGCCTTCTCGGCCGAGCGCAAGTTGCCGATGCCGTAGTCGAGAACGGCGATCACCTCGCCCGCCCACCCCCGAGCACGCCGGCGTCGCCGTGCTCGATCACAGGACGCCCTTCGTGGAAGGGATCGCGTCGCCCTCGACGCGAAGCGCGTCGCGAAGCGCCCGGGCCACGGCCTTGAACGACGCCTCGAGCACGTGGTGGGTGTTGCGCCCGTAACGGAGCGAGATGTGGAGGGTCAGCCCCGCGGAGGTGACGAAGGCACGCCAGAACTCCTCGGCGAGCTGTGGCTCGAAACCAGGCGATCCGAGCGGCACCGCCTCGGGCCCGAAGGGCACCTCGTAGCGCAGGTACGGCCGCCCCGACAGGTCGAGGGCCACGTCGACGAGCGACTCGTCGAGCGGGATCGAGACCGACGCGAACCGCCGGACGCCGGCCTTGTCACCGAGACCCTCGGCCAGCGCCGCGCCGAGGGCGATCCCCGTGTCCTCGACGCTGTGGTGCGCGTCGACCTCCAGGTCGCCGGCGGTCCTCACCGTGAGATCCAGGTTGGCGTGGCGGCCGAGCTGACCGAGCATGTGGTCGAAGAAGGGCAACCCCGTGGCGACCTGCGTCCTCCCGCTGCCGTCGAGGTCGACCTCGACGAAGACATCGCTCTCCTTGGTCACTCGGTGGCACACGGCGCTTCGCCGACCGGTCTGCTCGCGGATTCCCAGCTCGCGCGTACCCAGCTCCGCCGGAGCCCGGGGGCCGCTCTCCGCGCACCCAGGCTCAGCCGGTGCAGCCATGGCCGACTCTCCTGCCAATGATTGGTCCATCGGACGAGTTTCCCACGTCAGCGCCGCGGTCCTCCACGACGGGCCGTCCGCGCTCAGGCGAGGACAGCTGTGAGCCCGGCCAGGAACGCGTCGTTCTCCGCCTGCGTGCCGATCGTGACGCGCAGGCAGCCCGCGAGGCTCGGCCATCCCGTGACGTCGCGCACCAGGATCGACCGCTGGACGAGGGAGCGCCAGACCTCCTGAGCGTCATGCGCGCGAACTCGAAACAGAATGAAATTGGCATCCGAGGGGTACACGTCGACGGGCAGCTCGGCCAGTGCCGCCGCCACCCGTCCCCGCTCCTCGGCAAGGCGAGCCACGCGTTCGCGCATCTCGTCGCCGTAGCCGAGCGCTATGCGCCCGGCCGCCTGCTTCACCGCGTCCAGGTGGTAGGGCAGGGTGACACGCAGCAGCGCGTCGACTACCTCGGCCTCCGCGATGGCATACCCGAGCCGCAGACCGGCGAGCGACCACGTCTTGGAGAACGTGCGGACGACGACGAGGTTGGGACTGTCATGGAGCAGCTCACAAGCGGACCACCGCGCGAACTGGCCGTAGGCCTCGTCCACGACGACGAGCCCGGGCGCCGAGGCGATGACCCGCTCGACGGTGTCGCGCGGCTCGGCGCGGCCCGTCGGGTTGTTCGGCGAACAGAGGAACATCACGGCGGGGTTGGCGCCCCCGATCCGGCCTCCCACGGTGAGCACGCGGGCCAGCTCGAGCTCGTCGACGAGCATGTCGTCGTCGCGCTCGCCTGCGATCACCTCCGTGCCGGTGATCCGGGCGATGTGCGAGTGGAGCGCGTACGTCGGCTCGAACACCGCTGCCGCACGGCCTGGCCCCCCGTAGGCGAGCAGGATCGACTGCAGCACCTCGTTCGAGCCGTTCGCGCAGTAGACCTGCTCGGCGCCGACATTGTGCTGCGCTCCGATCGCGGACCGCAGCGCGAGCGCCTGCCGGTCCGGGTAGCGGTTGAAGGGAATGCGTTCGAGCTCGGCCTGGAGCTCGGCGACGAACCCCGCGGGGGGTGGCTCGGGCGCCTCGTTCGTGTTGAGGCGGACGTCGACGTCGATCTGGGGCGAGTGATAGCCCGCCATGAGCGCCACGTCGGCCCGGGGAGTGAGACGGCGGGCACCGGGAGCGAGCGAGCGCCCGTGCTCGTCAGGAGGATCTGTAGATCGGTCGGCGAACGAGCTCACGAGCGAGGTCCGTTCACGGCCTGCTCCAGGTCGCGTCGCCGACGCGCATCCGGACGGACTCGGCATGAGCCGGAAGACCCTCGGCGTCCGCGATGCTCGCCACGTGCGGGGCGACGCGCTCGATGCCGCGACGGTCGACGCGCACGGCGTGCACGCGCCTGACGAAGTCCTCGACGCCGAGCACGCTCGAGAAGCGCGCGCTTGCGAAGGTCGGCAGCACGTGGCTCGGGCCCGCGATGTAGTCGCCGACCGACGCCGGGGCCAGGGGGCCGACGAACACCGCTCCGGCGTGGCGGACGAGTGGCAGCAGCGCGTCCACGTCGTCCACGAGCAGCTCGAGGTGCTCCGGCGCTATCGCATTGGCGACGCGCATCGCCTGCTCCGGACCGTCGACGAGCACCGCGTAACCACCACCGTCCAGGGTCGACAGCGTCTCGTCGCGCCGCGGCGATGCCTCGACGAGCCGCGCCACAGCGGCGCTGATCGCCGTTGCCGCCTCCTCGGACCAGGTCACGAGCCACGCGAGGCCGTCCGGACCGTGCTCGGCCTGCACGATGACGTCGATCGCCGCCCACTGCGGCGGTGTCGAGTCGTCCGCAACGACAACAACCTCTGAGGGCCCGGCGAATGCCGCGGGCACGCCGACGACGCCGCGCACCTCCCGCTGAGCGATCGACACCCACCGGCTCCCGGGACCGACGATCACGTCCACCTTCGGGATCGACTCCGTGCCGTAGGCCATCGCCGCGATCGCCTGGGCGCCTCCGACGCGGTACACCTCGTCGACCTCGGCGAGCGCTGCCGCGGCGAGGATCTCGTCCGGCAGCCGGCCGTCGGGGCCCGGCGGGACGCAGCACGCGATCGATCCGACACCGGCGACGCGGGCCGGGACCGCGGTCATGAGCACGCTCGAGGGGTACTTCGCCCTGCCCCCCGGGGCATATACCCCAGCCCGGTCGACGGGGATCTCGAGATGATCCACCGTGATGCCGTCGCGCTCGTATCGCTCCGGGAGCGGCGCCCGATGGCGATGGAACGCCTCGATGGCGTCCTTCGCCTCGATCAGAGCGGCGCGCAGTCGGTCGGGGATCCGGTCGAGGGCTCGGGCGAGCTCCGCCTGGGGCACTCGCAGCTCGTCGATGTCGACGCCGTCGAACCGGCTCGTCAGCTCCCGGACCGCCTCGTCACCGCGCTTGCGCACGTCGGCGAGGATCGCCCGGACATCGTCGATCGCCCCTTCGGCTCCGAGGTCCGGTCGGGGCAGCGATAGCGGTGCGTCCGCCGGCACGCCCCGCAGGTCGAGAAGAGTGAGCATTCGCCAAAGCGTAGCCAAGGCCAGGACCGGGACCGGGACCAGCGCCGATCGAAGAAGGCGCCGGTCGAGTCGGGATCGACCAAGATGGAAGGGTGCCGCCACAGACCGCAGAGCTGTCGTCCATCGCCTCCCTGCTCGAGCAGATCACCGCAAGGATCACGGCCATGGCCGAGTCGGCATCCGAGTCGCACGAGTCCGACCTCGCCGGGGAGCTGTTCGGTGTCGAGCGCTCCCTCGCCGGCGCTCGGCGCCGCGTCGAGAAGCTCGCCAGCCCGAAGCGCTGAGCCCGCGGGGAAAGAGGGCGGTCCGCGAGGCACGGACCTCGAGGCCGCGCTCCTCGGGCACCACTACCGGCGAGCACCGAACCGGCGGCTCGGACTTGGTAGGACGCGGGCGACGGCGCCCGTAAGGGCGCCGTCGTCGAGCGATCCGGGCGGCGGAACGGCCAGGACCGCTGTCGGAACCGACTGGCGGGAACCGGCTCCTGCGAAACGCTACCCGCCGGCTAGCTGTGCGGGCTCGACAGCAGGGCGCCGGACCCGCGATCCCGCTCTGGTGCTACCGCTGGCGCTGGAGATGCCCGCGATGCCGGCGGACGGGCAGATGTCGGCAAGTGGGCACTGCGCGCAGCGCGGCCGACGGGCGGTGCACACCTCGCGTCCGAGCAGGATCAGGCGCAGGCTCAGCGCGCCCCACTCCGCCGGGCGGAGATAGCCGCAGAGGTCGCGCTCGACCTTCACCGGGTCCTGCTCGACGGTCAGCCCGAGCCGGCGGGCGAGTCGGCCGACGTGGGTGTCGACCGGTAGCCCTGGCAGTCCGAACGCCACCGACCGAACCACGTTGGCGGTCTTGCGCCCGACCCCCGGAAGCGCCACCAGCTGCTCCATTGTTTGGGGGACCTCGCCAGCGTGACGTGTCACGACCGCCTGGGCCATGCCGAGGAGGCTGGCCGTCTTGGCACGGAAGAACCCGGTCGAACGGATGATCACCTCGACCTCGCCCGGATCGGCGGCGGCGAGGTCGAACACCGTCGGGTAGCGCTCGAACAGCACGGGCGTGACCATGTTCACCCTCGCGTCGGTGCACTGGGCGGAGAGGATCGTGGCCGCCAGCAGCTGATACGGGCCGTCGTGCCGCAGCGCGCACAACTGCGCGGCGCTTCCCGGATACCGCTCGGCGAGGCGCTCGGCCACCACCCTCGCCCGCCCAGCAAGGGTACGCGGGCGAGCCATGGGGGCATCGTAACGGCGCCCCTCACCTGTCCGGGTGGGCGGCGCGGTCGGTGTCGGGGACGTCCGGTGGTTTGGGGACACCCGGGGCGCGAGCCAGGAGCCGTTAGCCTTCGCCACGTGCACGAGGTCGAGGTACAGCGCCGCATGGGCGAGGACGACATCTCCGCCGTGGCGGCTCTCCTGAGAGCCGCCGAGGCGGTCGACGGGCACCCTCCGCTCGGCGAGCACAAGTGGATCGACCTCGTCCAAGGGGGCAGGGCGGGATTTGCCGGCTTTGCCGCGCGCACGCCCGGCTCGTCCCGGCTGCTCGGCTACGCCCAGCTCACCCGCGGGCACGACAGCTGGGCGGTGGAATACGTGGTCCACCCTTCGGCGCGCGCGCCCGAGGACGGAGTGGCGGAGGACCTCCTGCGAGCGGCGCTCGACGAGGTCGCACGAGAGGGCGGTGGGCACATCCATCTGTGGGTACCCAAGCCCGGGCAGACTGCCGATGACGTCGCGCACTCCGTCGGCCTCAGCCGCGGCAGGGCCCTCTACCAGATGCGGCGCGCGCTCCCCCTCGAGCCCGACCTCAGCCGCCTTCCGCGGCTGGCTGTTCGTCCGTTCCGCGTCGGCGACGACGAGCCGGCATGGCTCGAGGTCAACAACCGCGCCTTCCACGGCCACCCCGAACAGGGGGCGTGGGACCGCGCGACGCTTGACGAGCGCGAGAAACTGCCCTGGTTCGATCCCGAGGATTTCCTGCTCCACGACGACGACGGGCCCCTCGACGCGTTCTGCTGGACGAAGGTCCACGACGACGAGCCCTCGCTCGGCGAGATCTACGTCATCGGCGTGGACCCCGCCTTCCAAGGTCGCGGGCTCGGAAAGGGCATCCTCCTCGCGGGGCTCGACCATCTCGCCGGGCTCGGGCTCACGGTGGCGATGCTGTACGTAGACGCGGACGACGCAGGAGCGGTGCACCTCTATCGATCCGTCGGCTTCGCTGTCGACCACCGCGACCAGGCCTATGTCGGCGATATCCCGGGGGCGGTCGCATGAGCCGCTACGACCTCTCGTTCGAAGCGGTCGTCGAGCTGCTCGACGGTGCCCCGCGCTATCGGGCGGATCAGCTCTGGGAAGGGATGTACCGCCGCTATCAGGAGCCCGGGTCGATCACCGTGCTGCCGCGCGAGGTCCGTGCTCGCCTCGAAGCGGAGCCGGCGCTGGCCTCGGCCCTACGCGAGGAGCGCCGGGTGTCGGCCGACCGGGGCGACACGTCGAAATGGCTCCTCGAGCTGCACGACGGGGCGCGCATCGAGACCGTTCTGATGCACCACCCCCGCCACTCGACCGTCTGCGTCTCTTCCCAGGCGGGCTGCGCAATGGCGTGCTCGTTCTGCGCCACCGGCCAAGGCGGGTTCACACGCCAGATGTCCGTGGGCGAGATCGTCGAACAGGTGGTGCTCGCGGCCCGCGCTTCAGCGGAGAGCGGGCGACGCCTCGACCACGTCGTGATGATGGGGATGGGCGAGCCGATGGCCAACTACGCCAACGTGCTCGATGCGGTCCGCCGCATCGTCGGTGACATCGGCATCGGTGCGAGGCACGTCACGATCTCAACGGTGGGGGTGGTGCCCGGCATCCGCCGCCTCACCGCCGAGCCCCTCCAGGTCAATCTGGCCGTGTCGCTGCACGCCGCGAACGACGAGCTGCGTGACCGCCTTGTCCCGCTCAACCGGCGCTATCCGCTCTCCAAGCTCATGCAAGCGTGCGGCGAGTACGTCGAAGCGACCCACCGGCGCATCTCGTTCGAGTGGGCCCTCATAGACCAGGTGAACGACCGGGCGGCCGACGCTGCCGAGCTCGCGGCGCTCGCTATGCCGCTCAAGGCTCACGTCAACCTCATCCCGCTTAACCCAACGCCTGGCTACCCCGCCGTCGGCACGCCCCCCGGTGCGGTCCGCGCCTTTCGCGACCGGCTCACGAGCTACGGGGTGAACGTCACGGTGCGAAAGACACGGGGCCAGGAGATCGCAGCGGCCTGTGGCCAGCTCGTCGTCGAGACTCCGGTCGGGCTGAAGCCGCGCCGGGGCGTCGCAGCCCAGACAGCGTCGTAGCGCGCAGTCCGATTCGTGCGCATCGAATGCTGTGAGGATCTGCGATCATCCCCTCGTCGGTGCGTTCGCCATTGTGGGCGCTGCGCCGTGACCGATGCCCCCGCTCAGCCGATCGAAGTCCGTGCCTCGGAGAGCGTGCGCAGCTCTCGGGGCAAGAGCATCCAGTCGAGATCTCCTCGGACGAGTGGCACGCTGCAGGTCAGCCAAGCGATCACATGGAACACGGCCGAATTACGGACGACGCGCTCGAACCAGAACTTCCTCCAGCCGGTCAGTGAGACGTGTGCCGTGCGGCCCCGCTCGTCCATGACTCCGGCAGCCGTCCAGCTACGACCACTCCAGTAGCGCACCCCTCCGGGCCGCTCCGGGTCGGCGCTCCAGCCGATGAATGAGTCACGGCTCATACCGGACATTCTGCCTTCTGACTCGAGGCCACGCGGTTTCGCTACCTTGCTTTGACACGGCGCGCCCAGCGTCGCGAGAGATGCGCATCGCCGAATGACTTGGACACGCATTAACACCTGAGGCCGCTTAATCCAACGCCGGGAAACCCGGCGGTCGGCACGCTGCCCAGCGCAGTCCGGGTCTTTCGCGCCCGACTCGCGAGCTACGGGGTGAACGTCACCATGCGAAAGACACGCTGCCAGGAGGTCGCGGCTGCCTGTGGCCAGCTCGTCGTCGAGACCCCGGTCGGTCTCAAGCCGCGGCGAGGGGTGCGCAGGTTTGCCGTATCCGGATTTTTCGCCTTCAGTGAGATGCGGTGCCCCGCTCAATCACCTGGAACGATCCTCCCGTCGCGGCGGAGCCGGTCGCGGAGCGGGCGGCGGCTGCCTCGCCGGTTCTGGCGGTCGGGTCGGGGCGTTCCCACGACCTGCCACCATGCCCTTCTTGAGAGGCCCCTCGTTACTCATCTCCCACCTCCTCGGCTCCACTGTGCGACTCCAGAATTCGCATCCAGCGTACTTCTCTGACGCTGGGGATGAGCAGCCCCTTCGTGTCCGGTAGCTCAGCGAAGACGTTCCCGTCCGGGTCGAGTTGCCACTCGCGCTCCAAGAACAATCCATGAGGTTCAGGCGACGTCAGGGCCATCGACTCCTCCGCGAATGCTCCAGCGACCCGGGCGCCGTCACTGAACTCCAAGACCACGAATCCGCTCTTTGGCAGCCTCTCGCCAGTGAACAACCAGTCCCAGATGGTTGGAGCCGTCGGTGCTGGAGCGGTCTTGTTGATGAACGTCGCGAGCTTGCCAGTGACTCGATCCTTGGCGGGGTCAAACAGCTTGTCCGTGATCCGTCCGGCAGTCAGCCCCACCGCTATCGGAATGATCATCACGGCCAAGAGCGACTAGATCGTGACCCGCAGCGGATAGTTGGCAAGCGAGTTCCGAATCGGCGCGATCCACACGACCGTGAGCGGGACGAGGATGGCCTGGACGACCGCACTCAGGACGAGCGACTGGAGGATTGTCCGCAGATCGCCGGTCGGCCCCTTCCAAGTGCGCGCCCTCGCCCACGCGGCCGCAGCGATGTAGCCCGGAGCGATAGCGAGGAGGATGATGACCAAGGAGGCCTCACTCGTTGGAAGCACGGCGTCCATCTTGTTGGAAGGGTGTGACGCGAGCGAGGTCGAGGCGTTGTGGCGCTTGGGAGCCCGGGCTCAGCACGGAGCCTGCGGCAGCCTTCCTCTTGTCGCCCAACGCCGAGCGCCGTCAAAGCAGGGTCGTGAGAGGTATGCCGGCAGATTCTGGCGAGGGGCATGGGCACACGAAGCTGAACCTGAGGCCGCTCAACCCGACGCCGGGCTACCCCGCCGTCGGCACGCCTCCTGCAGTGGTGCGCGCCTTCCGGGACCGGCTCGTGAGCCACGGCGTCAACGTGACGGTGCGGCGCACGCGTGCGTCGACATCGCCGCGGCGTGCGGACAGCTCGCGGCGTCCCGGCGCAGTCGCTCCAGCCGTCGGACACGACCGGACAGTCCCCCGCGAAGGCCGTCAGTTGATCCCGCTCCTCGGCGAGTAGTCCGCTTAGAGCTGCGTGCGGCCAGGCCACCCGCTGAGCGCCACCTCCCGCTTCGGGCCAATCTCGAGCATGGCTACATTTCACACATGAGCACTTCAGGCACGACCGTCCCGGAGGAGCAGCGACGGGCCATCCTGGTGACCGGCGCCTCGCGTGGCATAGGCGCCGCGATTGCGCGTGCATTTGCCTCCCACGGCGATCGCGTGGCGCTCCACTACGCCACGGGACGTGAGAGTGCTGAGGCCGTCGCCGCGTCGCTATCTGGCGCCGGCCACATCGTGGTCGGTGCCGACTTGAGGGACCCCGACGCCATTCGCTCCATGGTCGACATGGTGGCCGTGGCCTTCGGGCGCATCGACGTGCTCGTCAACAACGCCGGGATCTTCGTGGCACATCCGATCGACGACACCGACTACGCCGAATGGCAGCACGCCTGGCAGGACACGCTCACGGTCAACCTCGTCGGCCCGGCCAACGTGACGTGGTGTGCCGTGCGGCACATGGTCCGCGGGGGCAGGATCGTGAACGTCTCCTCGAGGGGAGCGTTTCGCGGCGAGCCCGACCAGCCGGCGTACGGGGCGAGCAAGGCGGGCCAGATCGCGTTCGGGCAGTCGCTCGCGCTCGCGCTCGGGCCACGCGGTATCTCGGTCACCGCCGTCGCGCCGGGCTTCACCGAAACGGACATGGCGGCGATCGAGCTCGCGGGGGCCAGTGGTGAGCGCCGACGCGGCGAGAGCCCGCTCGGTCGTGTCGCGCTTCCTGAGGAAGTTGCCGCCGCGGTGCTCTACCTGGCCTCGCCAGAAGCCGAGATGGCGAGCGGAACGGTGCTCGACATCAACGGTGCGTCGTACCTGCACATGTGAGCTCGGACGCCCAGTCCGGCCGGTCGCACGGGCGCGTCCACGACGGCGCGCATCGCACTCCCGCTCCAGCTGACACAATGGAGGACGTGGCAAACAGAAGCGTCACCGAACGTAGGTGGTTCCCCGCTCATCAGCCTCAGACGCTGCAGATCGGCGTGGCGCTGCTCTATTGGAACGCCGCGCTGAGCCTGCTGTTCGGCCTGCTCTCGGGCGGGCTCGGCCGTCTCTCCCTCGTGCTCATGATCCTCGAGGTCGTTGGCGGCTTCGGCATCGCCAATGAGAAGAAGTGGGGCTATCGCGTAGCGCTCATGGCGGCCTTCGTGCCGTTCCTCCTGCTCGCCCTCGGCTACCTCGGTGGCGGAATCTTGACGCTGCTGTTCGAGATCGCCCTCGTCGTCGCGCTCCTCCACCCGCAGAGCCGCTCGTACTACAAGATCTGGTTCCGCTGATCCCTGCCGACAGCCCGTCTCGGGCGGCCGGCACCGATAGGCCGATGGACGGTTCCCGAGGCCAGCCGCTACCCGAAGGTGCGGCGAAGGTCGCGATGGTGCGCGAGATGTTCGACGCCATCGCTCCCCGCTACGACCTCGTGAACCGGCTGATGTCCCTCGGCATGGACCGGGGATGGCGTCGCCGAGCGATCGGCCTGCTTCAGCTCGCGCCGGGCTCGCTGATCCTCGACCTCGCATGCGGCACCGGTGACGTCGCCCGGGAGCTCGCCACGAACGGCTACCGGACGATCGGAGCCGACCTCTCCTTCGGGATGCTCGCAGCCGCACGTCCCGGTGGCGCGCCGCTCGCACAGGCCGACGGCACAGCGCTTCCTTTCGCCGGTCATCGCATCGACGGCGTGATCAGTGGCTTTGCCATGCGCAACTTCGCAGACCTCGCAGCGGTGCTCGCCGAATGCGCCCGCGTCCTGCGACCGGGCGGCCGGCTGGGGCTGCTCGACGTCGACACCCCGACCTCACCACTTCTCCGCCTCGGTCACCGGATCTGGTTCACCGGCGTCGTTCCACAGCTCGGTAGCGTCCTTTCCGACCGTGCCGCCTATCACTACCTGCCCCGATCGGTCGCCTACCTCCCACCGAGGGACGAGCTGCTCGCGATCGTCGGCGATGCCGGGTTCATCGATGTCTGTCACAACACGCTGAGCGGCGGCATCACCCAGGTGATCACCGCGACGCGCGCGGGGGCGGTCGGACTGCTTCGCGCGAGCGCCCGACCGCGATGACCGATCTCGCTGGTGCAGAGGACCTCGTCTGGGCGAGCGCGGAGGTCCGTCCCGAAGTCGTGGCAGCGGCTCGCCGTTTCGCGTTCGTCGAAGGTCGCGTGCTCGAGCGCGAGGGTGCGGCACTGTACGCCTGGGGCGACGCCGCCCGACTCGAGCTCCCGCTCGGCGTCGACGACCTGCGCGGGGTCCGCTCGGTGCGGGACTTCCTCGGGAGAATCCGACCATTCGAGTCCCCGCATACGGAGTCGACCGGAGATCGCACGACACCCGGTGGCCCGATCGCGCTGGGGGCCCTGGCCTTCGACCCGAAGGGCTGGTCGGAGCTGATCGTGCCGCGCATGGTCGTCGTCGTGAATGGCGATCACCGCCACGCGATCGGCATCGGCTCGAAGCAGCACGTCGCGGCGATGCTCGACGACTTTCCGTTCGCCGTCGGGGCTGAGGCGCCGACGCCTCGCCCTTCCGACGAACCTCCGGATCGATTCGACCTCGCCTCGGCCCGCCCCCACGAGGACTTCCGTCGCCGGGTCTCGGTCGCGGTCGAGGCAGTCCGGGCAGGCAACCTCGACAAGGTCGTGCTCGTCCGCGAGGTCATCGTCACGGCCAACCGCCCGGTTCGCCAGCACCATCTCCTGGAGCGCCTGCGCGCTCTTCATCCGTCCTGCTTCGCCTTCGCGATCGACGGCTTCGTCGGGGCGAGTCCCGAGCTGCTCGTGCGGCGCCGCGGCGCGCAGGTCGCGTCCCAGCCCCTCGCCGGGACCGTCGCCCGCAGCGGCGACCCGGAGGAGGACAGGCATCTTGCGGCCGCGCTCCTCGCGTCGTCGAAGGAGCGCGCCGAGCACCGCATCGTCGTCGACGCCATCGTCGCCACGCTCACGCCCCTCTGCTCGAGCCTCGACGCGCCCGACGTGCCGCACCTGCTCGCGCTCCGCAACGTCGCGCATCTCGCGACTCGGGTGACGGGGTCGCTCGCGAACCCACTCGAGGGAGCCCCCATGCCGAGCGCGCTCGACCTTGCGGCCGCGCTGCACCCCACGCCTGCAGTAGGGGGCTGGCCACGCGAGGAGGCCATGAACTACCTGCGCAAAAACGAGGACGTCGACCGTGGACGCTTCGCAGGACCGGTCGGCTGGGTCGGCTCGGACGGCGACGGGGAGTGGTGGATCGGCATACGTAGCACTTTGCTGGAAGGCCCGACCGCGAGGCTCCTCGCAGGAGTCGGAATCGTCGCGGACTCGGACCCCGCCGCGGAGCTGGCCGAAACGCAGCTCAAATTGCAAGCGCTTCTCGCGGCGGCCGTCAGACCCTGACTGGACCGATGTTGCCGGGCGGGCACGACTGAAGTCGGCAGTCCACAGGAGTCCAACGCGCGGATACTGGGCCCGACAGCACAGCGGGGTCCGATCGCAGAGCGGGTGCGGTCGCCGCGGCCATTGCCTGGTCGCGGGGCATGGCCGCGATCCCCCCCTTGAGGATGCTTAACTACCCCGGTCCGTGGCCGTTATGCCACGCACCGAGACATTCGACGTTCTGGACGCGCCCGCGTGGGGCTGGTGCTCCAAGGGAGAGGCGATCTTGAAAACGCGACTTGCCGCTGGCCTGGCCGTAGGGGCAGGAGCGGCGCTCGCCCTCGCCGTCGGCCTCGGCCCGGTCAAGGCGACTCTCGCAGGGACACTCCCGGTCAGCGTCAAGGTGCAGGGAAATCACCTTGTCGACGCGACGGGCAACACGCTGGTCCTTCGTGGCGTTGACCGGTCCGGGATGGAGTACGCCTGCGCCCAGGGTTGGGGCATGGCCGACGGTCCGATGGATCAGGCAAGCGTCGATGCGATGGAGGCTTGGCACGTCAACGCGGTAAGGATCCCGCTGAACGAGGACTGCTGGCTCGGCATCAACGGGGTGAACGCCGCGTACTCGGGTACCGCGTACCGCCAGGCTGTCGCCGCCTACGTGGCCGAGCTCCATCACGACGGCATGATCGCCATCCTCGACCTGCACTGGAGCGCGCCCGGGACGTCGCTCGCCGTCAGCCAGCAGGACATGGCCGATGCCCAGCACTCCCCCGCCTTCTGGACGTCTGTCTCCACGATCTTCAAGTCGGATCCCGGCGTCATCTTCGACCTGTACAACGAGCCCCACGACATCACCTGGCAGTGCTGGGCGCAGGGCTGCACGAGCCCCGGCTACCAGACAGCCGGGATGCAGTCCCTCGTCGACGCCGTTCGCTCCACCGGCGCCACGCAGCCGGTGATGATCGCCCCGCTCGGCTGGGCGGGTGCCACGGGAGGACCGTCCCAGTACGGAGCCAGCCCCAGCTCCGGCTGGCTCCAGTGGCAACCGACGGACCCCGACCAACAAGAGATCCTCTCGATCCATCTCTACAACTACTCGGGATGCGCCACGGCATCGTGCTGGAACGCGACCATCGCCCCGATCGCCACCGGCTATCCGGTCGTCATGGGCGAGTTCGGTGAGACCGACTGCGGGACGAGTTTCGACACTTCCCTAATGAACTGGGACGACGCGCAGCACATCTCCTACATGGCGTGGGCGTGGAACAAGTCCTCGAGCGCCTGCGGCAGCAGCGGCCCGAGCATCATCACCGACTACGCGGGCGATCCCACCACGTCCGGAGCGGCAGTCGAGTCGCACTACCGATCGGTTACCGCAGCGCCCACGACCACGACTGCCCCTGCGCCCACGACGACGACGCCGTCTGCACCGCCCCCGACCACGACGACCACGCCCAAGCCGGCACCCACGACGACGACCACGACCGCGCCGCCCGCGGG
>JAODBO010000060.1 GCA_025464005.1 Acidimicrobiaceae bacterium | reverse complement strand
CACACGCGCGCGCTCGGCTGGCCCGTTTGCGGCGGCGTCGGTTGCGGCTGCTCGCGCTCGGGATCGGCGTGGCGCTCGTGGCGCTCGTCGCCCGCCTGAGCGTCGTCCAGGTCCTCGACGGCTCGCGTTATGCCGCCTACGCCGCAAGCGAGGTCCGGCAGTCGGTGACCCTGCCAGCGACGCGAGGCGCCATCTACGACCGCACCGGCCAGCTCATCGCGGTGTCCGAGCCCCGGGTCGACATCGTGGCCGACGACTTCCTCGTCCAATCGCCCGGGGCCGTCGCAGCCCAGCTCGCGCCTCTCGTCGGTATCCCCGCCTCGCGTCTCGAGCCCGCGCTCGCCCAGAAGAACGGCTATGTGGTGCTCGTCCGCCAGGCGAGCGCCGCCGTCGAGGCCAAGGTGTCCGCGCTCGGCGTCAACGGCATCACCTTCATTCCGGACTCCCAGCGCTACTACCTGGACAAATCCCTCTTCGAGCCCATCGTCGGCGGTGTGAACGCGGCGGGGCAAGGCGACGCCGACCTGGAGACCCAGTACGACGGCGTCCTCGCCGGCCACGCCGGGAGCGAGGTGCTCCAGGAGTCGGCGGCCGGCCAGCCCCTTCCGGCCAAAGCCGAGCGCGTCGTCGCTCCTGCCCAGGGAAGCGGGCTCGTCCTCACGATCGACGAGCCACTTCAGGTCGAGGCGACGAACGAGGTCGCCGCCGAGATGCGTCGGACGGGCGCCCACACGGGCATCGCCGTCATCGAGAACTCCCACACAGGATCGATCCTCGCGATGGTCGACCTGGCTCGAACCACCAAGGGGGCTATCGTGCCTGCACCGAGCAACCTGGCGCTCACCTCTATCTACCAGCCCGGCTCGGTCATGAAGCTCGCGACGTTCTCCTACTCCCTGCAGGACCACCTCATCTCGCCCACGACCGCCTTCTCGGTGCCGTACCAGATCAACGTCGGCGGCTACTGGTTCCAGGACGCGGAGTTCCACCCGACCCAGACGATGACCGCTTCGCAGATCCTTGCCCAGTCCTCGAACGTCGGCACGATCGAGGTATCGCGGCTGCTCGGTCCGCAACGTCTGGACCAGGCATTCCATGCGCTCGGCTTCGGGAACATGACCGGTCTCGGCTGGCCCGGAGAGTCACAAGGCATCCTCGGCTCGCCCGCCACGTGGTTCGGGTCGTCGCTCGGCTCTGTGCCCATCGGCACCGGCGTCGCGGTGACGCCGATGCAGGTCCTCGACGCGTACAACTCGGTCGCCGACGGTGGCGTGCTCGTGAGCCCTCGGCTCGTGGCGGGAACGGTCGCCGCCAACGGCAACGAGCGCCTCACGTCGCTCGCGCCGGGCCGCCGGGTCTTGGATCCCTCGACCGTCGGTCAGCTCGTCCCGATGCTCGAGGGCGTCGTCCAGGACGGCACCGCCGTGTGCGCCGAGGTGCCCGGCTACACCGTCGCCGGTAAGACGGGCACCGCACAGGTCGTGAACTCGACGGGCACGGGTTATGTCACCGGCGATTGGAACGCAACGTTCGTCGGCTTCGTCCCGGCCCAGGCCCCTCAGTTGAGCGGCATCGTTGTGCTCAACCATCCGGAGCCGATCTACGGTGGTTCGGTGTCGGCGCCAGTCTTCGGTCGAATCATGAGCTGGGCGCTCCGGCACTTCGACATCACCGCGCCGCCAGGCGGGACCACGCAGACCCAGTCGACCCCGACGACCTGCAACGGTCAGTGAGGTGGCGGCGGTGGAGCAGATGAGCCGGGCGATCCCGTTGGACACGATCGTCGATCGCGTCGCCCCCATCGTCGCTCTCGGGGACTCCTCGGCGGTCTCGATCACCGGTGTTGCCTTCGACGACTCGAAGGTCGCGCCCGGTTCCCTCTACTGCTGCTTGCCCGGGGCGCGCGTCGACGGCCACGAGTTCGCCGCCCGCGCGCGCCGAGCCGGAGCGGTCGCCTTCATCTGCGAGCACTCCCTCGGCACCGACGCCGAAGGCGCAGTCCAACTCGTCGTCGGCCCCGGCGAGGCGCGAAGCGCCATGGCCCGGGCGGCTTGCGCCTTCTATCGGGATCCTGCGGCCTCGCTGCGGACGGTGGGTGTCACCGGCACGAACGGCAAGACGACGACGACGTACCTGCTGCGAGCGATCCTCGAGCGCAACGGTTGGCCGACCGGCGTCGTCGGGACCTTGGACGGGGCACGCACCACGCCGGAGTCACCCGAGCTCCAGCGCGTGCTGGCGGAGTTCAGGGATCGCGGCTCGGTTGCAGCGGCTCTCGAGGTGACGAGCCACGCTCTCGTGCAGGGCCGCGTCGACGGGATTCGCTTCGACGTCGCGGTGTTCACCAACCTCAGTCAGGACCATCTCGACTTCCACGAGACGATGGAGGCGTACTTCGCCGCAAAGTCGAAGCTCTTCGACCCGAGCCGGACACGCAAGGCCGTGGTCAACGCGGACGACGACTACGGGCGCCGGCTCGCCGAACGGGCATCGGTGGAGACGGTGACGTACTCGCTCGGCGAGGCGACCCGACTCGAGCTCGCCGCGACGAGCAGCCGCTTCGAGCTCGCCGGCCGGCCCGTCGAGCTGCACCTCGGCGGCGTGTTCAACGTCGCCAACGCCCTCGCAGCAGCTGCGGCGGCCAGAGCGCTCGGGATCGGCGAGGACGTCATCGTCGCCGGGCTGCAGTCCGCACGGGGCGTACCCGGGCGCTTCGAGACGATCGAGAGCATCGACGGCGTCACCGTGGTCGTCGACTATGCGCACACGCCGGCTGCGCTCGAGCAGGTGCTGAGCTCGGCGCGGGCCGTGCTCGGGAGCATCGAGGGGCAGCTGGTCGCGGGCCGGGCCAGCAAGGCGCGCGCACAGCGCCTGATCGTCGTCTTCGGCGCGGGAGGGGCCCGTGACCGGGGCAAGCGACCAGCGATGGGTGCGATCGCGAGCCAGCTCGCCGACGTCGTCGTGCTGACTTCGGACAACCCCCGCAACGAGGATCCGGCGGACATCGCCGACCAGCTGCTCGCGGGCGTGCAGGGCGGCACCGACAGCCATGTCGAGCTCGACAGACGCGCCGCGATCGGCTGGGCGCTGTCGGCCGCTCGCGCCGGCGACGTCGTCGTCGTCGCCGGCAAGGGTCACGAGACCACGCAGGAGTTCGCCGACGCCACTGTTGGCTTCGACGACCGCGAGGTCGTGCGGGAAGAGCTCGAACGCCAGGGCAGGGCGCTGCCCGCATGGGCTCGACCTGCGTCCGCCCGGGGCCGCACGTGATCTCGATCTTCACCGCGGGTGGAGTCGCGATCCTGGTGTCCGGGTTCGGCACGCCGATCCTGCTCCGCTGGCTGACTCGACTGCAGATCGGCCAGCACATCCGCGAAGACGGCCCGGCGATCCATCTGATCAAGGCCGGTACGCCCACGATGGGCGGAATCGCGATGGTCGGGGGGGTGGTCGCCGGCTACGTGCTCGGGCACGTCGGCACCCACATCGCGTTCACGGTCCCCGGCTTGCTCGTCATCGTCGCATTCGTCCTCGGTGGCGGGGTGGGCCTGGCGGACGACTGGCTGAAGGTGCGCCGACGCCGCAGCCTCGGGCTGAACAAGCGGGCGAAGTTCGGCCTTCAGGTGCTGCTCGCCGTTGCCTTCGCCGTCGGGTCCGTCTACTGGGCCCATGCGAGCACGGCACTCGCGTTCTCCCGCTACAACGTCCCGGGGATCGACCTCAGTGCCGGCGCCTGGATCATCTGGGCCGTGTTCGTCATCGTGAGCGAGTCCAATGCCGTCAACCTCACTGACGGCCTCGACGGCCTCGCCGCGGGCTCCGCGGGGATCGTGTGCACCTGCATCGCGCTCATCGGCTACTGGGAGTACCGCCAGTTCGCGATCTACCAGATCCCTCACGCGCGTGCCATCGATCTCGCCGTGGCAGCGGTTTCGATGGCGGGCGCGTGTGTCGGTTTCCTGTGGTGGAACGCAGCGCCTGCCAAGATATTCATGGGCGACACCGGTTCGCTCGCGATCGGGACGGGGCTCGCGTGCCTGGCGCTGGAGATGAACATCGCCTTGTTGCTGCCGATCATCGGCGGGCTCTTCGTCGTCGAGACACTGTCCGTCGTCGCCCAGGTCATCAGCTTCCGGGTGTTCCACACCCGGATATTCCGCATGGCGCCCCTCCATCACCATTTCGAGCTGGGGGGCTGGCCCGAGACGACGGTGATCGTGCGCTTCTGGATCTTCGCCGCGCTCTGTACGGGCCTCGGTCTCGGCGTGTTCTACGCCGACTTTCTCGGTGTGAAGAGTCACCCGTGAGCCTGAGCCAAGACGGGGCACACGTCCTGCCGGAGAGCGTCCTCGTCGTTGGGTTCGCGCGCACCGGCGCAGCGGTCGCGCGTGTGCTGAGCGCCCGAGGGGTCACGGTCGTGGCCGTCGACGATGCACCCTCGGTCATTGCCAGGGCCGACGCCGCAAACCTCGGGATCGAGCTGTTCGAGACACCCACCGGGGATGCTCTCGACGAGCTGGTCGCGCACGCGGGACTCGTCGTGGCGAGCCCGGGCGTGCCGCCGTCCCACCCGGTGCTGAGGCGCGCTCCGGCGTCCCTGCTCGTCTCGGAGGTGGAGCTCGCGGCGCGGCTCGGCGGACCGCCGATCGTCGCGATCACCGGCACGAACGGCAAGACGACGGTCACCTCGCTCGTCGCCTCGATGCTCGCCCGATCCGGCCGCAAGGTCCGGGCGGCCGGCAACATCGGCTTTCCCTTGATCGAGGCGGTCACCGACCCGGGACTCGAGCTCGTGGTGGCAGAGGTCTCCTCCTTCCAGCTCGCCCTGACGACGACGTTCCGCCCGAAGGTCGGCGCGTGGCTCAACCTCGCCGAGGACCACCTCGACTGGCACCGCGACCTCGACGACTACCGGGGCGCGAAGGCGCGTATCTGGGCCCGGCAGGGACCCGAGGACGTCATGGTTGCGAACGCCGACGACGGCGCCGTGATGGCCGAGGCAAAGCGCTTCGCGGGGCGCCTCGTCACGTTCGGCATCGGATCCGGCGACTTCCGTCTCGACGGGGAGCGTCTCGTTGGACCCGACGGCGAGGTCTGGGCCCACCTCGGCGACCTGACCCGTGCCATGCCCCACGACGTCGCCAATGCGCTCGCCGCCCTGGCCGTGGCCAGCGTCGCCGGAGGCGACGTGGCCGGTTGCGTCACGGCGCTCCGGGAGCAGGACCCTCTACCGCATCGGGTCGAGCCCGCTGGGAGCCTCCGCGGCGTCGAGTACTACGACGACTCGAAGGCGACGACGCCCTCGGCCGTGGTCGCTGCTCTCGCCGGCTTCCACTCCGTGGTTCTCGTCGCCGGTGGCCGCAACAAGGGGCTCGATCTCGGCGCGATCGCGACGGCCGTGCGCTCGAGCGATCGAGCCGCCGGTGTTAAGCACGGCTCCAAGCTGCGAGGGGTCGTCGCCGTAGGCGAGGCCGCCGACGAGGTCGAGGCGGCGTTCGCGCCGAGCTGGCCGGTCGTGCGCGCCGGCTCGATGGATGCCGCAGTGGCTGAGGCGGCGCGACTCGCCGAGCCCGGCGATGTCGTCCTGTTGTCGCCTGGCTGCGCGTCGTTCGACTGGTACTCTTCCTACGAGGAGCGCGGGGCCGACTTCGTGCGCGCGGTGCGCGCGCTCGGCGCCGTGACGAGCGGGAGCGCGTGACCGTGGCTGCCTCCTCCGGCGCTCCGGCCCTCCGACTGCTGCGTGGGGGCGCCGGCCTGCGGCGCGAGGCTGTGGAGACCGCAGCGCCACGACCCCGGCGCAGTGCGCTCAGCGTGGCCGACCTTGCTCGGCGCGACGCCGGCCAGCTTCGCTTCCTGGTCTTCTGCCTATGCGGATTCGGTCTCGTGATGGTGCTGGCGTCGTCGTCGGTGACCTCCATCGTCGACTACGGGACGCCGTGGTCGCTGTTCGAGCGGCAGGCGATGTGGACGGTGATCGGCTCCACCGCCTTCTTCGTGGCTGCTCGGATGTCGGTCGAGCGGGTCCGCAAGCTCGTCCTCCCGCTCCTCGTCGCCACGTCGGTGATGCTCGTCGTGGTGCTCGTCCCCGGGATGGGCAAGTCGGCGGGAGGATCGAGCCGCTGGATCGGCGCTGGTCCGATCAGCCTCCAGCCCTCGGAGCTCATGAAGCTCGCCTTCGCCCTCTTCCTCGCCGATCTCGTTCAACGTCGCGAGGACAGTCCCGACCACGCGCGCGATCTTCTCCGCCCCGTCGCGATCGTGCTCGTCTTCGTCGACATCCTCATCTTGAGACAGCCCGACATGGGCACCGCTGTCGTACTCGTCTGCATGTCCGCCGCAGTGCTCTACGTGGCCGGGGTGCAGCGCCGCCTGCTCACCGTGATGCTCGTGGGCGCTGCGGTGGTCGGCGGCGTCGTGGCGCTCGCCGCGCCGTATCGCCGCGCGCGGCTGCTCTCGTTCCTCAACCCCTTCGGCCATGCCTCCACGACCGGCTATCAGGTCGTGCAGTCGCTCGTCGCGCTGGGCTCGGGCCATGTCGGGGGGACCGGCGTCGGCAGTTCGCCGGCGGTCTGGGGGTGGTTGCCCAACGCGCAGACCGACTTCGTGTTCGCCGTCGTCGGCAACCAGCTCGGCCTGATCGGCGCCGCCGCGGTCGTCTTCGCCTTCGCCTGGCTGGGCTGGCTGGGCATCGGCGTCGCGGCCCGGGCGACGGACAGGTTCTCGAGCCTGCTCGCCACGGTCATCACGTGCTGGATCGTGTGTCAGGCGATGATCAACATCGGCGGCGTCGTAGGGGCCCTTCCCGAGACCGGCATCCCACTTCCGTTCGTCTCCTCCGGCGGGTCCTCGCTCGTCGTGGCGCTCGCCGCCAGCGGCCTGCTCGTGAACATCGCCCGCCGCAGCGCGACCGCGACCAAGGCCAGTCGATGAGCGGACCGCAGCGCAGCCGGCGTTACGACGTCGTGGTGAGTGGCGGCGGCACCGCGGGCCACGTCGCACCGGCCCTCGCCGTGGCCGAGGCGCTCGTCGACGCCGGTCACGAGCGGTCCGCCATCCACTTCGTGGGCTCGTCGCGAGGCATGGAAGCGCGACTCGTTCCCGAGGCCGGCTTCGAGGTGTCACTGCTTCCCGGGCGGGGGATCAAACGCCGTCTCACGCTCGAGAACGCGCTTGCCGTCGCCGAGCTGGCCACGGCGACGTTGCGCGCCTTCGCGCTCCTGGCTCGCCGGCGCCCGTCGGTCGTCGTCGCAGTCGCCGGCTACGCGAGCGTCCCGTGCGCGCTCGCCGCACGACCGCTCGGCATCCCGGTGGTCGTGGTGAACATCGACGCGGTTCCCGGCGCCGCCAACCGGCTGGTCGGCCGCTTCGCGGCCGCTTCGGCCGTCGCGCTTCCCGGGACCCCGCTTCCTCGGGCCGTGGTCACCGGTGCGCCGGTGCGGCCCGAGGTGCTGGCGATCGATCGCAGCGACTCGGGCCGCGCTGCGGCGCGTGCGAAGCTCGGGATCGACCCGGACCGCTTCCTCGTGCTCGTCACGGGTGGATCGCTCGGCGCACGTTCGCTCAACGAGGCGGCGCTCGGCGTGGCCCGGCTTCTCTCGCTCCGCCGGGACCTGGCGATCTATCACGTCGCCGGAGCGCGTGACCACGACGCCATGGCGGCGCGACTCGCCGAGCTCGCTCTGTCGGCCGAGCGCGGTCTCGACTACCGGCTCGTCGGCTACGAGCCGGCGATGGCCGAGGTGCTCGCGGCTTGTGACCTCGTCGTCGCCCGCGCCGGAGCCTCGACGGTCGCCGAGCTCACCGTCGTCGGTCTGGCCGCCGTCCTCGTCCCGCTCCCGGGGGCGCCATCCGACCACCAGCGACGCAACGCCGAGCTCCTGGAGGAGCGCGGGGCCGCGACCGTGCTCGACGACGCGATGTGCACGCCCGAGCGTCTCGTCGAGCTGATCACGTCGCTCGCGGCCGATCCGGCGCGTGTCGCCGCAATGGCGGCCGCGGCGGCAAACCTCGGCCGTCGCGACGCTGCGGCCCGGGTTGCCGATCTCGTCGAGGAGGTCGCGGCGCGAGGATCGCGCCGCCGGCGACTCGACGCGCTCGTGCGCGTGCTTCGCGGGCGGCCGGCGGCACGGGGTGCGTCGTGAGCGCGCTCGACCTGTCATGGCGGCGCCACGTCCACATCGTCGGCATCGGCGGCGCGGGCATGAGCGCGATCGCGGCCGTGCTCGTCGCGATGGGCCACGTGGTGACCGGCAGCGACCTGAAGCCGGGCGCGGCGGTCGAGCGGCTGCGGTCGCTCGGCGTTCCCGTCGCCGTCGGGCACGCCGCGGCGAACGTGGCCGGAGCCGATGCCGTCGCGCTCTCCACGGCGGTGCCGGCCGACAACGTCGAGGTCTTCGAGGCGCGCCGGCTCGGGACGGCGGTGTTCAGCCGCGCGGAGACGCTCGCCGCGATCGCGGCGCAGCGCCGCTGCGTGGCGATCGCAGGCACCCACGGCAAGACCACGACGAGCTCCATGCTGGCTCTCGTGCTCGTCGAGGCGCGTCTCGATCCGTCGTTCATCATCGGGGGCGACGTGAACCAGATCGGGACGAACGCGGTCTGGGACGAGGGGGAGTGGCTCGTCGTGGAGGCGGACGAGAGCGACGGGACCTTCCTCGTCCTCGAGCCGGAGCTCGCCCTTGTCACGAGCGTCGAGCCGGACCATCTCGATCACTACGGCTCGATCGAGGCGATGGAGGTGGCGTTCCGGGAGTTCCTCGAGCGCGCCCCGGGTGGTGCGATCGTCTGCGCCGACGACCCGGTCGCGATGCGCCTCGCCCCGGCGGGTGCGCTCAGCTACGGGTTCTCGGAGGGCGCCGATCTCCGCATCACGGACCTCACCGGCGGTCGGAGCGACGTCTCGTTCACGCTCCATCGAGGTGACGAGCGACTGGGTGAGCTTTCGCTGCCGGTCCCGGGGGCGCACAATGCGACGAACGCCGCCGGAGCCTTCGCGGCGGCGAGCCGCCTCGGTGTCGATTTCGAGGTCGCTAGGCGAGCCCTCGCGCGCTTCGCCGGCGTGGCACGCCGGTTCGAGTTCCGAGGAGAGGCGGGCGGCGTCACGTTCGTCGACGACTACGCCCACCTCCCGGGGGAGATCGCAGCGACGCTGACCGCCGCGCGGCGCGGGGGATGGGACCGCGTCGTCTGCGTGTTCCAGCCGCACCGGTACTCGCGCCTCGCGGCGCTCGCCGGCGACTTCGCCAGCGCGTTCGTGGAGGCGGACGTCCTCGTGCTCGCCGGGGTGTACGCGGCGGGCGAGGCTCCCCGACCCGGTGTCTCGTCGAAGCTAATCCTCGACGCGGTGCTCGACGCGCACCCTGCGACGCAGGCCGCGTACCTCCCCGAGCGCACCGAGCTGCTCGGCTACCTGCGAGCCATCCTGCGACCCGGCGACTGCTGCATCACGCTCGGCGCGGGTGACCTGACGACACTGCCGGATGACCTGATCGCCGAGCTCTCGTGATGGATCCCTCGTGACGGCGCGGCCGTGAAGGGTCCCGTCGCGCACGCTGTCGAGCTGCTCGGCTCACGCGCCCGCGTCGACGAGCCGCTCGGTCGGCGCACCACCTACCGGGTCGGTGGGAGTGCCGCGCTTCTCGTCCTCATCGAGGACGAGGCCGCGCTCAATGCCACCCGAGCTGCCGTGGCGGCGAGCGGGGTCGATGTGCTCGTGCTCGGGAACGGCTCCAACCTGCTCGTCGCGGACTCCGGTTACCCCGGTCTCGTGGTGAGCCTTGGCGGCGCCTTCGCGGACATACGCGTGGACGCGAACAGCGCGACCGTCTCAGGGGGCGGCGCGGCGTCCTACCCCGCGCTCGCTCGCCAGAGCGCAGCGGCAGGACTTGCCGGTATGGAGTGGGCCGTCGGCATCCCCGGCTCGATCGGCGGTGCGGTGGCCATGAACGCCGGGGGACACGGCGCCTCGACCGGCGACCGGCTCGTCTCGGCGCGCCTCGTCGACCTCGCTGGCGGCGCCGAGCGAGACCTGGCGGCGGCCGACCTGGCGCTGGCCTACCGGCACTCGAATGTCGCGGCGAGCGATGTCGTGCTCGAGGCGACCTTCGCCTGCGAGCCGGGCGAGCCGGGAGCGTCGGCCGAGCAGATCGCTTCGATCGTCAGGTGGCGGCGCGAGAACCAGCCCGGCGGTCGCAACGCCGGGTCGGTGTTCACCAACCCGCCCGGTGACTCTGCCGGCCGGCTCATCGAGCTGTCGGGCCTGAAGGGCCGCCGTGTCGGCACCGCCGAGGTTTCGGCCAAGCACGCCAACTTCATCCAAGTGGATGCCGACGGCTCGGCGGACGACGTGGTCCGGCTCGTGGAGCTCGTGCGCGGCGTCGTCGCCGCGGAGACCGGCGTGGCCCTCGAGACCGAGCTCCGCATCGTCGGAGCTCGGTCGGTCGGTGCTGTCCCATGACCGCGACCCTGCACCGTCGGCCCCGCGGGCGAGTGCTCGAGCACGTAAAGGGGGAGCGGACCAAGCGCGAGCACGCAAAGGACGCGCCGGCCGAGTCGCGGGCACGGGCGCGCCACGACGGGGGCAGCGCGGGGACCGACTCTCGTATACGAGCGCGCCAGGTGGCAGTGGCGCGAGCCGCCGGCAGGCGCCGGCTGCGAATCGTGGCCGGCCTCTTCGCCTTCCTCGCGCTTCTCGCTCTCGTCCTTGTCGTGCTGCACTCCCCGTTTCTGGCGGCGCGCAGCGTGAGGATCGACGGTGCACGCCATACGACGCGGGCCGAGGTCCTGTCCGTGACCGGGCTCGCCCGGAAGCCGCCGCTCGTCGACGTGAGCGCAGCCGCGGACGAGTCGGCGCTCGACCGCCTGCCGTGGGTCGAGCGCGCGAGCGTGGTGCGCGAGTGGCCGTCAGCTGTTCGCGTCGTTCTCGTGGAGCGGCACGCGGTCGCCGAGGTCGCCGCCGGGACCGGGCGCTTCGCTCTCGTCGACCCGAGCGGGCGCGTGCTCGAGGACACGACGGTACGCGTCGCGGGCTTCGCGCTCGTGACCGGCGACGGCCACGTGCCGCCCCCCGGTGGCGCGGTGCAGCGAGGCCAGAAGCCGGCGGTGGACGTCGCTGGAGCCGTGCCGATCTCGTTGCTTGCCCGAGTCGTCTCGGTGGCGAGCGTCGGGAGCAGCGGTGTCGTGCTTCGGCTGCTGCGCGGACCTCGTGTGCTGTTCGGCTCGCCGACGGAGCTCCGCCAGAAGATGGTCGCGCTCGCCACCGTGCTCGCTCGAGTCCCGTTGACAGGGATCGTAACAATTGACCTGCGGGTTCCTGCATCCCCGGTCTTGACCTCGTGAGGAGTCGGCCCTATGGTTCGACAGGTTCCGGTCGCTGAGGTGCTCCAGCTTCCCGCGCTGGAGCTCGGGAGGCATCGCGAAGGAGTGCGTCGACCCAGCCTGGACATCGCA
Organism: Acidimicrobiaceae bacterium; assembly: GCA_025464005.1. Classification (GTDB taxonomy): domain Bacteria; phylum Actinomycetota; class Acidimicrobiia; order Acidimicrobiales; family Bog-793; genus RYN-46. The sequence continues at coordinate 10,730 of JAODBO010000060.1, read as the reverse complement.
GTCCGGCTGTCGGCTACCACGTCGGCGGCGGGCTTCCGGGCACACACGCCGTCTCATGACGGTCGCGGATCTGGTGCCCACCAAGCTCGATGTAGGGAGGCGGGTCAGGTATGAGCGGCGCATCGCAGAGCTTTATCGCCGTGATCAAGGTCGTGGGCGTCGGTGGCGCCGGGGTCAATGCTGTCAATCGGATGATCGACGCGGGTCTACGCGGCGTCGAGTTCGTGGCGGTGAACACTGACGCCCAGGCGCTCTTGATGAGCGAGGCCGACATCAAGCTCGACATCGGCCGCCAGCTGACACGGGGCCTCGGTGCCGGCAGCGATCCCGAAGTGGGGCGAGCCGCGGCCGAGGAGCACCTCGAGGAGATCGAGGAGGTGCTGAAAGGCGCCGACATGGTCTTCATCACCGCGGGCAAGGGCGGCGGTACCGGGACCGGTGGCGCACCCGTGATCGCCGAGATCGCGAAGAGCCTCGGTGCCCTCACGATCGGGGTGGTGACGCGGCCTTTTGCGTTCGAAGGGCGACGCCGCTCGGTGCAGGCCGAGCAGGGCATCCAGCGCCTCAAGGAGGCCGTGGACACGCTCATCATCATCCCCAACGAGCGTCTCCTCACCCTCGCCGACGCGAAGACCTCGATGGTCGACGCGTTCAAGATGGCCGACGAGGTCCTGCTGCAAGGGGTCCAGGGGATCACCGACCTCATCAATGTCCCGGGGTTGATCAACACCGACTTCGCCGACGTGAAGATGGTCATGAGCAACGCGGGCACGGCGATCATGGGCATAGGCACCGCGTCCGGCGAGGACCGCGGCGTGAACGCGGCGAAGCACGCGATCACGAGCCCGCTCCTCGAGGCGTCGATCGAAGGGGCGCGAGGAATCCTGCTCAACATCGCCGGCGGTCCCAACCTCGGGCTGTTCGAGGTGAACGAGGCGGCCGAGACGATCCACGCAGTCGCCCACCCCGACGCCAACATCATCTTCGGCAGCGTCATCGACGAGGCGCTCGGTGACACGGTGCGGGTGACCGTCATCGCTGCCGGGTTCGACCGGTGGGACGAACACGGCGCCGCGCCGCCCGGGCCCGCTCGCAACGAGGCTCAGGCGCCGCAGCCCGGTAGCGAGGCTCGGCCCGCCGCACCTTCCGTCGACGTCTTCGCCGTCGGCGGTGACGAGGTCGACCTCGGTGACGACGACTTCGACGTCCCGTCCTTTCTCAAGTAGCAGCGGTCCCTCCCGCGCGGTCCGGATCGGCGGGACCGACGCCCAGGCGCTCGTCACGTCGTCGCGCGACGGCGGGGCGCGTCCGTGGCGGGACGAGGACGGGGCAGGAGATCCGGACGTCGAGCGACGCCTACGCGCGCTCGTCGACCGGCCGTGGACCTTCGTGCGCCAGGTGCACGGCGACAGGGTCGTGGTCGTCGAGCGACCCGCAGGCCCCCTCGACGAGGAGGCCGATGCGCTCGTCACTGCCTCGCCCGGCGCGTGCGTGGCAGTGCTCGGCGCGGATTGCGCGCTGGTCGGGCTGGCGAGTGCCGAGGGGGTCGTCGGCGTCGCTCACGCGGGCTGGCGGGGGCTCGTCGCGGGCGTTCTCGAGCGGACCGTGGAGACGATGCGATCGCTCGGGGCGTCCGAGGTCGAAGCCGTGCTCGGCCCCTGCATCCACGCGGAATGCTACGAGTTCGGCCGCGACGAGCTCGACACGGTGGCCGCGGTGCTCGGGGACGAGGTGCGAGCCGAGACCTCATCGGGTCGCCCCGCGCTCGACCTCCCGCTCGGCGTCCGCGCCTCACTGGCGCGTGCGAGCGTGGCGGTGACGGCCGAGCTGGGCGGGTGCACCGCGTGCGGAGCCGATTGGTACTCCTACCGGGCGCGAGGCGACGGCTCCCGCCATGCGCTCGCCGTGTGGCGGGACGTGCCGGTGCCCGGTGCCCGCTCATGACCTCCTCGCCGGACACAGCGGACACCGCGCACACAGCGGACCCAGCGGACCCAGCGGACCCAGCGGACCCAGCGGATGCCGTGGGCGTCGCGGGGCGGCTCGCAGAGGTGCGCTCGCGCATCTCGGCTGCCGGCGGCGATCTCGAGAAGGTGCGGATCGTCGCCGTGACGAAGGGCCTCGGCGCCGCGGCAGCGCGGGCGGCGTGTTCGGCGGGACTGCTCGACCTCGGGGAGAACTACGCGGGCGAGCTGCTCGCCAAGGCGGCCGAGCTCGCCTCCCCCGAGGCCGGCTCGTCGGAAGATCGCCCCTCGGGCGCTGGCCCGCGCTGGCACTATCTCGGCGGCGTCCAGCGCAACAAGGTCGCGAGACTGGCACCGCACGTCGCACTGTGGCAGGGCGTGGACCGGGCCGAGGAGGGCGAGTCGATCGCCCGTCACGCGCCGGGTGCGGCGGTGCTCGTCGAAGTCGACACGACCGGGCTCGCCGGTCGCGGCGGCGTGCCGCTCGATGGCGTAGCGTCCCTCGTCGACCGGCTCAGGTCGCTAGATCTCGACGTGCGGGGCCTCATGACCGTCGCACCGCACGTCGGGCTTGATCGAAACGCCACTGCCAGGGCTTTCGCGGATGTCGGCCAGCTGGTGGCCGAGCTCGGACTCGACGAGGCGTCGATGGGCATGAGCGACGACTTCGAGCTGGCCGTGGCCGAGGGGTCCACGATGGTCCGAATCGGGCGCGCGCTCTTCGGTCCGCGCCCCGCCGCCGCCCGGGTGTCACAATAGAGTGCTCGTAGGAGGGTCGTAATGGCAACGTTCATGGATAGGGCACTCGCCTACCTCGGTCTCAAAGACATCGAGGAGGACGAGCTGTACGCAGACGAGTACGAAGCTCCGGCTGACCAGGCCGCTCGCCGCTTCGCGCACAGCGTGTACCCCGAGGCGGCGTACGAGGAGCCGGTGGAGCGCGCCGCCCAGCCCGGCACGGTACGACCGCTCGTGACAGCGACCCGCGAGCCCGTGACCGCGGCGCAGGCCGCCGTCGTCCGGCCGCTCGTGCCGAGCCGCAACGGCTCGGCGAAGGTCCACGTGGTCGCTCCCGCGAGGTTCCCCGACGCGCAGGAGATCGGGGATCTCGTGAAGCAGAGCCATCCGGTGATCGTCAACCTTCAGCTCTCCGAGCGCGACCTCTCGCGTCGGATGATCGACTTCTGCTCCGGCCTGACCTATGCCCTCGGGGGCTCGATGGAGAAGGTCGCCGAGCAGGTGTTCCTCCTGACTCCTACCAACGTCGAGGTGTCGCCGGAGGAGCGGATGCGCTTGCAGGAGCGCGGGTTGTTCAGGTCCTGAGCGCGTATGTCGCACGCTGAGCAGCGGCCCGGCGGAGAGAGCTCGCGGGAGACCCGGCAGTGATCGTCCGGATCGTGGTCGACATAATCCAGGCGTACATCGTCCTGCTGTTCGTCCGGCTCATCCTCTCCTGGTTCCCGGTCGATCCATGGTCCAGCTGGGCACGCGTGATCGGTGCGCTCGCCCGCATCACCGATCCGGTGCTAACTCCGATCCGGCGGATCCTCCCGCCGCTGCGGGTGGGCGGCATGGGTATCGACCTCTCGCCGATCGTTCTCTTCCTAGCCCTCGAGGTCGTGCTCAACATTCTGCAGTTCCACTGACATCGGCTGTGGCGGGCCGCCGGGCGGTCGCCGCACTCCGGGGCGCCTCGCGACGGACCTCTGCCGGGTATCCGCGGATTCGCTGGGCTCCAGAGCTACGATCCCCGTATGGAAATCTCGGGGAAGGTGCTTCGGGAGGTCGAGTTCCGGGACCGTCTGCGTGGCTACGACACCGACGAGGTCGATGAGTTCCTCGAGAAGGTCGCTGTCGCCGTCGACGAGATGCAGGCGGAGCTCGGCAAGCTCGCTAGCCGTAGCCAATCGCACGTGCGCCCGATCGACGAAGCCCCGGCGTTCGACGACGACAGCATCCGTCGGACGCTCGTGCTCGCGCAGCGGACGGCGGATCTCGCGGTCAGCGAGGCACGCGAGGAAGCCGACCGCCTCCTCGACGACGCCCGTCAGCAGTCGGAGTTGATGCTTGCCCAAGCCCATGAGGCCGTGCGTCGGCTGCGCAACGACGCGGAACAGGATCTGCACGACCGCGTGAGCCGCCTCGAAGGCGAGCGCGACCGGCTGGAACGCGAGACCGGGTCGCTCGTCGGGCTCCTCGAGAGCGAGCGCGAGCGGCTGACCCAAGGCCTCAGCTCGGCGTTGCGCTTTGTCGAGGAGACCCTCGCGGTGTCGAGGGACCTCGTCGGAGCTACCGAGCGCCGCCCGGGCACTCCCGAGCGCACGGGCCCGGAGCTCGTCCGTAGCGAGGAGAGCGCGGCCGACGGCGAGGGTGACGCGACTGAGCGCCCCGCCCCCGAGCCCCCTGCGCCGCTTGCTCGCCAGGTGCCCACCCCGACGGGCATCCCCGACGTCGAGGCCGAGATCACCGAGGATGCCGCCACTGCAGCGCGTCGCGAGCAGCCGGCCGACGAGCCGGGACGGTTCGGGCTCTCGCAGTCGACCTCCCCTCCTCCCGCGCTCGACGCCGACGAGGCGCTCTGGGCGAGATGGGCCGCAGGTGGGGGACTCGAGCCGCCTACGGGCACGGTGGAGCGCACTCCGGCGGATACGCCGCTGCGATTCGACCGCCGGCCCGACGGAGGACGCTCCGCCTGATCAGGACGTGCCGGAGTCCGCGCGACGCAGCCGGACGATCGCCTCACCCAGCTCGCCAAGGCTCGCCCGGCTCTCGTGCGAGCCGGTGCCGTCTACGCCTTCACCGTTCCCACAGTTCGGCCGGTTCACCTCGAGCGACACGGCAAGGGTCTGGTTCGCGAGCTCGACCTGCCATCGCGGCGTGCCGGGGGTCTCGGTCGAGCCGTCGGTCCTCCAGCGTTCGAGGAGCTCGATAGCAGGAGTCCCCAGCTCGAGCTGGAGCTCGATCCGATCGGCGACGTGGAGCCCGGCGTCCTTGCGGGCCTGTTGGACCAAGCGCACGAGATCTCGCGCCGCGCCCTCCGCCTCAAGCTCGGGCGTCAGCTCCAGCTCGAGCACGACGACGCCGGCGTCGTCGGAGAGGACGCGGCCAGCGTCGTCGTCGAGTGGCCGCAGACGAAGGGCGTACTCACCGGGCGCGAGCGCCTCCCCGGCCGCCGTGACGGTGCCGTCGCTCTCGGTCCACTCGCCCTTGCGCACGGCGTTGATGACCTGCTGGGTGCGGGGTCCGAGTCGCGGGCCGAGCGTTGCCGGCACGACGGTGAGCACGGTCGAGGCCACCTCGGAGACGTCCTCGACGAGGACGACCTCCCGGACGTTGACCTCGTCGGCGATGAGGCCTGAGAACTGTTCGAGCGCCGAGGCTCCGGGTCCCGCGAAGGTGAGTCGCGCCAGTGGGAGGCGCGAGCGCAGGCCACGTGCCTTGCGAATCGAGTGGGCCGCCGAGCACACCGCCCGCACGAGGTCCATCTGTTCGACGAGCGTCGGGTCCGCGAGCAGGTCCTCGGCGTCCGGCCAGTCCGCCAGATGGACGCTGCGATCGCCCGTGAGTCCCTTGTACACCGATTCGGTGAGGAACGGCAGCAGCGGAGCGGCGACGCGGCAGAGCACCGACAGCGCCGTGTGGAGCGTGTCGTAGGCGTCGCGCTTGTCGGCGTCGTCCGCCGCCGGAGCCAGGTCGCCTGCCGGCACCCCCGCGTCGGAATCGGAGCCCTCGAGCGGCGCGCCGGCTCCTGAGGACCGCCAGAAACGTCCACGGCTGCGCCGCACGTACCAGTTCGTGAGGGCGTCGAGGTAGTCGGTGATAACGGCCGTGGCCCCCGGCAGGTCGTAGGCGTCGAAGGATGCCGTTACCTGCTCGACGAGCACGCTCGTCTTCGCGAGCACGTACCGGTCGAGCACGCCCTCCTGATCGGTCCGGAACGTTCCGGTGATGTTGTCGGAGCGGCCGTAGAGGGAGAGGAAGTACCAGCTGTTCCAGATCGGGTTGAGCACCTGGCGGATCGGCTCGGACATCGCCTTCTCGGCCACGACGACGTCCTGGCCGCGGAGCACGGGGGAGGAGCACAGGTACCAGCGCATCGCGTCGGCCCCCTCCCGGGCGAAGACCTCCTCGGGGTCCGGGTAGTTCCTCAGGCGCTTCGACAGCTTGCGGCCGTCGTCGCCGAGCACGACACCATGCGCGACACAGTGCGAGAACGCCGGCCGATCGAACAGCGCCGTGGCGAGCACGTGCAAGGTGTAGAACCAGCCGCGCGTCTGGCCGACGTACTCGCAGATGAAGTCGGCCGGGAAGTGCGACTCGAAGCGCTCGGCGTTCTCGAAGGGGTAGTGGAGCTGCGCGAACGGCATCGATCCCGAGTCGAACCAGCCGTCGAGGACGTCAGTGACGCGGCGCATCGTGGAGCGGCCGGTCGGGTCGTCCGGGTTGGGTCGGGTCAGCTCGTCGATGGCCGGGCGGTGCAGGTCGCTCGGCCGCACGCCGAAGTCACGCTCGAGCTCGTCGAGGCTCCCGTAGACATCGGTGCGCGGGTGCGCCGGGTCGTCGCTCTTCCAGACCGGGATCGGCGTGCCCCAGAACCGGTTGCGCGAGATCGCCCAGTCCCGCGCCCCCTCGAGCCAACGCCCGAACGCGCCGTGCCGGACGTTTTCGGGTACCCAGTCGATCTGCTCGTTGAGCTCGATCATGCGGTCCCTCACCGCCGTTACCTCGACGAAGAACGAGCTCACGGCGCGGTAGATGAGCGGCGTGTCCGTACGCCAGCAGTGCGGGTAGCTGTGGGCGTACTCCTCGCGCCGCACGAGGACGCCGAGCGCGTCGAGCCTCTCGATGATGCGCTCGTTGGCCTCGAAGACCTGCATCCCGGCGTAGTCCGGCACCCGCGCGTCGAAGCGTCCACGGTCGTCGACCGGGCAGATCACGGGGATGGCGTTGGCCTCGCACAGCCGCTGGTCGTCCTCGCCGAAGCCTGGCGACATGTGGACGACCCCGGTGCCCTCGTCGGTCGCGACGAAGTCGCCGCCGAGCACGACGAAGGCGCCGGGCGTGTCGGCGAAGTACGGCAGCATCGGGCGGTAGCGGCGGCCGACGAGCTCGGCGCCGCGCACGTTCCCCACGAGCTCGGCGCCCTCGAGCTCCTCGGCGTAGGCCGTCGCGCGCTCGGCGCCCACGAGGAACGTGTCGCCCCCCCGACGCATCACCGCGTAGTCGAGGTCGGGCCCGACCGCGAGGGCGAGGTTGGAGGGCAGGGTCCACGGCGTCGTCGTCCAGACGAGCACCTTCACGGGCCCGGAGATCGGCCCCGGCGAGCCTGCGTCGTCGGGGAGGAGCTCGAAGGTGACCGTCACTGCCGGGTCGACCCGCTCGCGGTAGGCGTCGTCTTGGCGCGTCTCGAAGTTGGAGAGTGGCGTCTCGCACTCCCAGCAGAACGGGAGCACCTTGTAACCCTCATAGACGAGGCCGCGGTCGTGCAGGGTCTTGAACGCCCAGAGGACGCTCTCCATGTAGGTGAGGTCCATCGTCTTGTAGTCGTGCTCGAAGTCGACCCACCGCCCCTGGCGAGTTACATAGTGCTTCCACGCGTCCGTGTAGCGCAGCACCGTCTTGCGGCAGTAGTCGTTGAAGCGGCCGATGCCGAACTCGGTGATCCGCTGCCTGCCGGAGACCCCGAGCTCCTTCTCGGCCGCGGTCTCGGCGGGCAAGCCGTGGCAGTCCCAGCCGAATCGCCGCTCTACGCGATAGCCCTGCATCGTCTTGTAGCGCGGGATCGCGTCCTTGACGAAGCCAGTAAGCAGATGGCCGTAGTGGGGGAGGCCGTTGGCGAAGGGCGGCCCGTCGTAGACGACGAGCTCACGCGCCTCGCTCCTCGCCGCGATCGACTCCTCGAACACGGCCTCGCGCTCCCAGAAGTCGAGGATCGCTTCCTCCATCGCGGGGTAGCTCGGCTGCGCTGCGACCTCGGGATAGGGGCGTGACCGGTTCGGCTCCTTCATGGCCCTACAGTATGCGGGCATGGCGGACGAGCTGTTCGACGTCGAGCGGCGCGTGCCTGGACCGGGCGACGCCGACGGCGAGGTGAATACGGGCGAGACGATCCTGCTGAGGCTGCACGTGCAGCCAGGAGCCGGTCGTGCCGCCGTCGCGGGGCGCCATGGGGACGCGTTGCATGTGCGTGTGGCGCCGCCTCCTCAGGATGGGCGGGCCAACGAGGCGGCAGTAGCGCTCGTGGCGGAGCTGCTCGACGTGCCGCGATCGCGGATCGACCTCGTGAGCGGTGAACGGAGCAGGGAGAAGCGGGTGCGGGTGTCCGGGGTCGACCCGGTCACGGTCCGCACGACCCTCACCGACGCGATCGAGCGTGCGGGCTCGACGGGCGGTCGCAGCCGCGGAGGCCATAGCGGGCGTTGAGAGCTTCCCGGCCGAAAAGCCCGGAATCGCACCGAGCCGGCATAGCCGCAGGCCAGGTGGCAGCAGGACGGAATAGATCGAGCCCCTCCGGTGTGTATACGTCGGAGTTGTCGACGGCGACACAGCGATCGGTTAGGGTCGCGCACCCTCGCCCCGAGAGGAGACGCTGAGCATCATGCCTCGCACGACCACTACTGCCGATGGGTCGGCAGCTGTAGCTGCACCATCGCCGGCAACTGGCGCAGCCAAGACGGCGCGCCCTAAGAAGCCCGCCACGACCAAGGCGGTCACGACGGCCACTGCCACCAAGCAGGCCGCCGGCGCCGGCGCGCGCAAGGCGCCATCCGGCGCCATGGCGCCCGGCAGGACCCTGGCGAAGGCGACCGGTGGCTACAGCGAGGACACGAAGTTCCTCGAACGCCAGCACGCGCTGCTGCTTCAGGAGCGCGCCACCTACGTTGAGCAGGCCAAGGCGCTGCGCGCCGAAGCCGAGTCGCTCGTCGAGGAGATGGAGCCCGGGGACATCCAGTTCGACGAGGAGTCCGGCGAGGGTGGCACGGTGACCGTCGATCGTGAGCGAGACCTCGCACTGAGCGCACAGGCGCTCGCGGCTGTCGAGGAGATCGACGACGCTCTCCAGAAGATCGAGCGCGGGACCTACGGCGTCTGCGAGAGCTGCGGCGAGCTCATACCGGCGGCGCGTCTCGAGGCTCTTCCCTACGCTCGCCTTTGCATCGCTTGCAAGAGCGGAGGGCTGTCGCGGCGTTGAGCCCGGCGAGGCTGGGCGCGCCCCGACGGGGCCGCCGCTCGGGGCGGTTGCTCGCCGTCCTCGGGATCGCCGTCGCTGTCGTCGCCGCTGACCAGGTCACCAAGACCCTCGCAGTCGAGAGGCTCTCGTCGGGTCCGGTCCACCTCCTCGGTCCGCTGTCGTTCCAGCTCGCCTACAACAGTGGGATCGCGTTCTCCCTCGGCAGCGGACTCACCTTGCCGATCGTTCTCGTGGTCGGGGTGCTCGTCGTCCTGCTCGTCTGGTTCGGGCGCGGCGTACCGAGCACACCGGGGGCGATCGGCGTCGGGCTCGTTCTCGGTGGGGCCATCGGCAATCTCGCTGATCGCCTCTTCCGGGGGCACGGCGGCGCCGTCGTGGACTTCGTCCGGGTCGGGTTCTGGCCGACCTTCAACGTCGCCGACGCCGCAATCGTGTGCGGCTGCGGCACGCTCGCCGTCGTGCTCTGGCGCCGCGGGTCTGGCGTCGCCGCGGTCGTGCCGCAGCCCCATCTGCCGGGTCGGCCGCAGGATCCGGTGCCCCCGAGGGATGAGAAGAGCACACGAGTGGCCGTCGACCACCGCTCGAGCGCCCTGTGACGATGGACGACGACCAGGCGACGGACGGCGACCGAGGGACGGTCGGCGACCAGGGGACGACGGTGCCCTCGAGCCTCGACGGTGAGCGGGTGGACCGCGTCGTCGCGATGCTGACCGGGCTCCCGCGTGCCGAGGTCGCACGGCTCGTCGACGAAGGTGGCGTCCGCGTGCAGGGTCATGCGGTCACCAGCCGGCACCGGCGGGTCGTAACGGGGGAGCTGCTCGAGATCCGCCTTCCCGAGCCGTCCGCTCCGGAACGCCTGGACACGGCCGGTGCGGGCGTCATCGCGTTGGACGTGGTGTACGAGGATGCCGCGATCGTGGTCGTGGACAAGCCGCCCGGCCTCGTCGTGCACCCGGGCGCAGGACACCACGACGACACGCTCGCCGGTGCGCTCGTCATGCGGTACCCGGACCTGATCGCCGCCGCGGAGGCGGGCGCCGGGGAACCCCTTAGGCCCGGCATCGTCCACCGGCTCGACAAGGACACCTCGGGCCTCCTCGTCGTCGCCCGCACTCCGGAGGCGTTCCGCTCGCTCGTTGCGCAGCTGGCCGACCGGTCGATGGGACGTACCTACCGCGCGCTGGCGCTCGGCACCCTCTCCTCGGAGGAGGGAGTGATCGAGGCGCCGGTCGGGCGCTCGGAGCGCGACCCGACCCGCATGGCGGTCACCACCCGGGGCCGGGAGGCGCGCACGCGTTATCGCGTGCTCCAGCGCTTCACCGAGCCCGTCGACGCGACGCTCCTCGAGGTTCACCTCGACACGGGCAGGACACATCAGATCCGCGTTCACCTCGCCGCCATCGGCCATCCGGTCGTCGGCGACGCGCGCTATGGCGGGAGGCGCCGAGGCGTCGCAGCGCCGCGACCGTTCCTCCACGCGGAACGGCTCCGCCTCGTGCATCCCACGAGCGGAGCCGTTCTCGAGTGGGCTGCTCCCCTCCCATCCGATCTGGTCGGGGTGCTCGCTCTCTTTC
>JAODBO010000002.1 GCA_025464005.1 Acidimicrobiaceae bacterium | reverse complement strand
CGTCGAAGTTGATGCCGTCGGCGGTCGTGTCCTGGATGCGCACGTCGCTGATCGTGAGGCCGTTGAAGGGCCCGTCGAACCACATGCCGACCTTGGTGTGCTGGATCCAGACGTGGTCGATCGTCGAGCCTCCGCCCATCGCCCCGCCGATCCCGTTGACGTCAGCGGAATCGACCCGGTCGGTCACCTCGCCGAGGATGGTGAAGTTCGACAGGTGCACGTTGGTGCTCGGGTTCGGGTTCAGATTGCCGTACACGCCCACTCCGGCGCCATGCAGGGTCGTGTACCACTCGCCGGCACCCGTCAGGGTGACGTCGTTCACGATTAGGTGAGCCGTAACGGTGAAGTTGCCCGGTGGCAGGTAGACGGCTTTGTGCTGGGCGGCCCCGGCGTTGATCGTGTTCTGGATCGCCGCTGTGGAGTCTTGGGCCCCCGTCGGGTCGGCACCGAACGACGTCACGGACAGCGAGCCCGTGGGCTGGCTTATGGGGGCCGCCACGATCTCGAAGTCCGCGACGTTGACGGTCACCGGGATGGAGGGATCGGTGACTTCGAAGGTGACATCGGTGCCGGCGGGAAGTGTCCTCGGGAACATCATCCGCACGTCGTCGTACAGGTGATGGCCGTGCAGGTCCGCCGGGTTGTTGCTGAAGGGGTAGCTCCCGTAGAACCAGGTGTACTTGGAAGTCAGCGTCACCGATCCGGCGCTCTGGCCGTTCACCGCTAGGTTCAGGGGCGTCGTGAGCCCCGAGCCGTCCGCGGAGTCAGGGATCGAGTAGCGCAGGTCGAAGGCATTGGCCGCCCTGGCGAGCTTGAAGGTGACGTACTGACCGGCGCCCGACAGCGTCACCGCAGTGCGTCCGACTGCCTCCGCCGCGAGCGTGTAGAGGTTGTACGAGGGGCCGATCACCGTGCCGTTGGTCTGTGACCCAACGGCGTTGTACTCGGTGAAGGGCACCGTCGCCCCGTGGCCCTCGTCGCCCGTCGCGACGATCGGACTGGGGCTCGCGGTGGCGCTCGCAGCGGGTGCGGCGGACACCGCCAGCCCGGCCAACAGGCCGGCCGAGACGAGGCCGGAGACAATGCGATGACCTTGAGACATGTGGCCCCCCTGCCTTGGGCGCGAGCTGTTCCCCGCGTCGCCCTGTCATCGTATTGCTCGTTCCAGTCGATAATCAAGAGGGATAAGCATAACTCTTTACGGATAAATTGCGATCTTTTGCGTTACGCCGGTCACCCACAGCGCACAGGACCTTTCCTCTGAGAACAACGGGCGGTGGCCTCATGTAAGGGACGGCTGACCGTGGCTCCCTCTCGGCAGCGATCCCCGGGTTGGTTGCAGGGTCATCCCGGCTGGTTCGGGGATGGGTCCCGAGAAGCGCTCTGAGGGCGGTGCGCGCACGAGGCCTCGTCCACTGGTTGCCGCCTCGACCTGGCCACGAATGACGGAGCGCCGGGCCGTGGGGCCTGCTGTCAGGCGTGGGGGACACCTGGATAAGGCTCGGGTGGGAACAGACGGTGGCGGCGACAAGGATCGCTGCGGATCCGAGCATGGATCCCGCCGTCTACTTGACGAGGCGATGTGCGGGTCTCGCCCTCCAGACGGCCGGCGGCCAAGTCTGAGGCACTGCTCCCTTAAAAGCCAGTGATCTCCTCGGGGGAGCCTGCGGAGGCACGAAGTGGGGTGGCTCGGGCGTCAGAAGCTCGGGAACGGTCCGGAGCTCGAGCAGGTCGTAGCGGCCGCCGCTCGTTCGAGGAGGTCATGGCCTCGGCCAGGTCCGTCGTCGCGACGCCGCGGCTGCGGAGCAGCGCTGGCCCACCCCAAGCGAGATCATCGTCCCCGGCCGACGCCATCAGCTAGTCGGCGACTCTGCTCGCGATCACGCCGGACCTACTCGCCCGTCAGGGGTCACAGCGGTCGGGCGCGGAAGAGATGTCGGTTGGCACACCCGCGAGCCCTCCGTCCCAAGCGGCCCGCAGGGCGGCGGCAAGAAAGCGGTAGTAGCTGAGGGCGGCGGGCGTGACGGCCGTGAACATCGCCGAGCCGTGGATCTGGCCGAGGAAGCGCCGCTGCAGGGTCGGCACGCCGGCCTCGACGAGCCGGCGGGCGTAGGCCTCGCCCTCGTCCCGGAGCGGGTCGTACTCCATGGTCGAAACCACGGCGGGCGCCAGCCCGGCGAGATCGGGGGCGTGCAGCGGCGAGACGTAGGGTTCGGTGGCGAGGCCCGGATCGGGGAGGTAGTACTGCCGCTGCAGCAGCATGCCCTCCCAGGTGAGCTGGTAGCCCTCCGAGAGCTCGCGCACCGAGGGCTGGCTCATGGTGAGGTCGGTGACCGGGATTGACAGCACCTGGAGGCACAGGTCGGGGCCACCGCGGTCTCGGGCCATCAGCGCCGCCACCGCCGCCAGATTGCCGCCGGCCGACTCGCCGCCCACCGACAGGCGCTCGGGATCCCCGCCCAGCTCGGCGGCGTGGTCCGCCACCCAGCACAGCGCCGCGTAGCAGTCCTCGGGCGGGGTGGGGTAGGGGTGCTCGGGGGCCAGGCGGTAGCCGACCGACACGACCAGCGCCCCCGACGCCGCGCAGAGCTCCCGGCACGCCGCATCGGAGCCGTCGACGCTGCCGAGCCACCAGCCGCCGCCGTGCAGGTAGACGTGTAGCGGGAAGGGCGCATCGCCCTCGGGCAGGTAGGCCCGACAGGACAAGGTGGCGCCCGGGACGGGCACCTCCAGCTCGCGAACCGCGGCTGGCGACGGTGCCTCCCGGTAGCACCGGCCGCGAAGCGCCGACTGGAAGGCCTCGGCGCGCGCCCGGGCCTCGGCCGGCGGCAGCGGCTCGCCCGCCGCAGCGCCCCCGGCGGTTTCCTCGAGGATTGGGACGAGCGCTGGGTCGACGGGCATCAGGCGTTCTCGTACCGGTTGCCGGCTCGGTCCTCGGACAGGGCCGCGCCCTTCGCGGCGAGGTGCTCGTCCAGGATCTCATCGAGTGTGCCTAGGCGGTCCGGGGAGAACGCCTGGTGGTGATGGAGATACCAGCCGTGCTCCCGGAGGTGCTGCACGTCGGCCTGGTCCGGCCTAGGCGCGCTGGCCGTCGTCGTCATCGGTCCCCCCGGCGGTCGCGACTCTCGTCGGTTCTTGTCTGTCGACAGTTGACAGTAATCGCGGAGCTGGCCGGTGGGAAGGGGAGACCCCATCCTCGACGGACTCGCAGCGTGGATCGACGCAAGGCACGACGCGTTGGCCGCTACCGCGCCGTCTCGGTTTTTTCCCGACGCAATCCAAAGCGGTCGGCAACGAGTTCATGACTAGGGAAGCTGCCTCGGTCTCGTTCGGCGTCGCATTCACCCGATGCTGCCCTCTCATCGGCGGTCGCTTCGCTAGTCGCCAGAGCTTCTTTCATCGAGAAGACAGCGCCGGGTCGGCGTGGCATCAGTCGCGCGGGGCCACGCGGCTCTTGCGCGCCCAACTACGTCACGGACACCACCGACCCACCAGCCGCGAACGCCGACCTCGCCCGTTCCCCGACGCGGTTCAGGCTGAACACCGTGAGGAACATGAATGTGCCGGGGACAAGTATCGCGAAGGGATGGAGCGAGAGGTCGCTGATCCCGGCCTGCGCCATCATGTTCCCCCACGTCGGCTGCGGTGGCTGGAGCCCGAGGCCGAGGAAGGACAGCGAGCCTTCCGCGACGATGAGCACCGCGGCGAGCACGAGCGCATAGGAGGAGACCGAGAGCAGCACGTTCGGGGTGAGATCGTGCAGCACGATTCGGGTGTTGGTCGCACCAAGCGCCCTGCTCACGAAGACGAACTCTTCCGAGATGAGTTTCGATGTGAACGATCTCGCGAGCCGCAGCACAGTAGGGAGGGTCACGATCGCGAGGCCGATGCCGTCTTCGAGGACGGCGGCGGCGACGCTCTTCGGTCGACCGGCGATCGTCGCCAAGGCGATAAGGAGCACGAGCGCCGGCACTGAGAGCATGGAGTCGGTGAGGATGTTCACGACGTGGTCGAACGCCCGGCCGCGCAGCGCGGCGAGCGCCCCGATCGGCACGCCCACGGCGACGCTGAGCACGACGGCCAGCGCCGACGTCAAGATGCTCACCCGCGCGCCGTAGACGCACCGGGCAAGCAGGTCGAGGGACAGGCCGTCGGTGCCGAGTGGATGCGCCGAGAACAGATTGGGCGTCATGAACTGCGCCACGGTGAGGGACTTCGACGGATCGATGTAGTCGGAGAAGGGCAACAGCCCGGCGAGCGTCGCCGCGACGACGAGTGCGACGAGCCACCCGACCGACAGCCACAAACCGACGTCGACCTCGCGCTTGGCGAGCCCGCAGACGAGATCGCCGATCCCGCGCCGCGCGAGCACAAGGCCTGCGAGGACGAAGACGACCCGCAGTGGCGCGGACTCCGATCGGTCGATGACCGAGATGGCCACGTAGTCGAGCGCCACGCCAAGCGCCGTCTCCGCGACACCGATCCACGTCCGAATGCTCGTCCAGGCAAGTCCGGGCCGGGTCCTCACGTTCTCGGCAAGGGTCGTAGTACTAGCCATGTCGACGCCTCACACGGGGGTCGATCACGCCGTGAACGACGTCGACGATAAGGCTCGATGTGACGTAGACGACCGCGACGACGAGCACGCCACCCTGCACGAGCGGGTAGTCGCTCTGCTGTGCCGCGTTCACGATGATCGAGCCGATCCCGGGCAACGAGAAGACTTGTTCGGCGATGATCGAACCGCCGATGAGGCGGCCAATGCTCAGCCCGGAAAGCGTGACGAGCGAGAACGACGAGGGTCGCAGTGCCTCGCGGAAGAGGATGTGCAGCGACGACATGCCCTTGGCGCGCGCCGCGAGGATGTAGTCCTCGTTGAGCGTCTCGAGGAGCTCGCTTCGCAACAGGCGCGTGAAGATCGCCGCCTCGCCAATAGCGAGCACGATCGAGGGCAGGAGCGCATACCGGAGGTTGGTGAGCCACCCCCCACTCGGGCGCACCCACTGCCCGATCGGAAAGAGGTGCCAGTCGATCGCAACGAGAAGCACGAGAACGAGAGCGAGGAGGAACGTCGGGATCGAGATCGCTGCGATCGTGCCGACCCCGATGAGGCGGTCGAACACCGAGTTCTCCTTGTAGGCGGAGAACACGGCAAGCGGAATCGAGACGACGAGGCCGAGCACGAGGGCGATGATGGTGAGCTCGATGTTGACCGGCAGCGCCTGGATGATGCGCGTCCTCACGGACTCGACCGGCGGTACGAGGTTGATGCCGAGGTTGCCCTGGAGAACTTTGCTGAGCCACTCCCAGTAGCGGACGAGCACGGGCCGATCGAGGCCGAGCTGCCGCTGAATCTGGAGGTACTGGGCGTGCGTCGAGTTCGGACCGATGATGTGGTCGACCGGGTTGCCCGGCACGAGGTAGACGAGCAGGAAGGTTCCGACCGAGACGAGGAAGAGCACCGGGATCGCGAACATGAGCCGGAAGGTGATGTAGCGGATCATCCGATCACCGAGCCTCGTCCGGGAAGTGGTGACAGGCGACGAAGTGGTCGTCGCCGACCTGGCGGAGCTGTGGAACCTCCGCGACGCATCGCGCGTCCGCGGCGGGGCAACGGGTGCGGAATCGGCAACCGCTCGGCGGCTCGAGCGCCGAGGGGATCTCCCCCGGGTCGGCCTCGATGGCGCCGCCCTCCACGGCCTCGATGAGGAGCTTGGTGTACGGATGCGTCGGGCTCGAGTAGAGCGCGTCCGCGTCTCCGACTTCGCAGACGCGCCCCATATAGAGCACGAGTACCCGCGAGGCGATGCTCTTCACGATCCTGAGGTCGTGCGATATGAACAGCATCGAGAGACCCATCGAGCCTTGGAGCTCTCGGAGGAGCTCGACGATCTGCGCCTGGATCGAGACGTCGAGCGCCGAGACAGGCTCGTCGCAAATGAGCATCTCCGGCCCGATGAGAAGTGCCCGCGCGATGCAGAGCCGCTGGCACTGGCCGCCGGAGAGCTCGCGCCGTCGCCGAGCTGCATAGATCTCGGGATCGAGGCCGACAGCGGTGAGCATCGCGTCGACCTTCTCCGGATCGCGGTCGGACCAGACCTCCAGCCCCTCGGCAGCGAGCTGGCGGACCCGCTTCAGCGGGTTCAGGGCCCCGACAGGATCCTGGACGATGATCTGCAGCTTCCGGCGGAGTTGACGGAGCTCCTCCGGCGAGACCCCCTGGAGCTCGCGGCCGAAGAGCGCCACTTCTCCTCCTGTCGGTGGTGGGAGCTGGATGACCGCCCGGGCGGTGCTCGATTTTCCCGAACCGGATTCACCGACGAGCGCGAGCGTCTCCCCGTGGAGGACGTCGAACGACACGCCGGACACCGCCTCAACAAAGGACCGACGCCGGAGTCGGTGTTGGACGACGAGATTCCGGACAGAGAGCACCGGCGTCTCGTCCCGCCGGAGGTGGATCTCCCCTACGCCGGCCATCGCTAGGAGGCGGCCGTGGCCGAGGCGCCGCCGACGAACGGGCGCGCGGACGTGCCGAGGTCACCGAGCGATGCCTCGAGGGGGAAGTGACAACGCACCTCTCGTGACGCTCCGAGGTGGGTGACGACGGGCGTCGTCCTCGAACAGAGCAACCGCGCGTACTCGCAACGGGGCGCGAACGCGCAACCCGGCCGCAGATCCACGAGATCGGGCGGCCCCCCGGCGATCGGCCGCAGCGGCGTGCCGGCCGGCGCGTCGAGACGCGGCATCGCCGCGATCAGCGCAGCGGTGTAGGGATGGTGCGGATGGTCGAATGTCACGGCCGTCTCGCCGGACTCGACGACCTTGCCGGCGTACATGATCAGCGTCTTTTGCACGCGGTCGCGGATGATCGAGAGGTCGTGGCTGACGAGGATCATCGCCATGCCGCTCTCTCGCTGGAGCGACTCGATGAGCTCGAGGATCTGCGCCTGCACGGTGACGTCGAGCGCCGTCGTCGGCTCGTCGGCGATCAAGAGGCGCGGACCGCACGCGAGCGCGGTGGCGATGGCGACGCGCTGTCGCATGCCGCCCGAGAGCTCGTACGGGTACTGACGAAGCCGCTTCGCCGGGTCCGGGATGCGCACCATCTCGAGGAGCTCGATCGCCCGCAAATCCGCCGATTTCCGCCGCAGCCCAAGATGGTGACGCAG
>JAODBO010000040.1 GCA_025464005.1 Acidimicrobiaceae bacterium | reverse complement strand
CGAGCGAAGTCTTCGGCTCGAGGTGCATCGAGCGCACGAAGGTCGCAGGCCGCGGCTCGAGCCACACCGGCTGCCAGATCCCGCTCGAGGGCTGGAACGCGCAGCTGTCGTAGTCGTCGGCGGGGATGCTGCGCTGCTTGCCGTGCGCGATGGCTTGCTTGTCGATCGGGGCCTCAACGCCGACGAGGAGCATGCCGGATCCGCGGCCGGCGAGAGCCTCCGTGAGATCGCACTCAAAGGGACCGACGCCGGCGTGTTCACCGACGAGCGCACCGTCGAGATATATACGTGCTCGGTGGTGCACGCCGCCGAAGAAGCAGACGATCCGCTCGCCCTGCCAGCCGGCCGGAACCTCGATCCTCCGGCGGTACCAGCCGCGCTCGAGCCACGCCGCTCCGACACCCGACGCGGCGGCCTCCCAGGCGAAGGGAACGGCGATCGACTCGGCGAAGCGCGGGTCGGGTGGCACCGACCCGTCGTCCGCATCCGCGCCGCGCGCGAATTCCCAGGCGCCCTCGAGGCCGAGCCAGCGCGCCGACCGGTCGAAGTCCGGGCGGGGATAGCTCCAGTCCACTGCGTACATGCCTTCCTCTCCTGTCTTGTCGTCGAAAACTGACGTATTCGGCGTGTCGCCGGTCATCCGGTGGTACTTCCGCGCAGCAAGTCGCCGCGGAAGTAGCGCTGCAGGAAGACGAACAGGACGATCACCGGGATGATGGTGACGAGGCCGCCGGCGATGAGGACGGGCACGAGACCGCCCTTCGTGCCTGACGAGGCGCCTTGCGCGAGCAGTGCAAGGCCGACGGTCAACGGGTACGAGCTGTTGTGCGTGAAGATGATGAGCGGCAGGAAGTAGTTATTCCAGACCGCGACGATGCTGAGCAATAGGACGGTCACGACGCCCGGCACCATGAGCGGCACGGCGATGCGAAGGAACGCCCCGAGCTCGCTTGCGCCGTCCATACGCGCCGCGTCGATGAGCTCGCGTGGCACCGACACCTCGGTGAAGGTCCGCATGAGGTAGACGCCGACCGGACTCACCATGCTCGGCAGAACCATGCCCCAGATCGAGTTGATGAGCCCGACCTTCGCGTAGACGAGGTAGAGGGGTAGCGCGACCGCGGTGATCGGGACGAGGAGCGCCGAGAGGATCAGGTAGAACATCGCCTTCGATCCGCGGAACCGAAACCGGGCGAAGCCGTAGCCGGCAAGGGAGCACAGGACGGTCGCCCCTGCGCCCCCGAGCACCGCGTAGAGGACGGTGTTGCCCATCCACTGGAGGTAGACGCCCGAGCCGCTGAGCGACTTCATCAGCAGCCCGAGGTTGTGGAAGAGCACGAACGGCCGGGCGAACCAGAAGCCGAAGGTCCCATAGACGTTCGCCTGCGTCTTGGTCGCGTTCACGACGATCCAGACCAGCGGGGCGAGGATGAACAGCGCGAACAGCACCGCACAGCCGGTCAGCAGCGTGACAGTTCCGCGGCGCAATCCGTAGAGGCGCATCGGCACCACCGCCGCGAGGTCTGCTTCGCGTCGGGCGCGCCGCCGCTCGAGTCGGCGACGACGTCTCGCCGCGAGCCTGCCGGAACGCTGCTCGAGCGTCGTGTCGCCGGCTCGGGCGATGCGGACGCTCACGCGAATTCCCCTCGGCGGTGGCGCCAGACGAGCGAGCCGACGGAGATCGCACCGATTACGAGACCGAGCACGACTGCAGCCGCGGCGCCGAGGTTGTACTCGCCGCTCCCGATCGAGGTGTTGTAGACGAACAAAGTCGGTGTGAACGAGAACGAGATCGCCTGTGGCTGGAACGAGGAGAGGATCGACGGCTCGGTGAACAACTGCAGAGCGCCGATGAGGTTCAAGAAGAAGAGCATGACGACGGCCGAGCGCACCATCGGGAGCTTGACTCGCAAGATGACCTTGGCGAACGAGGCACCGTCGATTACTGCGGCCTCGACGACCTCACGCGGGATCCCCTTCAGGGCGGTGTAGAGGATGGTCATGTTGTAGCCCGTCCACTCCCAGACGACGATGACGATAAGTGTCGGCAAGATGAGCTTCGACGAGAAGAAGTTCGTGCCCTGGAAGCCGACCGCGTTCGCGACGTGTGTGTAGGCACCGAACTCCGGCAGGAGGAGGAAGGACCACATGAGCGCGGCGACGACCGCGGGGACCGCGAACGGGACGAAGAACACGACCCGGAAGAACCGGCCGAACTTCGCAACGCCGAGATCGAAGATGGCGGCGAAGAAGGCAGCGAGGCCGATCGTGACGGGCACCTGGATAACCGCGAAGAGCAGTACGCGCCGGACGCCGCTCCAGAACTCGCTCGACGAGAGCACCTGCGCGTAGTTCGAGAGGCCGGAGTAGCTCGTCCCACCAATGAGCTTCGTCGTGAAGAGACTCGTGTAGATCGCGTAGCCGAGCGGCACGAACATGAACAGGGTGAGGACGACGAGGAACGGCAGGACGAACCACCGGCCGTGCCGATCCCGGCGATCGTGGACCACCCTCGAGCTACGCCGTCCGAGCGACGCGGGCTGCGGCGTCCCGACGCCGATTGATGTTCCGATCACGGCTCCTCCAAGCTCATGACGAGAGCGCCGCGCACGGCAGCGCCGCCCGGTGGTGGCTCGAGGCCCGCCCCGGGCGGCGCGATCGCCGCACTTCGACCGTCAGCTCACTGGCTGACGGTGAATCCCTGCGCCTTCGCGTACTTGACCAGGTCTGCCTGCATCGTACGGAAGGCAGACTCGACGGTCTCGGAACCGTTCGCGACGCCGGCGAAGACCGTCGGCCACAGCGTGTTCACCTCGCTCATGATCGGGGGCCACTCGGGGGCGATCATGTGCTTCGCGGCTTGGGCGAAGACGGCCTGGAAGTGCTGCGAGCCCGAGATCGGGAGCGTCGTCGAGAGGAACGACGAGCTGTCTAGGAGGGGCTTGTAGGCGGGGTACGCGCCGGCGACGGGGCCGCTCAGGATCTTCCACGACGCTGCCGTGCCGCCGAACCATTCGGCGAACTCCGCCGCCTGCTTCGGGTGCTTGCTCGACGAGAGGACGGCGATCGTCGACCCACCCCAATTCCCGGACTGCACCGTGCCCGATGACGGCGCCGGCATGGGCGCCGCGCGCCAATCGCCGATCGTCTTCTTGATCGAGAGCTGCATGCCGACCGGGCCCCAGGCCGGGCTGAAGCGCGCCGCGTCAGTCTCGTTGTCCCACGCGGTCCACTGTGCGGGCGAGAAGTCCGCCGTGTTATTCACCTCGCCGGCGCTCAGCAGCTTCTGCCAGTAGCTGGCGAAGGACGTCTCGGCACTCCCGGTGAAGTTGATCGAGAGCTTCCCGCCCCCGTTCCACTTGAACGGGAAGGCGCCGTCCTGCTGCATCATCGCGAGGATCGGCTGCGGGTCGGTCCAGTCCAGCGTCGCGAGGTCGGTGCCGGGGTCGTCCTTCTTCAACGTCGCCGCGTCGGCAGCGAAGGCCGTCCACGTCTTCGGCGGCGTGATCCCGTACTTCGAGAGCACCGAGGAGTTGTAGTAGAAGCTCAGCGGGCCGACGTCTACCGGCATCGCGTAGACGCCCGAGCCTTGGCTGACCTGCGACCAGGCGACCGCCACCTCGTTCTGCTTGTAGGCGTTCACGCCGTACGGCACGAGGTTCATGAGGCTGTGGGTGATCTCGAACGACGGCAGAACGAAGTACTCGATCTCCGCCATGTCCGGTGCGCCGCTGCCGGCTTTCGTCGCGTCCTGGATCTTCGTGTACTCGGCGGTCGTCGCGCCGTCATTCTCGAGCACGACACAGATCTTCAGATGCGACTTGTTGAACGCCGCGACCGCGAGGTCATAGCCGGCGGCCCAACCCCACATCGTGAGCTTGGTCGCTCCGGGCCGGCACGCCGTGCTTGCTTTCGCGCTCGATGTTGCGGTCCGGCTCGACGGTGCCGCGCCGGACGCGCCACCGACCGCGGTGAGCGAGAGCGCGAGTGCCCCGGCGGACAATGCGCCCACTCGAGCAGCCCTCCATCGCCTGACGCTCGCGGCATCGTGTCGCAATTCGTTCCTCGATCTCATGATGATCCCGTCCCCTCCCGTGGTGATCCATCGCTGCCGGTCAGGCCCCTTTGGCCGGTTCACCCGGTCGGGAAGCCGCGCGTCGGGCGAGAATCGACACGTCGTGCTCCCTGACCGGCCGTACCCACTGACCGGACGGCTGCCGTTGGTGGGCGCCGCCCGGCTAGTTTGCATCGGTGCAGAGATCGATGCAAGTACGATTGCGAGCTACCGTCGGGCAAGCGAATTGAGGGGGGCGAGTGGCGGTCACGATCTACGACGTCGCACGGCACGCCGGGGTTTCACCTCGAACCGTGTCGAACGTCGTGAACGATTACCCGTTCGTCGCGGCCGAGACACGCCGGCGCGTCCGTGACTCGATCGACAGCCTCGGCTACCGACCTAATCTCGTCGCCCGCAACCTCCGGCGCGGCCGGACCGGGATGATCGCGCTCGCCGTCCCAGAGCTCGCCGTCCCGTACTTCTCGGAGCTGAGCGGCGCGATCATGGACGAGGTCGCGCCCCGCTCCTACACCGTGATCATCGAGCAGACTGACGGCGATCCTGCTCGAGAACGTGCACTGCTCGAGGATCGCGATCGGTCACATGTGTTCGACGGGCTCATCTTCAGTCCGCTCGGCCTCGGCGCGAGCGAGCTCGGCGCCATCCCCGGAGCGACCCCCGTCGTGTTGCTCGGTGAGCGGGTGAACGAAGGACCGTTCGACCACGTGTCGATCGACAACGTGGCCGCGGCCCGCTCGGCCGTCGAGCACCTCGCGAGCCTTGGGTGCCGTCGCATCGCAGCGATAGGGGACCAGCCCTACGAGACGGGTGAGACCGCGCAGGTCCGGACCCAGGGCTACCACGAGGCACTCGAGGCCGCCGGGCTCTCGCCAGACCCAGCGCTCGTCGTGCCGACGTCAAACTTCCACCGAAGTGCCGGTGCCGAGGCGATGGAGCGTCTCCTCGAACTCGCCGAGCCACCGGATGCCGTCTTCTGCTACAACGACCTGCTCGCCGCCGGGGCCATCCGCGTCCTCCTCGATCGCGGGCGTCGCGTCCCCGAGGACGTCGCGGTCGTCGGCTTCGACGACGCCGAGGAGGGCCGCTACTCGACCCCGACACTCTCGACGGTGGCCCCCGACAAGCACGTCATCGCAGCGATGGCAGTCGCGCAGCTCTTCCGGCGTCTCGATGGGGACATCGGCGATCCGGTCGATCTCCGGGCGCCGTTCGCTCTCGAGATCCGCGAGAGCACGATCGGCCGTCTTCAGGCGATCGCCGCGCTGGACGGGAAGGCCGGCGCCGGAAGAAAGGGCCGGCGGGTATGAGGAAGACTGAGATCGACGGGACGCCCGAGCGGTCAGGCGCCGACACCCGGGCGCTCGAGCCACGCCCGCCGTCTTCTGAACTGCGCGACGACCCGTTCCTCGATGCCTGGGGTGATCGTCCTCGCCTACCGCCAGGATCGGACGTACTTCCCCCGGCCGACGACCGCCCCTCGACCCCTCGCGGCCGCATCACCGGAGCGAGTTCCTCGCCGCCGATTACGAAGTCGCTCTTGCGGTTGATGGTGGCCAGCCCTTCGGTGACGCGGAAGCCAATCTTCATGATGATGGCGGCGGGAGCCGCGAGCAGAGGCAGCCGGTCGTCACCATAGGGTCGTGGCGTCCATAATCAAGCGTCTGGCTGGGCCTGCCCGGGTGTCGCTCGGTGGCGGTCAACTGTCGAGGAACCTGAGGGTGGCCAAGGCCTGTCGACGTGCGGATGGGCCTAGCCCGTCCCAAGCAACATCGTCGCCGGCGGTGAGGCGCGGCACCAGCGCCGCGATGGTGGTTCGATCCGCTCCGAGGGCAGAGCGAAGCACGATTGGGTCGTCGACGATGGACAAGAGCGCAGCGACGTCCTGGATGTGGCGATGCTGCTCGACGGTCCGCGCATCGAGGGCAGCGAGCGCCTTCACGACTAGCGCTCCGACAATCAGAGGTGAGCGGATCTCCACATCGTGGGCGTCATCGTCGTAGTAGATGCGGACGGGCTCCGCGAGCTCGAGGGCGCGTCGCCCGCCAGGGATCGCGATCGACCGGATCCCCGAGTCCGTATCGAGCTGATCAGGCCGCGCGTCATCGGGGCAAAGAACGTCGATCTGCGACCGTCCTGTAATGAAGGTGCATCGCCCTATGTCCGCGCGATCCCGGACTCCGGCCGGTAGCTCATAACCGAGACCCTGGAGTTCAGAAGCCACGTGGGCGATTGCATCCGGACGGGCGAGGACGTCGACGACGACATCGCCGTCCTTCGTCTGCTCAGCGCGCGGCAGGCGCGCTCCGCTTGCGCGGGCTGCGACGAGCACCATCATCCCGCCAACGAGGCACCATTCGTCGATCGGCACCTTCCGGGCGAGGAGGCCGAGTGCTCGAAGAGCGTCACGGTGCCTTGGCATGAGGTCCCGCGAGAGGTCGACCTCGATCAACGCCACCGCCCACCAATTAGCCGGTCAAGCAGCGTGTCGGCCGCCCGATCGCCCTGGTCGGCGAGGTCGAGCCAGGCAACCCATGGCCCCGCGAAGTGTTGCCCTGAAGCGAACGGCCACGCTGCATCATCGACGACGTGGAGGTGGAAGTTTGGCTCATTCGGGGCGCGGTCCGCGTGCCACTGCTCGATGAGCAGGGGGTAGTTACTGGCGCGCACGTAGACGTCCCGGGCTTCGCCGGCGTCGACCGGAGCACCAGCGTGCTCCGCTGCGGCTCGCCCTCCGAGCACGACGCGAGGCCCGAGGCGGTCAAGAGCGAAAGGGTGAACGTAGAACTCTGCGTGACGGGCCCGGCTGCGAGCTCTCCGCCGGAGGAATTCGAGCGAGTCTGCATCCTCCGGACCCTCTTGATCGAGCTGGGAAATGAGGTGCCATGCTGACGACATTCTGAGCGGGCGCCCTGGGGCAAGCCTCGAGGCTTCGGCGCGTCGCAGCGCGGATGCCGGCACCAGCCATTGGTTGCCAACCCGTTCTGCAGCGAGGCGACCATCGTGGACCATCGCCGCGGCCCGCCGGCGAGACACGCCGAGATGCTCTGCGGCCTCCTTCAACGACAGTCGATCTCCGGGCACGAGATAATTATACCAGAATTGGAATAGTTATGAACAGGGATTATGTGGCTGACCGCAGAGCGGAGCTCGCGGCTGAGCCCGGCGTGGCGGAGGCTACGCCGCCGGCTGCGACCGGCTGCGACCGGCTGCGATCGGCTGGGACCCGGGAGGATGATCCGGTCGTCCGGTCAATTCCAAGTCAGGCACTCGGCCACCGCGGCACCTCGCTCCAAATGGACAGATTGATCGGGTCGTCCTGGTGAGCGATAGAACCAAGAAGCTTCCGGGCGACATCGACAGTTGTCATTCCGAACTGCAGAGCGAACGGTTGCCACCCCCCTTTTGCTTTCCGGCATCAAACGCCGTGATGGAACTGATCTCGCCCATCATCTTCATCTCTGGTCGCGGGATCGTGCATCGAATGGTCATAGGTATTGCGCGATCGTGCAAAACCTTCCGATTGATACCGACCGAGCAGAAGGGGGCGATCTCCTCATCGAGTTGCAGCTTTTCGCCCGTGTATCGAATTCCCCATAGGTGGACAAGGCGGTGTCGGTCCCACCACCTGAGTCCTCGTGACCGGCCATAAGCGACGGCACAAGGAACGTGTAACACGGCTGCGGAACGAAGCGCGGATGCGACAAAGGTCGCGTCGTCGGGGCGAAAAATCCTCCCTGAACTGGGAGCGGGCGACCGGGATCGAACCGGCATGGCCAGCTTGGAAGGCTGGAGCTCTACCATTGAGCTACGCCCGCGACGTGAGCTCACACGATGCTAGTAGGTCGGCCAACCCTGACTCGTCGATCCCGGCGAAGGCTGAGGCGTATCCCGCGAGCTCCTGTTATCGTCCTCGCACCATGAGTATCGGCCTCGGGCTCGACGTCGGCGGTACGAAGATCCTGGCCTGTGCGGTTACCGGCTCCGGTGAGCTCGTGGCCGAGACCCGGGTCGACTCACCCAAGGCGCCCGATCGGCTCCTCGAGGCGCTCACCGAGGCCGCGGACGCCATCTACTCGCTGCTCGGGGCCGATCGTGCGGACGTCGCTGGCGTCGGGGTGGGGGTGCCGAGCCTGGTGGCCTCTGACGGCACCCTCTACGACAGCCCCAACTTGCCGGCACTCGAAGGACTTCCGGTGCGCCAGGCGTTCGCCGAGCGGTTGGCCGAGATGGCGGCGCTGTCAGGGTCGGGGGACAAAGTCTGGCGGCTCGCCCTCGACAACGACGGGACGTGTGCGGCCGCCGGCGAGCTCGCCTTCGGCGCTGCGCGAGGCCAGAGTGACGCCGTAATCCTCACGCTCGGCACGGGCATCGGTGGCGGGATCACCACCGGTGGCCGCCTACTTCGTGGTGCTCGTGGCTTTGCTGGGGAGGTCGGCCACATGGTCATCGACCCGAGCGGGCCGAAGTGCCACTGCGGCCGCGTCGGCTGCCTCGAGGCGCTCGCCTCCGGCTCCGCTCTGGCGCTCCAGGCCCGGCAGGCCGTTCGGGAGGGCAGGGCCGACCGGGTGCTCGCGCTCGCCGGGGGATCGTTGGAAGCGGTGCGGGGCGAGCACGTCCTCGGTGCCGCCCTCGAGCGGGACCCGACCGCGCTCGCGCTGTTCGCTCGCTTGGCGGACAATCTCGCCATTGGCATCGGCAATCTCGTCGAAGTGCTCGATCCTGGTGTAGTGCTTCTTGGCGGTGGAATGGCCGACGCAGGGCCCGTCCTCCTCGAGCCCACGACCGCGGCCTTCGCGGCCACCAACCGCCGCGGCCGTGGCGCGCAGGCGGTGCCGATCGTGCTCGCGGAGCTCGGCCCTCGTGCGGGCGCTTTCGGAGCGGCAGCGCTCGGTCTCGGGATCGTCAGCTGACCGGTGCCATGGAGGAATTCACTCCATTGCTATCGATATAGTCGGGGCGCCCGGATTCGAACCGGGGACCTCCTGCTCCCAAAGCAGGCGCGCTAACCAAGCTGCGCCACGCCCCGCTATGTATCTTGAAACATACATGACAGCAACGCCCTGACAAGAAGGTCGCAGCTGTCGGGTCCGTCATCTCACACCTCGCCAGCTCGGTCTCGCGAGGACCAGCTCAGCTAAGCTTCCTGCAGGTGCGCCGGGAAGTCTGGTCGGCAATGTCCTAGCCATGCTTGCCGGGAGATCGTCGTGACCGATACCGAGCCGTTCGCCCTTCTGCTGCTGGTGACGGCCGCGGTCGGTCTTTGCGTGGTGCTTTCCAACCGCTTGACCGAGTGGTTGCGGGTGCCAACGCCCGCTCTCGTGCTCGTCGGCGCGGCAATCGCCGTCAACGTGATCCCGAGTCTGCACGCGCCGCAGGAGCGGACCGTCGGCCGGGTGGTGACCGTCGCGCTGGTATGCGTCCTGTTCGACGGCGGCATGCACATGGGCTGGTCACGCTTCCGGTCGGCGTCCGGTCCGATCACCGTGGCTGGCCTGGTCGGCACGTTCCTCACCGCCGGCGCCGGTGCGCTGCTCGTGCACTTCGCGTTCGGGCTCGGCTGGTACGTATCGCTGCTCGTGGCGACGGCGATCGCGCCGACCGACCCGGCGGTGGTCTTCTCCGTGCTGGGAAAGCGCGAGGTGGTTGGACGCGCCGGCACCATATTGGAGGGCGAGTCGGGCGCGAACGACCCGGTCGGGATCGCCCTCATGGCGGGCCTCGTCACCGCCGGTAGTCTCAGTGCGAGTGCATTTCTGCACATCGGTGCCAGCTTCGTGCTGCAGATGGTCGTCGGTCTCGCCGTCGGCATGGTCGGCGGCCGCGCCTTGCTCTGGTTCATGCGCCGCGTGCCGTTGCCCGGTGAAGGCCTTTACCCGCTGCGGACCTTGGCGAGCGCCTTCCTGCTTTTCGCTGTTGCAACGCTCGGACATGGATCGGGCTTCCTCGCGGTGTTCGTGGCCGGGATCGTCATCGGCGACGAGGGCGCACCGTACAAGCGGGAGATCGAGCGGTTCCACGCGGCTCTCGCCGCGCTCGCGGAGATCTCGGCCTTCGTCGTGCTCGGACTCACGGTCGACCTCGGCGAGATCGGCAAGGCCGACGTGTGGATCCCGGGACTTCTCCTCGGCGCGGCCCTTGCCTTCATCTTGCGGCCTGTCCTCGTCGGATTGTGCTTGATGCCTGCGCGCCTCGACTCGAACGAGCGCAATTTTGTGCTGTTCGCCGGTCTGAAGGGCGCCGTGCCGATCCTGCTCGGCGGCTATCTGCTCACGGCCCACGTCGCCGATGCCCGGAGGCTCTACGGGATCGTCGTCATCGTCGTCGTGTTCTCGGTCGTCGTCCAGGGCGGTCTGGTGCCCACCGTGGCCAGGCTGCTCCATCTCTCCATGCGCGTCATCGAGCCCGAGCCGTGGGCGCTCGGGGTGCGACTGCGGGACGAGCCGAAGGGCGCGTACCGCCTCACGGTGTGCGCTGGCGCGCCGGCGGACGGCTGCGCCGTCGAGGACCTCGCCGGGCTCCCCGACGACGCGTGGATAACGCTCCTCGTTCGCGACGGCCAGCTCCTTCAGGTACGCGGTGATACCGAGCTGCAAGCCGGCGACGACGTCACGGTGATGGCCGACGGCGACAAGGCCGCGCAGCTGACGGCCACCTTCGAAGAGAGAGCGCGCCGGTGATCGCGACGACTCGAGACCTCCGACCTGTGCGTCAGCTGGTGTCGTCTAGGGGCCGCTCCGGACACCGGTAGACTCCCCGCTTCGTATGCGTACCTCCGCTCAGCCCTTAGAGGGCAATCAGGTCAAGCTCACCGTCGAGGTCGACGAGGAGGACATACGCCGAGCGGAGGACGACACCCTTCGTCGGCTCACCCGGGAGGCCCAGATACCGGGGTTCAGGCCCGGCAAGGTGCCTCGCCGCATCCTCGAAGTCCGGCTCGGGAGCAAGGCGATCCGGGAGGAAGTGCTACGCGACATGCTGCCGCGTTACTACGCGGACGCCGTCGAGGAGACCGAGCTCGACGTGATCGCCCCGCCGGAGATCGACGTGACCGCCGGTGAGGAGGCGGGCCCGATCGCCTTCGACGCGGTGGTGGAGGTGCGACCGAAGGTCTCCGTCGTCGGCTACGAAGGCCTCGTCGTGACCCTTCCCAGTCCCACGCCGTCGTCCGAGGACATAGACGCCCAGGTCGATCGCCTGCGCGAGCAGTTCGCCGAACTGAACGAGGTCGACCGTGCCGCGGCCGACGGCGACCTCGTCACCCTCGACGTGCACGGGAGCCATGACGGGGAGCCTGCGGAAGGGCTGACCGCCGACGACCTCGTTTACGAGGTGGGCACCGGCGGCATCGTCGCCGGCATCGACGAGCGCCTGCGAGGGACCAGTGCGGGCGACGAGTTCGAGCTCGACGCCGAGGACGCGCCAGGAGGTCCGGCGCATCTGAAGGTGTACGTGAAGCAGGTGCGCGAGAAGGTGCTGCCCGACGCGGACGACGACTTCGCCTCCGACGCGTCGGAGTTCGAGACCCTCGCCGAGCTGCGCGCCGACCTCTCGACCCGCATGACCGAGGTGCGGCGGCTCCAGGCCAACATCGCACTGCGCGAGCGTGCCGTCGAGGCCCTGGTCGAGCTCGTGCTCGACGAGCCTCCCGCGGTGCTCGTGAGCGAGGAGACCGAGCGCATGGTGAACGACCTTGTCCACCGGCTCTCGCACCAGCAGGCCTCCATCGAGCAGTACCTCGAGGCGACGGGCCAGGCGCCCGACGAGCTCATAGCCGAGCTCGAGGAGCAGGCCAAGAAACAGGTCAAGGCTGATCTCGCGCTGCGGGCACTCATCGAGGCCGAGGCGATCGACGTCGAAGAGGCCGAAGTGGACGACGAGATCGTCCGCATAGCGGAGCAGGAGAAGCAGTCGCCCGCACGCGTCCGTTCGGTGCTCGAGCAGGACGGTCGTATCTCTGGACTACGCTCCCAGATGAGATCCGCGAAGGCACTGACGTGGCTGGTGGAGCACGTCGGGATCGTCGATGACGAGGGGAACCCGATGGACAGATCGGCACTGCTTCTCGAGACGCCCCGCACGCCCGACAGCCCGGTGCCCGTAGCATCGGATGGCGATACCGAAGAGACGGCGTCCGCCGTCACCGGGGAGGCGTGAGTGTGAAGGCGTACAACTACCTCGTCCCGACCGTCGTCGAGTCCTCCAGTCGCGGCGAGCGGTCGTACGACCTGTACTCGCGGCTGTTGCGCGAGCGCATCATCTTCATCGGCACACCGGTCGACGACATCGTCGCCAATCTGGTCTGTGCCCAGATGCTCTTCCTCGAGTCGGAAGACGGCGAGAAGGACATCAACATCTACATCAACTCGCCGGGCGGCGACATCACCGCCCTGTTCGCCATCTACGACACGATGAAGTACGTGCGTCCCGAGAAGTCGACGTTCTGCTTCGGTCAGGCCGCCTCTGCCGCAGCGGTGCTCCTCGCGGCGGGCACGAAGGGCAAGCGTTTCGCGCTCCCGCATGCGAGGATCCTCCTGCACCAGCCCTACGGTGGGGCGGCCGGCCAGGCCACGGACATCGAGCTCCAAGCGAGGGAGATCCTGCGGATGCGGGACATGCTGAACGAGATGCTCGCGGACGACACGGGCCAATCCATCGAGCGGATCCAGCACGACACCGACCGAGATTTCATCATGAGCGCGGCAGAAGCGCGCGACTACGGGATCATCGACGAGGTCATCAGCTCTCGGGAGCTTCCCGACGCCATTACCGCCGTAGGCGCGGCCTGATCGAGGGAGGGGACGTGGCGAAGTTCGGGGATGGTGGAGAGCTCGTAAAATGCAGCTTCTGCGGCAAGTCGCAGAAGCAGGTGAAGAAGTTGATCGCCGGCCCCGGCGTCTACATCTGCGACGAGTGCATCGAGCTCTGCAACGACATCATCGAGGAAGAGCTCTCGGAGACCTCGGAGGTCCGCTTCGAGGACCTTCCCAAGCCCCGTGAGATCTTCGACTTCTTGAACGACTATGTCGTCGGTCAGGACCAGGCGAAGAAGATCCTCTCGGTCGCTGTCTACAACCACTACAAGCGGGTACAGGCGGGGACGACCAGCGAGTCCGGTGTCGAGCTCGCGAAGTCGAACATCTTGCTGCTCGGTCCGACGGGCTGTGGCAAGACCCTCCTCGCGCAGACACTCGCGCGCATGCTCAACGTCCCGTTCGCGATCGCCGACGCGACCGCCCTCACCGAGGCCGGGTACGTCGGCGAGGACGTCGAGAACATCCTGTTGAAGTTGATCCAGGCCGCTGACTACGACGTGAAGAAGGCCGAGACGGGGATCATCTACATCGACGAGATCGACAAGATCGCCCGCAAGAGCGAAAACCCGTCGATCACGCGTGACGTCTCGGGCGAAGGCGTCCAGCAGGCGTTGCTGAAGATCCTCGAAGGCACGACCGCGTCGGTGCCGCCCCAGGGCGGCCGGAAGCATCCCCACCAGGAGTTCATCCAGATCGACACGACCAACGTGCTGTTCATCTGCGGCGGTGCCTTCGCCGGGCTGGACCGCATCGTGGACGCGCGCGTCGGCCATTCGGGCATCGGATTTCGCGCCGACGTCCGTCGGTCGAAGCGCCACGACGAGAGCCAGCTGCTGCTCGAGGTCCTGCCTGAGGACCTCCTGAAGTTCGGTCTCATCCCCGAGTTCGTCGGTCGCCTGCCGGTGATCGGGGCCGTCTCGAGCCTGGACCGCGAGGCGCTCGTGGAGATCCTCGTCGAGCCGAAGAACGCCCTCGTCAAGCAGTACCAGCGGGTCTTCGAGCTGGACCACGTCGAGCTCGAGATCACCCCGGACGCGCTCGAGGCCATCGCAGACCAGGCGCTGCTGCGCGGCACCGGGGCGAGGGGTCTTCGTGCCATCCTCGAAGAGGTGCTTCTCGACGTGATGTACGACCTTCCGAGCAGGAACGACGTCGGACGCTGCGTGGTCGACAAGGGCGTCGTGCTCGAGCGTGTCGCTCCGAGCCTCCTGCCTCGCGGCACGGGCGAGAAGTCCGACCGCCCCCGCCGTGCGGCCTCCTGAGGGGGCCGTCCCTCGCCCCTTCGGCGGCGACTCCGCCCCGGTCTCGCTGGGTGACGCCCTGGCGTGGCTCGACCGTCACGTCAATCTGGAGACGATCGAGCGCGGTCTCGCCGGGCGCGCGGCCGCGCCGACGCTGGAGCGCATAAGGGCGCTTCTCTTCGCGATGGGCGATCCGCAGCAGGCCTATCCGGTCGTCCACGTCACCGGGACGAACGGCAAGGGATCGACGACCCGAATGTGCTCGACGTTGCTGTCTGTGCAGGGACTCTCCGTCGGCACGTACACGAGCCCCCACCTCGAGCGGCTGAACGAGCGGATCGTGCGCGACGGCGCGGCCATCGACGACGCGGAGCTCGAAGAGGTACTGCGCTCGCTCGCCGCGCTCGAGGACTTCCTGTCGAGCCGTGGATCGTGGCCGATACCGCCCACGTGGTTCGAGCTCGTCACGGCGGCAGCGTTCCGGTGGTTCGCCGACGTCGCCGTCGAGGTCGCGGTCGTCGAGGTCGGCCTCGGGGGCAGATACGACGCGACCAATGTGGCGGACGGCGCCGTGGCCGTCGTGACCAACGTCGATCTCGACCACGTGCAGATCCTCGGCGGCACGCGGGAGTCGATCGCCCGGGAAAAATCAGGGATCGTCAAGGAGGGCTCCATCGTCGTGGTCGGTGAGCGGGATCCGGCCATCGCCGCGATCTTCGCTGAGGAGGCGCGCACCGTGGGCGCCCGGGCCGTCTGGCAGCGCGGGGTCGACTTCGAGTGCAGCGCGAATCGCGCCGCGCACGGCGGACGTCTGCTCGATATAAGGACGCCGGCTGCCTCCTACGAAAACCTCTACCTCCCGGTGTTCGGGGCCCATCAGGGCGACAATGCGGCGGCCGCGCTCGCTGCGGCCGAGGCGCTGCTCGGCGCTCCGCTCGACGACGACGTCGTGATCCAGGCGTTCGCCGCGACCACCGTCCCGGGCCGGCTCGAGGTGGTCGGTCGCCGGCCGGTGGTGCTGCTCGATGGCGCGCACAATCCGGCCGGCGCCGCCGCGCTCGGCGCCGCCTTGGCCGAGGAATTCGCGGCCGCGCCGCGCATCATCACCGTCCTCGGCTGCCTGCGCGGCCGCGATCCGGACGAGCTGCTCGCAGCTCTTGGCACGGATCGCATCAATACGGTCGTCGCGTGCGCACCGCCTTCGCCGCGTGCACTTCCGGCTGCGGAGGTCGCCGAGGCGGCCCGCACCCTCGGTATCGCCACCCAGGTGGTCGAGGCGGTCCCGGACGCGCTCGAGCTCGCGCTTGACCTGGCGGATCCCGACGATGTGGTGCTCGTCACCGGCTCGCTGTACGTCGTGGGTGCCGCGCGTACCGCCGCGCGGCGACTAGGTTGCATGCGGCCATGAACAGGACACTCGTAATCTGCAAGCCCGACGCCGTCGAACGCGGCCTCACGGGCGTCATCATCTCCCGGCTCGAGAACAAGGGGCTACGCATCGTCGCGGCCGAGCTGCGCGTCATCGAGCCCGACCTCGCCGAGCGGCACTACGACGAACACCGCAGCCGGCCGTTCTTCGACAGCCTCGTGAAGTTCATCTCCCGCTCGCCGTCGCTCGTCATGGTCGTCGAGGGGCCGGAAGACACCTGGCGGATCGTCCGCACCCTTATGGGGGCGACCAATCCGGCCGACGCCGCTCCGGGGACGATTCGAGGCGATCTCGCCACCGAGACGTCGGAGAACCTCGTGCACGGCTCCGACGGGGCGGCCTCCGCGCGCCGAGAGATAGACCTGTTCTTCCCCAATATCACGTAAGCTTCGGCCGGCAACCCATGCCGACGCGTCGGTCGAGGGCGGTGCCGACGCGCCGATCATGACAGTGGTCCACGTCAACGCGCCTTGTTAGCCCCCCGGCCATCCCGTAACCTTGCGCGGTCTGCCCACGATTCTGGAGCTGGAAGTATGCGCGACAACATGTTCGGATTCGGTGGCCGCGACATGGCCGTTGACCTAGGTACGGCCAACACGCTTGTCTACGTACGCGGAAAGGGCATCGTGTTGAACGAGCCGTCCGTGGTCGCGATCAACGTGAAAGACGGGCATCCGCTTGCGGTCGGTGCCGAGGCGAAGCGGATGATCGGACGGACGCCGAGCAACATCCAGGCGATCCGGCCGTTGAAGGACGGCGTCATCGCCGACTTCGAGATCTGCGAGATGATGCTCCGCTACTTCATCCGCCGTGTGCACCCTCGCCGCTTTTC
This sequence comes from Acidimicrobiaceae bacterium, assembly GCA_025464005.1. GTDB lineage: Bacteria > Actinomycetota > Acidimicrobiia > Acidimicrobiales > Bog-793 > RYN-46. Next base: position 96,320 of record JAODBO010000040.1, on the reverse strand, counting down.
CAAGCCGCGGATGGTGATCTGCGTGCCGTCGGGCATCACCGGCGTGGAGAAGCGTGCCGTTCAGGAAGCAGCCGAGTACGCGGGCGCCCGCAAGGCCTACATCATCGAGGAGCCGATGGCCGCCGCGATCGGTGCCGGCCTTCCCGTGCACGAGCCGACGGGCAACATGGTCGTCGACATCGGCGGCGGAACGACGGAGGTCGCCGTGATCTCCCTCGGCGGCATCGTCACCAGCCAGTCGATCCGCATCGGCGGCGACGAGCTCGACGAGGCGATCATCAGCTACGTGAAGAAGGAGTACAGCCTCGCGCTCGGGGACCGCACGGCCGAGGAGATCAAGATGGCGCTCGGCTCTGCCTGTGAGCTCGAGGAGGAGCTGCACGCGGAGATCCGCGGTCGCGACCTCGTGAGCGGGCTGCCGAAAACGATCGTCACCTCGACCAAGGACATCCGCAAGGCGATCGAGGAGCCCCTGGCCGCGATCATCGACGCGGTCAAGGTCACGCTCGACAAGACGCCGCCGGAGCTGGCTGCAGACATCATGACCCAGGGCATCGTCCTCACCGGCGGTGGCGCGCTTCTCCACGGGCTCGACGTGCGGCTCCAGGCCGAGACGAGTATGCCGATCGTCGTCGCGCCCGACCCGCTCAACTGCGTCGCCCTCGGCAGTGGCATGTGCCTCGAGGAGTTCGAGGCGTTGCGGCAGGTCCTGGTCTCCTCCTCGGGCCGCTGAGCGGCCGGGCTCGCCCGTGGCGTCTGCCACGCGCAGGACGAGCCAGCGGGTCTCCCTGCTGGTGCTCGTGCTCGCCTCCATCACCATCCTCACGCTCGACTACCACGGCGAGGTGAGCCGCGGCATCACCCGTGTCCGAAACGGTGTGCGCGACGCGCTCGCGCCGGCGCAGCGAGGTATCGCGGCGGCCCTGCACCCTGTCGGGGACGTCTTCGCCGGCGCCTTCCACTACGGCGCGCTCCAGACCGAGAACCAGCGCCTGCAGAGCCAGCTCGGCGCGACCCAGGCCAAGCTGGCGGAGAACGACTTCGCGGCGCGCCAGGCCGCCCAGGTGCTCGCCATCGCCCACCTGTCCTTCGTGCAGAACATCAAGACGACGCCCGCGGAGGTGATATCCGCGCCGACGTCGAACTTCCAGTACACGATGGAGATCGCCAGCGGCACGGGCGCCGGCGTCGGGCCCCGGATGCCGGTGGTCGCGGCTCGTGGTCTCGTCGGCACGGTGCTCGACGCGGGAGGTCAGACCTCGACGGTCCGCCTCATCACCGACAAGTCCTCGAGCATCGGCGTCACCTTCGGCACCTCGGTGGGCGGCGGTAGCGCCATAGCCGACGGCCAGGGCCTCGGAGAGCCGCTCAGCATCGACGAGCTTGCCGGCTCGGCCCCGCAGGTCGGCGAGACGGTGTTCACGAGTGGGACCGACGGGGGCGCGTACCCGGCCGGGCTGCCGGTGGCCCGGGTGACGTCGGTTCACGTCTCGGCCGGGGGCCTCTCCGTGAACGTCGCCGCCAAGCCGTTGGTAGACCTCGAGGCGCTCCAGTACGTGAGCGTCTGCGAGTGGCTCCCCCAGCCGTGAACGCTCTCAGCTGGGGGCGCTTCGCCCTCGTCGCCCTCGTCGCCCTCGTCGTGCAGGTGGCGATACTCGACCAGATCGAGCTCATCGGCGCCCATCCTGACGTGATGATCGTGCTCGTCGGCGCCGCCGGCGCGATCGGCGGCCCGGTCCGAGGGGCGATGCTCGGCTTCGTGCTCGGCCTGGTGGCCGATCTCGTACTTCCCACGCCGTACGGGCTGTCGTCGCTCACCTTCGTGCTCGTCGGCTTCGCCGCGGGGCTCGTCCGCTCCCTGCCGGGCGACCGGGACGGGCGCAGTGCGCAGGCCGTGACCACGGTGGCCGCAGCGGCTCTCGGGACCATGCTCTATGCGGCGATCGGTGAGCTGGTCGGCCAGTCGGGCATGCTGAGCAGGGAGGCGGTCTTCGCCATGCTCATCGTGACGCTCGGCGCCATCGTGATCGCCGTGCCCGCGGACGCTGCGATCCGCTGGGTGCTCAGCGGCGCCGACCGGGCCGTGTCCGGTCACTCGATGCCTGCCGGTGGGAGCGCGACGCGTTGAAGCGTCGGCGCCGGCGCTCACGGCGTCTGGGCCTCGCACGGCCGCGCACCTTCGAGCGTCGTCCCCTCCCCGTCCGTTCGGCTCGGCGCCGACCCGCTCCGGCCGAGCTCGGTGACCAGCACGGATCGGCATCGGCCAGGCAGGGCGGCGCCCATCTCGGCCTGCGCCTCTCGATGTTCGCGGTGATCGTGGTCGGTCTGTTCGCCGTCCTCGTGCTCAGGCTGTGGTCGATCCAGGTGATCGGTCACGCGGCGGCGCTCTCGGGCGCGATCCAGACGACCACCGCCACCGTCGCGATCGAGCCGCCTCGCGGCTCCATCGTCGCCCGCGGCGGGCAGGTGCTAGCCGAGGACCAGACGAGCGAGGTCGTGACGCTCTCGTGCCCGACCTCCGAGCGCACCTTCTGCCCGGCCGACGACTTCGCCGTCATCTCGAGACTGGCGCCGCTGCTCAACAAGAAGGTCTCGCAGATCGACGCGGCCGTCCAGAGCAACCAGATAGGCCCCTACCAGCCTGCTCCCGTCGCCGTCGGGGTCCCGTACTCGATCGTCGCCTACCTCGCCGAGCACAAGGCCGAGTTCCCCGGAGTCAGCGTGTCGCAGACCTACCTGCGCACCTATCCACAGCAGGGCCTTGCTTCCCAGACCATCGGCTACGTGGGCGCCATCAACTCTTCTGAGTTCGCGCAGTACGGCACCGCCAAGTACGCGCCGTACGGCTACACCCCCCAGGACACCCAGTTCGGCCAGAGCGGCCTCGAGCAGCAGTACGAGGTGGCGCTCCACGGCAAGCCGGGAGTGTCGCATATCCAGGTGAACAGTGCGGGCCAGGACGTCGGCACCCAGTCGACGACCCAGCCGACGCCGGGCGACGAGGTCGTGCTCAACATGGACAACGGCCTCGAGAACCTTCTCTCGACGACGTTGGCGAACCAGATCGTCGCCCTGCGCTCGGGATCGGTCCCGGGCGGCGCGCAGCCCGCTCCCTGGGGTGCCGCCGCGGTGATCGATCCCCGCAACGGCCACGTCCTCGCGCTTGCCTCGTACCCGGGCTACAACGACAACGTCTGGGTGCCGGCGATCTCGCAGCAGGCCTACAACCAGCTCGCAGTCGTACCGACCGGAGCCGGCGAGCCGCTGGCCAACTACGCAGTCGCCAACGGCAGCCCGCCCGGCTCGACCTTCAAGCTCGCCACGGCAACGGCCGCGTTGCAGGACGGCCTCATCACCCCCGGCTACTACGTCGACGACACCGGGTCGTTCACGATCGGCAATCTCACGCTGCACAACTCGGGCGGCGAGGTCCTCGGTCCGGTGAACGTCTCCTCGGCCCTCACGGTCTCGAGCGACATCTTCTTTTACACGATGGGCCAGCTGTTCTGGGACGCGCAGCGCACCTACGGTCTCATGCCGATCCAGAAGACCGCGGCGCAGTACGGCCTCGGCGTGGCGAGCGGGATCGACCTGCCGAACGTCTCCTCCGGCCAGGTCGACAGCCCCGCGCTGCGCAAGCAGCAGCACGGGCCCACCTACTACGTCGGTGACAACGTCGAGATGGCCTTCGGCCAGGCCGAGACGCTGCTCACCCCGCTCCAGATGGCCAACGCCTACGCGACCTTCGCGAACGGCGGGACGCGCTACGCGCCGCAGATGGCGGCGGCCCTCGTCAGCCCGTCGGGCAAGGTGGACCACATCAAGCCGAAGGTCGAGGCTCACGTCGCCATCTCGCCGACGAACTACCAGGCGATCCTCCAGGGCCTCGAAGGCGTCGTCGACAACCCGAAGGGCACGGCGTACTACAACTTCCAGGGCTTCAACCTGTCGAAGTGGCTCGTAGCCGGAAAGACGGGCACCGCGACCATTACGAACAACACGCCCCCGACGTCGTGGTTCGTCGCCTTCGGCGGTCCGAGGGGCCAGACGCCAAAGTACGCGGTGGCAGTCGAGATCAACCAGGCCGGCTTCGGCGCCCAGGCATCCGCCCCGGTCGTCCGGCAGGTGTTCGACTACCTCTACGCGCACGGCCTCTCCGCGCTCAAGCTCCCGAGCAGCTCGACGGCTACGGCGAAGGGCTGACCAGAGAGCGAGTAGCCCGTCGTCACGTGATCGCAACGTGTCTCCGCAGCTAGAGGGGGGCGGATAGACTTCGTTCAGGATGATCACGATGTGGCCTGGTCGGGTAGTACGCCTCGAGCGACGCTCCGGCCGCTGCGCCTGCGTCTCCGTCTCCTCCTGCATCGCCGGCCTTCGTGCCGTGCGATGCAGGCTACGAACCGCCACCCCCGCACCGCCTGCGACCCTCTCGTCGCCGGTGACGCGTGGCGGCACCTGCACGCAAGGCACCGTCGTCGCCCGCCGAGCAGCTCGCTCTGGCGATGCGGCTCGCTCGGTGCCCACCGCGCGTCGAGTCGACGCGCGCCCGAGAAGGGAACCCTTCGATGTCCGACCCTACGACCGGCCAGGCCCTACCGGGCCAGCCCACCCGGCCAGGTGCAGCGACTCCGTCGCCGGCAGCGCCCGCCGACAGGGGTGTAGCTCCACTCGCTAACGAGGTCTCACCTCCACCCCGACCGAAGATAGGCGACTCACGGCCGGCGCCCATCGTCCGGGTCGACGCCCCCTCCGTGTCTGGGGGCGCACCTGGACCGGCGACGGCGAACGGCACCAGCGCGACGAACGGCGATGGTGCAGGCTCTCCGGCAAAGCCGCGTCGCCGGCGGCGCGGGGGACGAGGTCGAGGTGGTGGGGCCGGACGCGCGACCGGAGCCGACGCCGGCGGACGTGAGGAGTCCCGCGAGGGGACCGATGAGGCCGGCTCCGGCTCTGCCGCCGCTGCCCGCAACGGCACGTCGTCGGCGGCGCGCAGCCGCCAGCGCCCTGCCGCAGGCCGCGGAGGCGGCGAGGGTGCCGGCACTGACGGCCGTGCGGCCGATGCGCCAGTCACCGACGGGCCAGTCACCGACCGCACGCTCGGCGAGGACGGTCGCCACGCGGGCTCCGAGGCGCTGAGCAATGGGGCAGTCCGGTCACGCAGCCGCTCCCGAGCGCCGGTGGCGCGGCTCGCCTCGACCGAGTCCGAGTCCGAGTCCGACTCCGAGTCCGAGTCCGAGAGCGAAGCCGGTGACGGCGAGAGTGCGCGACCCGGAGCGTCGAAGCGCCGGCGCGGACGCGAGCGCAACGGCCGGCCGGTGGGGCGCTATCTCATGTGCGTTCACGTTCGCCCCGAGGCCACCCAGATCGCCGTCCTCGAGGGAAGGTCCCTGATCGAGCACCACGTCGCGAGGAGCCAGGACGACGTCAACCAAATCGACGGCAACCTCTACCGCGGCCGCGTGAAGAACGTCCTCCCGGGCATGGAGGCCGCCTTCGTGGACATCGGGACGCCGAAGAACGCGGTGCTGTACTGGGGCGACGTGCAGTTCGACCGGGATGACGCCGTGGAGCGCGAGCCCGGCGCGACCCGGATCGAGCACCTGCTCCGCCCCGGCCAGACCATCGTCTGCCAGGTCACGAAGAATCCGATCGGCCTGAAGGGAGCGCGCCTCACCGAGGAGGTCTCCATCCCCGGTCGCTTCGTCGTGCTCGTCCCCAACTCGAGCGCGTCGGGCATCTCGAAGCGCCTCGACGACTCCGAGCGCAAGCGCCTGCGCAAGGTTCTCGAGGAGATACGTCCCGAGGGCCACGGCGTCATCGTGCGCACCGCCGCGGAGGGGGTGAGCGCCGACGAGCTCCGCAAGGACGTCGATCAGCTGCTCGCGAAGTGGGGCGAGATCGAGGAGAAGGCCAAGCGGCTGCCCGCCCCGGCGCTGCTGTACTCCGAGCCCCACCTCGCCTTGCGAGTGATCCGGGAGGAGTTCACCGAGGAGTACCGCGGGATCGTCATCGACGACCGCGAGCTCTACGAGCTGGTCAGGGCATACGTTGCCGACATCGACCCAGCGCTCGCGGACCGGGTCGAGCTGTTCGACACGTCGGTCGAGCCGCTGCCGCTGTTCGAGCGGCACCATGTCCACGAGCAGCTGCACAAAGCCCTCGATCGCAAGGTGTGGCTCCCCTCCGGCGGCTCGCTCATCATCGAGCGGACGGAGGCCCTCACCGTCATCGACGTCAACACCGGCAAGAACGTCGGCTCGTCGAGCCTCGAGGAGACGGTCTTTCGCAACAACCTCGAAGCTGCCGACGAGATCGCCCGCCAGCTGCGCCTGCGCGACATCGGCGGGATCATCGTCATCGACTTCATCGACATGGAGGTCAAGGCCAACCGTCAGGAGGTGATGACCACGCTTCGGGGCGCGCTCGCGCGGGACAAGACCCCGACGCAGGTCTTCGACATCTCCGAGCTCGGTCTCGTCGAGATGACGCGAAAGCGGGTCGGCGAGGGCCTGGTCGAGGCGCTGTCCGAGGTGTGCCCGGTCTGCAAGGGGCGAGGCATCGTCTTCCAGGACCTGCGCGACTGAGGCGCCGGTTCTCGACCCCTCCAGTGCTTGCTACCATGACAGCCCTATGTACGCGGTGATCGCAACTGGTGGCAAGCAAGAGCGCGTCGAAGTCGGCACGCGCGTGGACGTCGAGCTCCTCAGGGCAGAGCTCGGCGAAGAGGTCACCTTCGCGCCCGTGCTCGTCGTGGACGGCGACGCCGTGCTCGCCGACCCCGGCTCGCTCGAGGCCGCCTCGGTCTCGGCACGCGTCGTGGGCGAGGCCAAGGGACCGAAGATCACCGGCTTCACCTACAAGCCGAAGGCCCGTGCCCGTCGGCGCTTCGGCCACCGCCAGCACTACACCACGATCGAGATCACGTCGATCGCCCCGGGGACTGCGCCCGCGGCGCGTGCCGGCTCGCCAGCGAAGAAAGCCTGAGGAGGCTCCCCAATGTCGAAGACCAAGGGCGGCGGCTCTACCAGGAACGGGCGGGACTCCAACGCCCAACGCCTCGGCGTGAAGGCATCCGACGGCATGTCGGTGCTGGCCGGATCGATCATCGTCCGCCAGCGCGGCACCCACTTCCACCCCGGCGAGAACGTGGGCCGCGGCGGCGACGACACGCTGTTCGCACGCGCCGATGGTCGCGTGAGCTTCGGCTCGCGGCGGGGGCGGCGAGTGGTCACCGTGCGGCCCGTCGAGGCCTGAGCACACCTCGTTCGAGCACCGGTCGCGCCCGTGGTGGGCGCTCGTCCGTGGCTAGTGGCGCGCCTCGAGCGCGGAACGTGCGTCAGTGCGGCACGAACTTGAGAGGGCGCTGATGGCCGGGTTCGTCGACGAGGCGCAGGTGCACGTGAAAGCCGGCGACGGCGGGGCGGGTGCGGTCGCTTTCAGGCGCGAGGCCCACGTGGCGCGTGGCGGCCCCGACGGCGGTGATGCCGGCTCCGGCGGGGACGTGTTCCTCGAGGCGACGCGCTCGGCCGTCTCTTTGCTGGGCTTTCGCGACCATCCGCACCGTCGTGCCGAGGACGGCACCCACGGTGGTGGCGCGAAGCGCCACGGGCGCAACGGCGACGCCCTCGTCGTGGCCGTTCCGGAAGGTACCGTCATCCGTTCCCTCGACGGCGACGTCCTCGCCGATTTGGCCCACCCCGGCGACCGCCTCCTCGCGGCGCGAGGTGGGAGGGGAGGGCGCGGCAATGCGAGCTTCCTCACCAACAAGCTCAGGGCTCCGGCCTTTGCCGAGCAGGGTGAGGTGGGCGAGGAGCTCTGGCTCGATCTCGAGCTGAAGCTGCTCGCCGACGTGGCGCTCGTGGGCTTTCCCAACGCCGGGAAGTCGACGCTGATCTCACGCATCTCGGCGGCGAAGCCGAAGATCGCCGACTATCCCTTCACGACACTCGAGCCGCACCTCGGCGTGGTGCGAATGGGCGGTCATGGCCCGGGCGGGCGGGGCCTCGGCGCGACGGAGTACATCGTCGCCGACGTTCCCGGGCTCATCGAGGGGGCGAGCGAGGGCCGCGGCCTCGGGCATCGCTTCCTTCGACACGTCGAGCGCGCCCGGGTCCTCGTCATCCTCGTCGACCTCGCGCCCTCGGAGGGGCGCCCGCCCGCCGACCAGGTGCGCATCCTGCTCGACGAGCTCGGTCGGTACCGACCGGAGCTCGTCACGCGCCCGCGAGTCATCGTCGGCTCGCGCGCCGACTGCATCGTGTCCGACGAGCGGCCCGACCCCGCCGTCTACGGCGGCGCGCTCGAGATCTCCTCCGCCACGGGGGAGGGCCTCCCCGAGCTCACCCAGCGCCTCGCGCTGCTCGTGAGCGCCGCTCGCGACGCTGCGCCGGAGCCGAGCACCGCACCGGTGCTGCACCGTCCCGAGCCCGAGGGCGTGCTCGTCGAGCGGGAGGGGGAAGGATGGGTCGTGCTCGGCCGCCAGGCGTCGCGAGCGGTCGCCGTCTCGGATCTCACCAACGCCGACGCGATCTTGTACGTACAGCGACGCCTGAAGCGCCTGGGGGTCGATCGTGCGCTCGTGCGCGCCGGGGCCCGGGAGGGAGATCCCGTCCGCATCGGTGCGCTGAGCTTCGAGTTCTCCCCGGACCACTAGCCGCATGATCGTCGTCGCGAAGATCGGGACCTCCTCGGTGACGAGCGCGGACGGCTCGGTCGACGAGGCCGCCGTCTCGAAGCTGTGCGCGGACGTGGCCGGGCTGCGGGCGATCGGCCACCGGGTCGTCGTCGTCACCTCCGGAGCGGTCACCGCCGGTGTGGCGGCGCTTCGGCCTCCCGGCGGCAGGCCGGCGGATTCCGCGACGCTGCAGGCGCTGTCGGCGATCGGCCAGCACCGGCTGATGCGCGTATACGACGAGGGCTTCGCTCGCGAGGGCCTGCTCGCGGGCCAGGTGCTGCTCGCGCCCCTGGACTTCGGCGAGCGGCGCCAGTACCTGCACGCTCGGGCGACGCTCCTCCGCCTGCTCGAGCTCGGCGTGGTACCGGTCGTCAACGAGAACGACGCCGTCGCCGACGACGAGATCCGCTTCGGTGACAACGACCGGCTGGCGGCCCTCGTCGCCAACCTGCTCGGCGCGGGTGTGCTCGTTCTGCTCACCGACACTGCCGGGCTGTTCACCGGAGACCCGCGCACCGACGACGAGGCGTCGCTCGTCGAGGAGGTCACGGCAATCGATGCCGAGCTCGAGCGGGCCGCCGGGGGCCCGGGCTCACCCGGAGGCAGCGGAGGCATGGCCTCCAAGCTCGCGGCCGCCCGGATGGCCTCCTGGTCCGGCGTGCGAGCCGTGATCGCCGCCGCTCGCCGCGAGGACGTCCTGAAAGAGGCCGTCGCGGGCGCCCAAGGTGTCGGCACGACGATCGCGCCGCGAGCCCGCACCATCGGCGCCCGCAAGCTCTGGATCGCGTTCGCACTCCCGGCGGCCGGGCGCGTGCTGGTCGACGAAGGGGCGCGCCGGGCACTCGTCGAGCGGGAGGCGTCGTTGCTCGCCGCCGGGGTGGTCTCGGTCGAGGGCGACTTCTCCCTGGACGACGCGGTCGAGATCGCCGGACCCGACGGCGCGGTCTTCGCCAAGGGCCTCGCCAGGCTGGGTTCCGCGCAGGCAGCTCGCTGGGTGGGCCGCAAGTCGGCCGACCTGCCGACCGAGCTCACTCGCGAGGTCGTGCACCGCGACGACCTCGTGGTCCTCGTCGGGGCACGGAGCACCGCGCGCAACTGAGCCCTGTTTCACGCGGTCGCCTCTGCTCGCTAAGTTTGACCATGACCCCAACCCCGCTCGCCGTGCTCGGAGCACGATCGAAGGACGCGGCGCGCGAGCTTGCGCGTGCCTCGAGCGCCACCAAGGACACCGCTCTGCACGCCGCAGCTGCCGCGCTGCGAGATGCTCGCGAGTCGATCCTTCTTGCCAACGCCGAGGACGTCCGCCGAGCCGAGAAGGCCGGGGTCGGTACGACCGTCGTCGACCGTCTTCGGCTCGACTCCGCCCGCGTCGACGCGATGGCCGCGGGGCTCGAAGCCGTAGCAGCCTTGCCCGACCCGGTCGGTGAGGTCGTCGAGGGCTGGGTCCGCCCGAACGGCCTACGGGTCCGCCGAGTGCGTGTCCCGCTCGGGGTCGTCGGCATCGTCTACGAGAACCGTCCGAACGTCACCTCGGACGCGGCGGGCCTCTGTCTGAAGTCCGGCAACGCCGCGCTGCTCCGGGGCTCGGCGGGCGCCATCGAGTCGAACCGGGCGATCGCCGTGGCGCTGCGCGCCGGGATCGAGAAGGCCGGGCTGCCGGCCGACGCGGTCCAGCTCGTCGAGGACACGCGACACGAGACGGTCAGGGAGTTCGTGAGGTTGCGAGGCACCATCGACTGCCTCGTGCCCCGTGGGGGACCGGCACTGCTCGCGATCGTGGTCGAGCACGCGACCGTGCCCTACGTGGTGGACGGCGACGGGAACTGCCACATCTATGTCGACCTCTCGGCCGATCTCGAGATGGCCGAGCGGATCGTCGTCAACGCGAAGACCCAGCGCCCGAGCGTGTGCAACGCCGCCGAGACCTTGCTCGTGCACGCGGGCATCGCGGAGCAGGCTCTCCCGCGCCTCGCGGCTGCGCTCGGCGGGGTCGAGCTCGTCGGCGACGAGGCGACGCGCGCGATCGTTCCGGAGATCGGAGCGGCGGTCGAGGAGGACTATGCGGTCGAGTTCCTCCGGCTGCGGCTCGCGATCGCGGTCGTCGACGACCTCGACGCGGCGATCGCCCACATCGCCCGGTACTCGACGGGCCACTCCGAGGCAATTGTCACGTCGGACTACGCATCGGCCGCTCGCTTCACGCGCGAGGTCGACGCGGCCGCGGTGCTCGTGAACGCGTCGACGCGCTTCGTCGACGGCAGCGAGCTCGGCCTCGGCGCGGAGATCGGCATCTCGACCCAGAAGCTGCACGCGCGCGGCCCGATGGGACTTCGGGAGCTGACGTCGGTGAAGTACGTCATCGAGGGGGACGGGCAGGTCCGACCGTGACCGCGGGGGACGCCTCGCCGGCGACGGCGGACGTGCTGCGCGACGAGACGCCACCGCGATTCGGCTCGGTTCCCGAGGTCGTCGAGAGGCTCGGCTCGGTCGGCTATCTCGCCGACGAGCAGATCGCGACCGTGGTCTTCCTCGCCGATCGGCTCGCCAAGCCGGTGCTCGTCGAAGGTCCGGCCGGCACCGGGAAGACCGAATTGGCGAAATCGGTCGCTTCCCTGCTCGGCGCGAGGCTCATCCGGCTGCAGTGCTACGAGGGTCTCGACGAGGCCAAGGCCCTCTACGAGTGGAACTATCGCAAGCAGCTGCTCCGCATCCAGGTGGAGCGCGGCTCCGGGGACGACGGGGGATCGTCGAGTGCCGGCTGGAAGGAGCTCGAGGAGGACATCTTCTCCGAGGAGTTCCTCCTCGAGCGTCCGCTGCTCCAGGCGATTCGCGCGACCGAGCCGGTCGTGCTCCTCGTGGACGAGGTCGATCGCGTGGAGCTCGAGACCGAGGCACTGCTCCTCGAGGTCCTCTCGGACTACCAGGTCTCCATCCCCGAGCTCGGCACCGTGAAGGCTCGCCAGCTCCCCTTCGTGCTGCTCACGTCGAACGACACGCGGGAGCTGTCGGAGGCGCTGAAGCGGCGCTGCCTCTATCTGCACCTCGACTACCCGAGCGTCGAGCGTGAGCGGGAGATCGTGCTCGCGAAGGTGCCCGGCATCGACGTGCACCTCGCCGAGGAGGTCGTCCGCGTCGTCCGCTCCCTCCGGCAGATGGAGCTCGAGAAGCACCCCTCGGTGTCCGAGACGCTCGACTGGGCGCGCACCTTGGTCCTGCTCGGCGTCGAGCACGTCGACACCTCGACCACCGTTGCCACCCTCAACCTTCTCCTCAAGTACCAGGCCGACATCGACCAGGCGACGCGCGAGCTGACCGGTCGGCCACGTTGAGCGTCTGAGTGCTCGACGTCCTCACCGGCTTCGTCGAGGAGCTGCGTAAGACCGGGCTCCCGGTCTCGCTCACCGAGACGCTCGACGCGGCCGAGGCCGTCCGCCACGTGCCGCTCGAGGATCGCGAAGCTCTGCGCAGCGCGCTCGGCGCGACGCTCGTGAAGTCGTCGACGCACTGGGACGCGTTTGCGACGACCTTCGACGTCTACTTCTCGCCGCGCGCCACACCGATGGCCTTGGACGGCGCGCCAGACGACGTCGGTGTGCTCGCGGACGACAGCGGCGTTCCGCCCGACGCGGGGAGCGCACAGCCGGCCGGAGGCGCCGGCGAAGGGAGCGAGGAGCGACTCGACGCCGAGCAGCTGCGAGCCCTCGTCGCCGAAGCACTGCGCACGGGCGACGACGCCGCCCTGCCGGCGCTTGCTCGCCTGGCCGTTCGCCTGCACGCGGGCCTCGAGCCCGGACGCCCGGTCGGCATCTCCTACTACCTCTACCGGACGCTTCGCGGGCTCGATCTGGACGGCCTGCTCGCCGAGCTGCTCGCCGCCGCCACAGGGTCGGCGGCGGACGAGGCGAGCCTGCACGTTGGTCGGCCGCCCGGTCGGCTCGGGGACCGGCTCGTCGCCGAGGAGCTCGCGGCCCGAATTGGCGAGCTGCGGCGTCTCGTGGAGGCGGAGATCCGCAGGGCGCTCGTGGCCGACCGGGGGGCGTCGGCCGTGGCCAAGACGCTGCGCCGGCCACTCGTCGAGGACGTCGATTTCATGCACGCGACCGGCGACGAGCTCGTCCGCCTGAGGCGTGCGCTCTACCCGCTCGCCCGATCTCTGGCGGTGCGCCTCGCCCGCCGCCGGAGGCACCGTCGCAGGGGAACCCTTGATTTTCGCTCGACGATCCGGCGATCACTGTCGACCGGTGGCGTGCCGCTCGAGCCCCGCTTTCATGCGAAGCGCCCCGCCAAGCCCGAGATCGTCGTGGTGGCGGACGTGTCCGGCTCGGTCGCCTCCTTCGCCCGCTTCACCTTGCATCTCGTCTACGCGATGGCGTCGCAGTTCTCGAAGGTCCGCACGTTCGTGTTCGTCGACGGCATCGACGAGGTCACGAAGATCTTCACCAGGTCGGCCTCGATCACCGAGGCGATAGCGCGCGTCGGCGCCGAGGCCGACGTCGTCCATCTCGACGGGCACTCCGACTACGGGCACGCGCTCGGCGTCTTCGGCGAGCGGTGGGGGAGGGAGATCACCTCCCGGACCAACGTCATCGTCCTCGGCGACGCCCGCAACAACTACCACGCGGCCAACGCCGAGGCGCTTGCAGAGATCGCGCGGCGGGCCCGGCGCGTCTACTGGCTCAACCCGGAGCCGCGCGCCTACTGGGGGAGCGGAGACTCGATCGTCGGGCAGTACGCGCCGTTCACCGACGGCGTCTTCGAGTGTCGCAACCTGCGCCAGCTCGAGCGGTTCGTCGAACTGCTCGACTGACGCGCCTTCGGCCAAGGTGCGCGCAGTGGCCGAGGCGAAGCCACGGTAGGGTCCTCGCCGTGACCGGCGACAGCACCGCAGTGAGCCAGGGTACGCGCATCGTCATCGTGCGCCACGGCGAGGCCGTGTGCAACGCCGAGGAGTACATCGGCGGTCACGAGAGCTGCCGCGGTCTCACGGCGCTGGGCGTTCGTCAGGTCGAGGCGTTGGCGGCCCGTCTCGCTCGCACGGGGGAGCTCGACGGCGCGGCCGCCTTCTACACGAGCATCTTGCCCCGAGCCATCGAGACCGCTGCGATCCTCGCTCCTAGCCTGGGGAATGCGTCGTTCGTCCAGAGCTGCGCGCTCTGCGAGCGGCACGCCGGTGAGGCCGATGGCCTCAGCTGGGCCGACTACTCGGAGCGGTACATGCGCCAGTCGCTCCCGGGCGACGAGCCGGAGCTCCCGCTCGCGCCGGGAGGCGAGAGCTGGGCCGGGTTCCTCGACCGCGCTTCGTCCGCCCTCACCGAGCTGGCCCTCGCGCACCCGGGGAGGCTCGTCGTGGTTGTCGCCCACGGCGGGGTCATCGACTCCTCGATGATCAGGTTCCTTGACCTCGCCGACCACGGCGTCGGGGTGCGTCTGCATCCCGAGCACGCCTCGATGACCGAGTGGCAGCACATCGGCTCGAAATGGCGCCTGGTCCGCTACAACGACGCCGCCCACCTGCTCGATGCCGGCACGCGCACGACGCCCGGGGCCGAGCGCGGAGCGGCGCGTCGCTCCCTCGTGTCGCCACCGCCACGCTGGGTCGAGGCCGACGTGGCGAGGGTCCCGTCACGGCTCGACGCCCTCCCCGCCGAGCCACGAACGAGCCGGGTTCGATCGGCTCAGCAGGAGTAGTCGGGGTCCAAGCCGTACGGCGAGGGCTCGCTGCCCGGCGTCTCCTGGAGCAGCCACGGCACCCCGCCGGCGAAGGTGTCCGTGCCCTTGAAGCCGACGTAGCTCGCGGTCCCGGCGCACCAGGGGGCGAGCACCGAGGGGCCCTTCAGGCCCTTCTCGGTGAAGGGCGGGCTGGTCCAGGGCACTCCGGCGATCCATAGCGGCACGCTGGGCCCGCTCGGGACGAAGGCGCCGGCGATCTGGGGGAACTGCAGGCTCGTCGAGTAGATCCCCACGATCACGCCACCCTGGCGGAGCGCGTCGAGCGCACCCTGGATCGTCTGGGCGTTGAGCGCCCGCGAGTCGGACCAGTACGCGGACGGGTAGCTGCTGTAGGGCGTCGAGGAGAGCTGACCCTTCTCGATATCCAGCCACCACACCTTGGCCGTCACGCTCTGGCCGCTCGCGAACGCGAGGGCGTTCTTGGCGCCGTTGTAGCCGTAGTTGTACGCCTGGCAGGAGAGCTGGTTGTTCCCCGAGAGAGCCCTGCACGCCCCAGCCGGGCCGTTGGCGTCCTGCGCATTCGCTGCGGCGTTCGTGCCCGGCGAGTTCATGAACAGATAGAGGCTGTACGCGCCTCCCGTCGAGCCTGCGGCCTTGACAGCCCACGCCGCCTCGGAGGCCAAGCAGGAATTGTCCGCACTGTCCAGCCATCCGGTGACGCCGATCACCGAAACGGCGGAGCTCGTCGGTGAGCTCGCCTGGATGCTGTTCGGCTTGCCCTTCGCGCACTGGTAGTTGCTGATGTCGTAGCCGTACGCCCCGTGCGGCAACGACGAGATCGCGGTCTTGGCGCTCGCGAGCGAGGTGCGCACGAGGCCGACGACCGCCAGCGGCTTGCGAGGCTGGCTCTTCGCGAGCGACCCGGTGAAGTGGGCGTCACCGAAGTTGAAGACCCTTCCGGTCGACGCGGTGATCCAGTACCCGGCGCCGTCCGCGGTCGCGCTGATCGACACGACGGTGCTGTCCACGCGCTTGTGCACCGCCGAGCCGAAGAACCTCGCATCTCCGTAGCTGTAGACCGCGCCGGCGCCAGAGACGAGCCAGTAGCCGCCGCCGTCCACGGTCGGGGCGATGCCGACGATCGGGGCGTGGCGAGCCAACGTCGCCGCCGAGCCGTGGAATCCGGCGTCGCCGTAGCTGTAGACGCTGCCGCCGGAGGTGACGATCCAGTAGCCGGCGCCGTCCGAGGTCGCCGCGAAGGCGACGACGGTCCCCTTCACCGGCTCGTGGACCGCCGAGCCGCAGAACTCGGCGTCGCCGTAGTTGTACACGGCTCCGGAGCGGCTGACGAGCCAATAACCCTGGCCGTTCGGCGTCGCGGCCACCGCCACGATCGAGTCGAGGTGGCGCACGTGGATCGGCGAGCCGTGGAATCCGGCGTCACCGAACGGATAGACGTTGCCGTGGGAGGTCGCTAGCCAGTAGCCGGCGCCGTCCGCGGTGGTGGCCCCGCCGATGACCGGAGCGGGAACGCGCTTCGCCGCCCTCGAACCGAAGAAGCCGGCACCGCCGTACGCGTGGATGCCACCGTTGTTCTCGACGAGGTAGTAGGCGGCGGAGGCCGAGACGGGCGTGGGCACCGCCGGCGGCGTCGTTGTCGACGAGGTGGGGGACGACGTGGTGGTCGTGGGGGCGCCGCTCGTCGTCGTCGCGGACGGCAGGGTGGTGGTCGTCGTGGTGTCGCGAGCGCGGACCGCGGCAGACCGCGTGCCGCTGCCGAGCAGCCCACCGCTGCTACCGCTTCCCGCGGTCGGCGGCGCGGTCGTGGTCGTGGTCGTGGTCGTCGTAGTGGAGCTGGTGGTCGTGGTCGTCGTGGTCGTCGTGGTCGGCGGCACCGTCGTCGTGGTTGTCGTCGTGGTCGGTGTCGGAGTCGGCCCCGGGGAGCACGACGTCGCGCCCGCCTGGTGGCTGTCGACGACGGCCGGACGAAGCGCCGTCGAGGTCCGGCCACGTCCGGACGTCGGGCCCGTCGCCCGGCCCAAGCCGGTGACCGGGCCGACCCGCACCGACTGCTGGGCGAGCGCACCCACCTCGTGCGCCGCTCGATCTGCTGCGGTCGTCGTGCCGCTTGAGGACTGGGCCCCGGACGACTGGGCTCCGGACGACTGGGCCCCGATGGTCGTGGCGGGGACGCCGAGCGCGACTGCGCTAACCGCGCTGGCAACGACCGCGCGGCCGCGAGAGCACCTCGAACGCATCAGCTACGGAGCAACTCTGCTACCCGGAAGGCGAGGTCGATGGACTGACGCGCGTTGAGCCTCGGATCGCAGGTCGTCGTGTAACGCAGCGGCAACTGCTCCTCGAGGATGTCCTCGACGCCGCCGAGGCACTCGGTGACGTCGTCGCCGGTGAGCTCGACGTGCACGCCCCCCGGCCAGGTGCCCTCACTGCGGTGCACGGCGAAGAAACCACGGATCTCGCCGAGCACGTCGTCGAAGTGGCGCGTCTTCTGGCCGCCCTTGGCCGTGAAAGTGTTCCCGTGCATCGGGTCGCACTGCCAGACGACGGGATGGCCGGCATCGGTCACCGCGCGCAGGAGGGACGGGAGCACCGTCGTCACCTTGGCAACGCCGAGGCGAGAGATAAGGGTGAGCCGTCCGGGAACACGACCGGGATTGAGGCGCTCGCAGAGAGCGACGGCCTCGTCCGGGCTCGTGGAAGGGCCGAGCTTCACGCCGATGGGATTGCCTACGCCGGCGAGGAACTCCACGTGGGCCCCGTCCAGCTGGCGCGTCCTCTCGCCGATCCACAGCATGTGCGCGGAGCAGTCGTAGTAGTCGCCCGACAGCGAGTCGCGCCGGGTGAGGGCCTCCTCGTAGTCGAGCAGGAGCGCCTCGTGGCTCGTGTAGAAGTCGACCTGCTGGATCGGGGCCCCGGCCGAAAGGTCGACGCCGCACGCGCGCATGAAGCGCAGCGTGCGATCGATCTCTTCGGCGATCGCCTCGTATCGGCGCCCTTCGGCGCTCGTCGCCACGAACTCCTGGTTCCAGGCGTGCACTTGCGAGAGGTCCGCGAAGCCGCCCTTGGTGAAGGCCCGCAGGAGGTTGAGTGTCGACGCCGAGCGGTGGTAGGCGGTGAGCATGCGCCGGGGGTCCGGGATGCGAGCCGACGGCACCGGCGCGTCGTCGTTGACGATGTCGCCGCGAAATGCAGGCATCTCGACGTCGCCGACCCGTTCGACCGGCGAGGAGCGCGGCTTCGCGAACTGCCCCGCGATCCTGCCCAGCTTCACCACGGGGACCCCCGAGCCGTACGTGAGCACGACGGCCATCTGGAGGATGACCCTCAGCTTGTCCCGGATCTGGTCGGCCGACTGGTCGGAGAACGACTCGGCGCAGTCGCCAGCTTGGAGCACGAAGGCCTTGCCGGCGGCGACGTTGCCGAGCGACTGGATGAGCGTGCGAGCCTCGCCCGCAAAGACGAGCGGCGGGAGCGTCCGCAACTCGGCTCCGACCGCCGCGGTCACCGCGGCGTCGGGCCACTCCGGTTGCTGGGCGGCGTCACGCGTTCGCCACGAGTCGGGCGACCATGGTGGCACCGTCGTCTCGCCCTCGGGCGCGGACGACCCCCCTCCTATTCGCTGTGCCATCGCACAAGAGTACGCGCCTTGACGAGGGATGTCGCGCCGAAGTCCTTAGGACTTCATTAGGGTTGCTCGACCGGTCCGGGCCGCCGGGGAGCCGTCGTGCCCGAGGCGTTCTGGATGCTCGGAGCGCCCCGGCGCGCGATACGCGTAACCTGCGGCGGTGCGCATCGGCGTCTTCGGAGGAACGTTCGACCCGATCCACGTCGGCCATCTCGTCGCAGCCGTCAACGTGCGCTACGCCCTAGCGCTCGACAGCGTGCTCCTCGTGGTGGCGAACGAGCCGTGGCAGAAGGTCGGCGAGCGTGCCGTGACCCCGGCGCGTGATCGGCTGGCGCTCGTCGAAGCCGCGGTCGACGGGGTGGACGGCGTCGAGGCCTCGTCGCTCGAGGTCGACCGCGGGGGCGTCTCCTACACGGCCGATACCGTCGAACAGCTCGTCGCGGCTCACCAGGACGCCGAGCTCTTCCTCGTCGTGGGGGCGGACGTCGTCGGCGGCCTCGCGTCCTGGGAGCGTCTCGAGACCGTGCGGACGGCGGTGACTCTGGTGGTGGTCAACCGCCCGGGCGCTCCGACGGTCGAGCTCGGCGAGGGCGGCCCGCTCGCCGGATGGCGAGCCGTCTCGATCGAGATGCCGGCGCTCGAGATCTCGAGCACGGAGCTTCGCGAACGCGTCGTAGACGGCAGGCCGCTCGACTTCCTCGTGCCCGACGCCGCGATCCGCGTGATCGCCGAGCGAGGGCTGTACGCTCAGGAGAGATGAACGACAGCCCGACCGCCGTGTCCGAGATCGCTCGATCGTCCGGCAGGTCGGCACTCGACCTCGCAGTGCTCGCGGCTCGTGCCGCGTCGGACAAGACGCTCGAGGAGACGGTCGTGCTCGATGTCGGCGATCTTCTCGGGATCACCGACTACTTCGTGCTGAGCGCCGGTCGCAACGACCGCCAGGTGCGCTCCATCGTCGATGAGGTCGGGCGGGCCGTGCGCGACGCCGGCGGCACGTCGGTGCGCCGCGTCGAGGGCCTGTCCGAGGCACAGTGGGTCCTCGTAGACTACGGCTCCTTCGTCGTCCACGTCTTCGACATCGAGGCCCGTGAGCGCTTCGGCCTCGAGCGGCTGTGGGCCGACGCACCACGGGTCGAGTGGGAGCCGGCGCTCGCCGGCGGCGTAGCGCCGCACTGATCCGGCGTTGCGCACCCGAGCCGGTGCGTGCACGCCCCGCCGCACCCCGTCTCGTCGTCAGCCCGCTGTGCGCCCCGGAGCAGCCCTGACGGTCGTGCTGGTGGTCGTCGCCGGCGCGAGCTGGGCGTAGTCGGCACGGGTGACGGGCCGCAGCGGGAACGTGCCGTTGGGCAGGTATGCACCCACACGAGTGCCGAGGTAGGTGAACACGACGCTGTGCACGCCGAATCCCGGATCGGTGATGGTGTAGACGATCTGAGCCAGGGCGTCGTAGAGCGGCGAGCCGAACAAGGCCTCCGTGGAGTTGTCGAGCGCGACGGTCGCGACCCCGGTCCGATTGTCCACCTTCACCGACGGCGTTGCCTGAGGCACAAGCGCCGTCTGATAGCCGAGGTTGTTGTCGGCGGCGGTCAGGCCGTAGGTGAGCAGTCCGAGCGCCTCGGCGGGGCTCGCGGTCGGCTCGTCGGCGGTGGTCTTCACCAGCCGGGTGAGCGTCGAATTGAGGAAGTACACCCCGATCGGCCTTGCGTTTGGCGTCTCGGGCGCCGTCGTCGTGGTGGGAGGGGGCTTGACGAGCAGGCCCGGGGGCACCTGCGAGCGAGCGAGCGGCTGGGCCGCGTTGCTGAGAGGAATGCCGCAGGCTCCGGCGAGCAGCCCGGCACCGAGCGCGAGCGCCGGCACTCCGAGACGGCGCAGGCGCGAGATCGCTGCGGCGATCATGACGGTGAAGCTCCTTCTGAGCTGGGCGCGGCTCCGTGCGGCGGCGAGCTCGCCGCGGCGAGCTCGGCGCCCGGGTGGTCCTCGGCGAACTGCTCGTCGAGCGACGGCTCCTCGAGCAAGGGCAGCTCGACGACGAACTTCGACCCACCGGCGGGCCTGCCCTCCACCCAAACCCGACCGCTGTGCAGCTTGACGTGCTCCGCGACGAGCGCGAGTCCGAGGCCCGTCCCGTCGCCGGCACCCCGGCTCCCGGCAGCCACCGAGCCCCTCGCGAACCTCTCGAAGATGCGCGCCCGCTCGTCGGGCGGGATGCCCGGCCCCTCGTCCTCGACGACGAAGCGGACCATGCCCTCCCGGCCGGCGACGGCGACGCGCGTCGCTCCTCCTGCATAGCGCTGTGCGTTGTCGAGCAGGTTCACCATGATGCGCTCGAAGCGCCGCTTGTCCACGGCGAGGAGGCGCCCGGAGAGCTCGGAGGGCACGTCGAGTGGGACGCCGCCGCGCGTCGATGCGATGGCGTTGCGCACGAGCTCGCCGACCTCGACGACATTGGTCTCGAAGTCAGCCGATCCCGCGTCGAGGCGAGAGATCTCGAGCAGGTCGCCGACCATCCGCTGAAAGCGCCGTATCTCCGCCGCGAGCAGCTCGAGCGCCTGCTGCGACCGCTCGGGCAGCTCCTCACGCCTGGCCTCGAGGACCGACAGCGAAGCGGCGAGGGTCGTGAGCGGCGAGCGAAGCTCGTGGCTGACGTCCGAGGTGAAGCGGGCGTCCCGCTCGATCCGCTGCTGCAGGCGGTCGACCATGCGGTTGAACGAGGAGGCGAGCAGCGCCAGGTCCCGCACGTCGGCTGTCTCGAGCCGGGTGTCCAGCCGGCCGCTCGCGATCGCGAGCGCCGCCTCCGATACGTCGCGCAGCGGCCGCAGGGCACGACCTGCCGCCCAGCGGCCGAGCACGGTGCCCGCGAGCGTCGTGACGACGCCCGCCGCGATCAGCGAGGCAAGGATGATCTGCAACGTGCGCGCCGTCTGGGTGAGCGGGAAGACCTCGAAATACGTGGCACCGGCGGACGGGATCGGCATCCCGATCGCGAGCTGGGTCTTGCCGTCGAGACGGAAGATCTGACTCGCCGGGGTGCCGGACGTCGCCGTCCTTCGCAGGCTGTCCGGCAGGGCCGTGTAGGGCAGGGTCCGCTCGATCTGGACCCACGGGATGGTCGCGCCGCTGATGTAGATGGCGGACTGGGAGCCCGAGAGAAGGTCGATGCTCGACACCGCGGGGAGGAGGTTCTCGTAGTCGCGCAGCTGGCCGCGCAGGCTCTCGGCGTTCGTGCCCACCTCGGAGGCGATCGTCGTCTGCTCTTGGTGCAGGATCGAGGACCTGGTCGTGAAGTACGTGATCGCTCCGAGGGCGCTCGAGAGCGCGAACGCGCCGAGCGCGAAGCTGATCGTGACGCGGTTGCGCAGGCCGAGCCGGGAGTGCCGCTGCGAGACGGCCACCGTCCCGGCAAGGCCGCTCTCGCGGCGTGCGCGCCGGACGGGGAACTGCACGTCCGCCTAGGGGGTGAGCTTGTAGCCGAGGCCCCGCACCGTGAGCACGTGGCGCGGGTTGGCCGGGTCGGGCTCGACCTTCGTGCGGAGCCGGCGGACGTGGACGTCGACGAGCCGCCCGTCGCCGAAGTAGTCGTAGCTCCAGACGCGCTCGAGCAGCTGCTCGCGGGAGAGGACCTTGCCGACGTTGGCCGCGAGCTCGCAGAGAAGGAGGAACTCGGTCCGGGTGAGGTGCACCTCGTCGCCGGCGAGGCGGACGACGCCGGCCTCGGGCAGGATCTCGAGCTCGCCGAAGGTGAGCGATGCAGTGGCGCCCTCGGTCGCCCGGGCTCTGCGCAGCAGCGCCCGGATCCTGGCAGCGAGCTCCTTCGGTTCGAAGGGCTTGGTGACGTAGTCGTCCGCTCCGGCCTCGAGGCCCGCCACCACGTCGTGGGTGTCGGTCCTTGCGGTGACCATGATGATCGGCACCGCGCTCTGACGTCGCAGCTCGCGACAGCACGCGAAGCCGTCCATCCCCGGGAGCATGATGTCGATGATGAGCAGCTCGAACGGCTGGCCCACCGCGGCCTGCGCGGCGAGCTCGAGCGCCTCCTCGCCGCTCGCTGCTTCGGTGAGCTCGTAGCCCTCGTCTTCGAGGGCGAGGCGCATGGACGTCCGGATGCGCTCGTCGTCCTCCACGAGCATGATGTGGCTAGGCATGTGCATATCTTCTCGCGCGCGGCGACGTCGTGCCGCCCGCGGGCGCGAAAGCGCTGCAGAGGGGGGCGGTCGCAGTAAGCTCAACGCCGTGAGCTGGGACGTCGAGGAGTTCGTCCGGTCGCTCGGGGGGTCCTCGCCGGCGACGGTCACGGCGTACACGGCCGACGTCGGCGCCTTTTGCGAGTGGGCTGGCCGCGCCGGGATAGCCACGGCGGGTCAGGTCGACCGCCTCGTCCTGCGCCGTTACCTCGCGTATCTGACCACCCGGCGCTACGCCCGGCGGACCGTCGCGCGAAAGGCGGCGTCGCTACGGCGCTACTTCGCGTGGGCGCTTCGCACCGGGCGAGCGACGAGCGATCCGGCGAGGCGCCTGTCGGCCCCGAGCGGAGACGCGCGCCTACCGCGGATCCTGGGCTCCGCCGAGCTCACGGCCCTGCTCGAACCCGCCCGCGGTGGGCCGAGAGACGCCACGCGGCCTCCCGCGGTCGTCGCCCGCGATCTGCGCGACGACGCGGTCCTCGAGCTGCTGTACGGGTCCGGGCTGCGCGTCAGCGAGTGCTGCGGTCTCGATCTCGGCTCGATCGAGATCGAGACGGCCGAACGTGGCGCGGTGACGGTGTGGGGAAAGGGCTCGAAAGAGCGGCGCGTGCCCACGAGCGCGCCCGCGACCGAGGCGCTGCGCGCCTATCTGGCGACGGGGCGCCCGCTGCTGATCACGGGGTCGTCGCCCGACGGGGCGCTGTTCCTGAACGCTCGGGGCGCCCGTCTCGGCCCGCGCGACGTACGCCGCATCCTGGACCGGCGCTCCGCGAGCCCGACCCATCCCCACGCGCTTCGGCACAGCTTCGCCACGCACCTGCTCGACGGAGGCGCGGATCTCCGGGTGGTCCAGGAGCTGCTCGGCCACTCCAGCCTGCGCACGACCCAGGTGTACACCCAGGTGTCGCGCGAGCGGCTCGTCGGGGCGTACCGGAACGCTCACCCGCGGGCCTGAGCGGCTACGATGCACCTGGGCCCGTCCGGGTCCACCTACCGTTCGTCCGGGCTCACCCACGGTCGTCCCTCGGGGCGCTGAGACCGGATCAGCTCAACCGTTGGGAAGGACTGACCATGGCCGTAGTCACGATGAAGCAGCTGCTCGAGGCAGGTGTCCACTTCGGGCACCAGACCCGCCGGTGGAACCCGAAGATGAAGAGGTTCCTCTACGGCGAGCGCAATGGCATCTACATCATCGACCTCCACCAGACGCTGGCGCGCATCGACACCGCCTACTCCTACGTGCGTGACCTCGTGGCAGACGGCGGGACCATCCTGTTCGTCGGGACGAAGAAGCAGACCCAGGACCCTGTCGCCGAGTACGCGGCGGACTGCGGCATGCCCTACGTCAACCAGCGCTGGCTCGGCGGGATGCTCACGAACTTCGAGACGATGGCGGGCCGCGTCCGCAAGCTCTCCGAGCTCGAGGCGGCGAAGGAGTCCGGCGAGTTCGACGCGTTGCCGAAGAAGGAGGCCCTCCTTCTCAGCCGCGAGCTCGAGAAGCTCGAGCGCAACCTCGGCGGTATCCGCCGCCTCAACCGTCTCCCGAAGGCGATCTTCGTTATCGACACGAAGAAGGAGCACATCGCCGTCACCGAGGCCAACAAGCTCGGTCTGCCGGTCATCGCCGTCGTCGACACCAACTGCGACCCCGACGTGATCGACTACGTGATCCCCGGCAACGACGACGCCATCCGCTCCGGCCGCCTCATGTGCCGGATCATCGCGGACGCGGTGAAGGAGGGCCGGTTCATCGCCTCTCGCCGCGCCGCCAACAAGCTGGCTCGCGGCGAGGACGGCCCGTCGTCCGGCGGTAGCCCGGTGCCCCCGCCGCCACCGCGTCCCGCAGGCGCTCCGGATGCGGCACCGGCCCCGGCGGCCGCCGCTCCCCCCGAGGCCGCTCCGGCTGTAGCGGCGCCGGCCCCCGAGGCCGCTGCTGCTCCCGGGCCCGACGTGACCGCGGCGCCCGAGCCGGTCCCCGCTGGCGCGACTACGGAGGCCTGATCGTGGCCGAGGTCACAGCACGAGACGTTCAAGAGCTGCGCAAGCAGACCGGCGCGGGGATCCTGGCGGCGCGGAACGCGCTGGTCGAGACCGACGGCGACATCGAGAAGGCGGCGGTGCGCCTTCGCGAGCAGGGCCTCGCCGGGGCGAGCAAGCGCAGCGACCGGGAGCGGGCCGAAGGCGCGGTTTCGGTCGTGGTCACGGGAGCCGGCCGCCAGGGGGCGGTCGTGTCCCTCGAGTGCGAGACGGATTTCGTCGCCAAGTCGGCGGACTTCGTGCGGCTCGTCGACGTGCTCGCCGAATCGGTCGCCCTCGAGGGCGAGGCCGGTCTGGCTGCGCACGCCGGCGAGATCGACGAGCTCAAGGTGACCTTGAAGGAGAACATCGCCCTCGGCCGACACGTCCGCTTCGAGACCGTCGAGGGCGGCGTGCTCGGCAGCTACCTCCACGTGCAAAACGGGAGGGGCGTCAACGGCATCCTCGTCGAGCTCGTCGGCGGGTCGGCCGAGCTCGCCCACGACGTGGCCGTCCACATCGCCTTCGCGCGTCCGGAGTACCTCTCGAAGGCCGACGTCCCCGACGACCTCGTCGCCGCCGAGAAGGAGACGATCGCGACCATCGCGAAGAACGAGGGCAAGCCCGAGGCCCAGCTCGACAAGATCGTCGAGGGTCGACTGCAGGGTTGGTACAAGGAGCGAGTCCTTCTCGAGCAGCCGTATGCGCGCGACGACAAGCAGACGATCGCGCAGCTCCTCGGCTCGGCACAGCTCACGAGGTTTGCCCAGGTCGTCGTGGGTGCGTGAGCGCCGCCAAGGCTGAGATGGCCAGCGGGGTACGCCCACTTGCCGGTCCAGGCACACCGCGCTGGTCGCGGGCCGTGCTGAAGCTCTCCGGTGAGGCGCTGGCGAGCGCCTCGTCGGAGGAGACCATCGACGCGGGCACGGTGCGCCGCATCGCTGCGGAGATCGCAGAGTCGTGCGAGGAGCTCGGTGTTCAGCTCGCCGTGATGATCGGCGGGGGCAACATCTGGCGTGGCACCACCGGCGCCGGGGAAGGCATGGACCGTGCCGCCTCCGACACGATGGGGATGCTCGGCACGGTGATCAACGCCCTTGCCCTGCAGGACGCGATCGAGCGGGCCGGGCGGCCCACGAGGGTGCTGTCGGCGATCGCCATGTCCGAGGTGTGCGAGCCCTACATCCGCCGTCGCGCCATTCGCCACCTCGAGAAGGGGCGGGTGGTCATCTTCGCCGCCGGCATGGGCAATCCGTACTTCACGACGGACACCCCGGCAGCGCTTCGCGCCGCCGAGATCGAGGCCGGTGTCATCTTGAAGGGCACGCACTCGGGCGTCGACGGCGTCTACAGCGCCGACCCCCGACTGCATCCCGAGGCGACGCGCTTCGACGAGATCAGCTTCGCCGACGTCATCAGCCGCGATCTTCGTGTCATGGACATGACCGCGATCACCTTCTGCAAGGACAATTCCCTGCCGATCCTCGTCTTCGACCTCATGAAGCCGGGCAACATCCACGGCGCCCTCACAGGTGAGCCGATCGGTACGCTGATCAGATGAACGACGAGTCACTCATCGACCTCGCAATGCAGGACACCCGCGAGAAGATGAGCCGCGCCGTGGAGCACGCGAAGACCGAGTTCGGCGCGGTGCGGACCGGGCGTGCCGCTCCGGTGCTGGTGGAGAAGTTGCGGGTCGACTACTTCGGCACCGAGGTCCCCCTGCAGCAGCTCGCCGGAATCACGGTGCCCGAGGCTCGCGTGCTGGTCGTCCACCCGTACGACAAGGGCTCGATGAAGGCGATCGAGAAGGCGATCCAGCTGTCCGACCTAGGGGTCAACCCAAGCAACGACGGGGCGGTCATCCGCCTCGTCTTCCCCCAGCTCACCGAAGAGCGCCGGAAGGACCTCGTGAAGGTCGTCCGCCAGCGCGCCGAGGACGCCCGTGTGGCCGTTCGCGCAGTGCGTCGCGCCACGCGCCAGGACCTCGAGGCACTCGAGCGGGACAGCGAGATCTCCTCCGACGACCTCGACTGGGCGGAGAAGGACCTCGAGAAGCTGACACACGAGTTCATCGCCGACGTGGACCGCCTCCTCTCCCACAAGGAGCAGGAGCTGCTCGACGTGTGAACGGCGCGGGCGTCCTTCACGGGCTGCCCGCCGCACCCTCGGGGCGACCCGCGAACGGGAGGCGAAGTGAAGGATCGAGACGACGGGCCCGACGGGCCCGGCGACCCGCGAAGCGAGACCGGCGAGACGGGAGCCGACGAGGCTCGGGCCTCGTCGGCGCAGGATCCCTCAGCTTCATCGGGCACGAGAGGACAGGACACGCTCGAGGGCGCGGACGACGTCGAGGCGGCGCGCCCCGGGCGCGCCCCGGGGTCGGTGACCGAGGGCGTTCGCATCGCGGCGGTCGAGGCGGCGGTCGCTGCCGGCCTCGCACCCTCCACCGGCAGGCGCTACGACGTGCCCGTTCCGGGAGCCCGCGACGACGAGCCCGCCGAGCAGTTCTCGGCCCTGGAGCTTCCCGACTGGTCCGACCCACCCACGGGCCAGGTCCCCCGGGTGCTGCTCGTCGAGGCCGAGGACGGGACGATCACTGGCGACGTACCGACGATGCGCGGCCCCACGTGGCGCGAGGACCGCTCCGATTGGGACGAGGACCTCGATCTCTCCTTCCTCGTGGAGGAGGAGGGCACCCACGTGGGGATAGCCGGCCACGCGTCGGAGGCCGACCGCGAGGAGGACCAGTTCGACTTCTCGTTCCGGGAGCTCGACGTGAGGGCGCCGCGCAGGCACGAGGACACGCCAGCACGCCGTCCGGTGTCGGAGACACAGCGCTCGCCGGTCGGTGAAATCGGCCGCGACGTGGGAGACGCATCGGAGCTCTCCGACGACATCGACGACGCGGCCTGGGATTCGCTGATGAGCCCGGACACGACGTCGAGCCTGGACGACGACGACGACGTCGCCAGCCGGTCCTCCCGGCGCGCAGGCCGCAAGAGCCGCTCGCGCCTATGGGGCAGGCACCACGCACCCGAGCACGCCGCCCGCCATGCTCGTGATGACGAGGTTGCCCAGACTGCGGACGTTCCGGCCGGCTTCGACGGGGAGCCCGCACCGAGCTGGACGCGCCGGGATCGCAGCCCTGCCCGAGCTCGGCGGTCGTCCGCGAATTCCAGTGCCACGACATCCAGTCCCACGACATCGAGTGCCACGACATCGAGTTCCACGACATCGAGTGCCACGACGAGCACGCCCGAGGGGGCCCGGCGCAACCCGCTCCTCGCCACGGCGACCGGCATCGTTGCCGGAGGGATCGCGATCGCCTGCTTCGTCGCCGGCCCCGTGCTCGCGCTCGTGCTCGTCACGGTGCTCGTGACTCTCGCCGCCGGCGAGGCATACGGCGCGCTGCGCCGGGGTGGCCAGCAGCCGGCAACGCTCCTCGGACTGGTGGCGGTCCCGGCGCTCGTCGTCTCCGCCTACCTGCGCGGGAGCACGGCGATCCCGGTCGTGCTCGGAATCGCGGTGCTCGTCAGCTTCTGCTGGTACCTGCTCGACAGCGCCCGCTCCGGGAGCCGCCGCCACCCGGTGACGAACCTCGGGGGCACCCTCCTCGTCGTCGTGTGGGTCGGGTTCCTCGGCTCGTTCGCCGGGCTGATCCTCGATCCGACGGCGTTCCCGCACCGGCACGGCGTCGCGCTGCTCGGGGCCGCGGTGCTGCTCACCGTCGCCGCGGACGTCGGGGCCTACGCCACCGGCTCGAAGTTCGGCAAGCACCTGCTCGCTCCGCGGATCAGCCCGCACAAGAGCTGGGAGGGCCTCGCCGGGGGCGCGGTCCTCACGCTCGCGATCGCGGCCCTCGTGGTGGCGCGCATCCATCCGTTCTCGATGTCGCACGCCCTGCTCCTCGGGCTCGTCGTCGCCGTCGTCGCGCCAATCGGCGACCTCGCCGAATCGCTGATCAAGCGTGATCTCGGCGTGAAGGACATGGGCTCGCTGCTGCCCGCCCACGGCGGAGTGCTCGATCGGGTGGACGCGATGCTGTTCGTGCTGCCGGTGGCGTACTACGTCGTGCGACTGGTGCATCTCTCGTGACGCGCGCGACCGCCGAGGCGCACCCGGCCGGAGCAGGCTCGGCGACAGCGGTGAGCATCGTCGGCTCGACCGGTTCGATCGGCACCCAGACGCTCGAGGTCGTGCGAAGCGACCGCGACCGGTTCCGGGTCGTGGCGCTCGGCGCGTACAGCTCCGTCCAGCTCCTCGGCGAGCAAGCCACCGAGTTCCGGCCCGAGTACGTCGCGATCGGCGACGAGCGTCTCGCGGCCGAGCTGGCAGCGCTCGTTCCCGCCGGTACCGAGGTCCGTGCCGGGCCGGGCGCGCTCGAGTCCCTCGCCGGAGTCGGCGACGTCGTCGTCAACGCCGTCGTCGGTTTCGCCGGTCTCCCGGTGACGGTCACGGCGCTCGCCACCGGGCGACGCCTCGCGCTCGCCAACAAGGAGTCCCTCATCGCCGGGGCGCCAGTGGTCCAAGCGGCGCGCGCCGCGCGCGGCGCGGAGATCGTGCCGGTGGACTCCGAGCACTGCGCGATCCATCAGTGCCTCGGCCATCGCCACCACCGCAACGCCGCCAACAGTTCCGCGGCCGCGGACTTCCTCGAACCGCCGGCGGATGTCCGGCGGCTCGTCGTGACGGCGAGCGGCGGCCCGTTTCGGGGCCGCAGCTCAAGTGAGCTCGCGTCGGTGACCATCGAGGATGCCCTCGCACATCCCACGTGGAAGATGGGCCCCAAGATCAGTATCGACTCGTCGACGTTGATGAACAAGGGCCTCGAGGTCATCGAGGCCCACGAGCTGTTCGGCGTGGACTTCGATCGTATCGAGGTCGTCGTCCATCCCCAGTCGATCGTCCACTCGATGGTCGAGTTCTGCGACGGGGCGACGGTCGCCCAGCTGTCCGAGCCGGACATGAGGTTGCCCATCGGCTATGCCCTCGCGTATCCGGAGCGCTTCGGGTCGCCCTTCGGCGTCCTCGACTGGACGTGTCTGTCACGGCTCGACTTTGCGGCGCCCGATATCGCGACGTTCACGTGCTTGCGCCTCGCCTACGAGGCGGGCCGCGCGGGCGGGAGCGCTCCGGCGTGGTTGAATGCTGCGAACGAGGTCGCGGTGGCGGCCTTCCTCGGCGGGCGCATCAGCTGGCTCGCGATCGCCGACGTCGTCGCCGAGACGCTCGACGGTCACGAGGAGACAAAGCTGCTCGAGGTCGGTGACGTGCTCGCCGCTGACGCAGCTGCGAGGCAGTCGGCCGGTCGGGCCGTGGAGCGCAGGGAGCACTGAGGTGAGCACAGTCGTGGTCGGCGGGGCGAAAGGCGATCAGCCGGTTCCGTCACGCGACGACAGCGGTAGCCCGGTCCCGGACGACCGCCGCTCGAACCGCTGGGCCCTGGCGAGGCTTCTGGCGGTGGTCGCGGCGGGCCTGCTGCTCGCCATCTTGCTCAACGGGCTGCCCGTCCTCGTCGTCGTGCTCGCGCTCGTCGTCATGGTGATGGTGCACGAGCTTGGCCACTTCATCACGGCGAAGCTCTCGGGGATGAAGGTGACCGAGTACTTCCTCGGCTTCGGTCCTCGCATCTGGTCCATCCGCCGCGGCGAGACCTCGTACGGCGTGAAGGCCGTGCCCGCCGGCGGTTACGTCCGCATCGTCGGTATGACGATGCTCGAGGAGGTCGACCCGGCGGACGAGGCCCGGAGCTTCCGCCAGGCCACGTTCCCCCGCCGGATCCTCGTCGCGGTCGCGGGCTCGGCGATGCACTTCATCATGGCGTTCGTGCTGCTCTGGGCGCTGCTCTCGTTCTCCGGCCTGCCTGTCGCGGCGGTGCCCGAGGTCACGGGCCTCACGAACTTCGTCGGCGCCAAGAGCCCGGCCGCGCTTGCCGGCTTCAAGCCCGGCGACGTGATCGTCGCGATCGACGGTCACCAGTTCTCCCAGGCCCAGCAGTACGTGGACTTTGTGAAGAGCCACCCCGGAACCCTCTTGACCGTGGTCGTGCGCCGCGGGAGCCGCGACGTCACCTTGCACGTGCGGCCCGACCTCGCGAGCCAGGTCAAGGAGCTCGTCAACGGCAAAGCGACCCCCGCCACCGTGACCTCGGGCCCCGGTACGGGGGTCATCGGGGTCACGCTCGACTTCCTCACGCGCAACGAGACGACCAACCCGTTCGTCGCCATCGGCCGCGCGACGACGTTGCTCGGCTCGGTCACCGCCAGCACCGCGAGCGGCATCGCGCAGGTGTTCTCGCTCCACGGGCTGCACTCGTTCGCCCAC
Organism: Acidimicrobiaceae bacterium; assembly: GCA_025464005.1. Lineage (GTDB taxonomy): Bacteria > Actinomycetota > Acidimicrobiia > Acidimicrobiales > Bog-793 > RYN-46. Next base: position 65,803 of record JAODBO010000040.1, on the reverse strand, counting down.
CAGGTGAGCACCGCCGGCTCGTCCGCGTCCAAGTCCTCGTCCTCGTCGACGTCGTCGGGGTCAGGATCGAGCGCCAGTGGGAGCAGCAGCAACAGCTCCGGTCAGCTCCTGTCGATAATCGGCGCCATCCAGATCGGGGCCCAGGCGGCACGCCAGAACATCTCGGAGCTGCTGTACATCCTCGTGGCCATCAACATCTTCGTCGGCATGGTGAACCTGTTCCCGATGCTGCCTCTCGACGGGGGCCACGTCGTCATTGCGGTCTACGAGCGCATCCGCTCACGCCGCGGCCGCCGCTACCACGCCGATGTCGCGAAGCTGATGCCCGTCGCGTACGTGTTCCTCTTGTTCATGGTCGTGCTCGGTGTCGGGGCGCTGTACGCCAATATCGTCCAACCGGCGAGCCTTCCCGGCGGCTGAGTTCGCTCCTCGCCAGCCCTGTGCCGGCGAGGAGTCCGCGCCTACGCGCCGGAGCCGCAGTCGCCGGTGCTGCAGGGGCCCGTCGGGGGCGTAGGCTCACCGGCAGGGCCAAGAGCATCGAAGCCTGGTCCTGGGAGGTAACAAACCGATGGCGAACGCTGCTGTCAGCGTGGCCGAGCGACGCCGCACACGTCAGATCCATGTCGGGGACGTAGCCGTCGGCGGGGACGCGCCCGTGAGCGTCCAGTCCATGACGACGACGAAGACCGCCGACGTCGAGGGGACCCTCCAGCAGATCTACGCGCTCGCCGGGGCGGGCGCCGACATCGTCCGCTGCACCTGCAACGAGATCGAGGCGGCGGAGGGCCTGGCGCGCATCGTGCCGCGCTCGCCCGTGCCGATCGTCGCCGACATCCACTTCCACGTCGAAATGGCCCTCGCCGCGCTCGACGCCGGTGTGAACGGCCTCCGGCTCAATCCCGGGAACCTGCGCAAGCCCGAGGAGATCAAGCTCGTCGCGTCCGAGGCGCGCGATCGCGGGGTGCCGATCCGGATCGGCGTCAACGCCGGATCGCTCGACAAGTCGCTCTACGAGCGCTTCGGGGGCGCCACCCCCGAGGCGCTGATCGAGTCCGCTCGCAAGGAGCTCGCCTACTTCGACGAGGTCGACTTCCACGACGTGAAGATCTCGGTGAAGGCTTCGAACGTCGCGCTCATGATCGAGGCGTACCGCCTTGCATCCGAGACCTTCGACTACCCGTTGCACCTCGGGGTGACCGAGGCGGGACCGCCGCCGGGCGGCCTCGTGAAGGCGACCGCCGGCATCGCGACGCTCCTCGCCGAGGGGATCGGCGACACGATCCGCTACTCGCTCACCGCCGATCCGGTGGAGGAGGCGCGCGCCGGTCGCCAGCTGCTCGAGGCGCTCGGGCTTCGCGAGCGCAAGGGGCTCGACCTCATCGCCTGCCCGTCGTGTGGCCGCGCCGAGATCGACGTGATCCGTGTCGCCAAGGAGGCCCAGGAAGCGCTCGAGGAGCGAAAGATCCCCTTGCAGGTGGCCGTCATGGGCTGCGTCGTGAACGGTCCCGGCGAGGCTCGCGAGGCCGACCTCGGCATCGCGGCGGGTCGCCACCGTGGACATCTGTTCATCAAGGGCAAGATCATCCGCGTCGTCCCCGAGGACGAGATGGTGGAGGCACTCGTCGCCGAGGCCGAGAAGATCGTCGCCGAAGGCCTCGAGGCGCGCCTCGCCCTGGCCGACGAGTCCGCCGAGGGCGAGGCCGAAGCGGACCGCCAGGCCCTTTACGACGCGAAGGGTGCGGACGCCAACCACTCCGATGAGGTGGTGGTGCGCATCCGCAAGCACCTCGACGCCGGTACGAAGAAGCCGGGCCCCGACCCGGCCTGAGCCACGCCGGTGACGAACGTCCTACACAGCGTGCGCGCACCGGAGCCGCACGAGTACGACCCGCTGTTGGCGTGCATCGAGGCCAGCTTCGCCGAACGGACCACCGAGCTGAAGCGAGAGCAGTTCGTCGCGGGCTTCGACCCCTCTCGCACGCTCGCGGCGTTCGACGGCCCGTCACTCGTGGGGACGAGTGTCGCCTACGGCGTCGAGCTGACGCTCCCCGGCCCTGTTCAGGTGCAGGCCCTGGCGCTGGCGGACGTGACCGTGCTGCCGACGCACCGCCGCCGGGGGATCCTCACCGCGCTCATGCGAAGGACCCTCGATGCGGCTCACGAGCGCGGCGATCTCGCAGTCGTGCTCGAGGCGAGCGAAGCGGGGATCTACTCGCGCTTCGGCTACGGGCCGGCGACGAACAGCTCGAAGTATGCGATCGATCGCAGCCGGGCAGCGCTTCGCGAGCGAACCGCCCTCTCAGAGGGTGGCAACGTCCTCCTGCTCGAGCCGAGGGACGCGACCGAGGCCTTCCCAGTCGTGTTCGACGAGGCCCGGCGCCAGCGGGTCGGCGAGCTGTCGAGAGCCGCCTGGTGGTGGGAGGAGCTGATCGCACCGCCGCCCGAGAGCGGCGCGCCAGTGCGCTTCCTCGCGGCGTACGAGGAGCGCGGCTCGATCGACGGCTATGCGGTCTACGACGTCCTGCCGACGGCAGGTGGGCGCCGCGAGGTGGTGCTCGACGAGTGCTGCACGACGAGCGACGCCGCCTACGCAGGACTTTTCGCCTTCCTCCTCGCCATCGACCTCACCGATGGTCTACGCACAGGTCCCCGGCCGCTCGACGAGCCGCTCCGGGACATGCTCGTCGACTCGCGGGCGCTGAAAACCCTGGAGACCCGGGACGGGGCCTGGCTCCGGCTGGTCGATGCGCCAGGAGCGCTCCGGTCTCGTCGCTATGTCGGAGCTGGACGTGTCATCGTCGAGCTCGTCGACTCGTTCTGCCCCTGGAACGCCGGCCGACTGGAGCTCGAGGTGGCCCCCGACGGCACCGCCCGGGTGGAGCGAGCCACCGCGGAGCCCGATCTGACCTGCGACGCCTCCGCGCTCGCCGCCGTCTACCTCGGAGGTTCCCGGACGACGGGTCTGCGTCGAGCGGGACGGATCGAGGAGCACGTGGCGGGTGCGTGCGAGCGCTTCGACGCCCTGCTGTACTGCGATCCGCTCCCGTTCTGCATGACACTTTGACTTCTGCATGACACTTTGACTTCTGGATGACACCGTGACCCGAGAGGAGCAACTCCTCACCCCTGGACCCCGCGAGCTGGCACCCGCTCAGTGGGCGCCCAGCAAGGCCCGGTACACTGCCGGGGTCGTATGACGAGGGGAGCAGCGCGAACCGATGGCAAGCCAGAAGAGACCGACCGGTAGCCGGACCGGCCAGGGCACCGGCCGAGCCTCCCAGACCGACAAGGCGGCCCAAGGATCCGGGGCCGGTGCGGGCGCTCCCCGCCGGCTCGGCGGGCAGGCCCCGAGTCCGCGCAACGCCAAGTCCGCCGGTGCGGCTCGACGCTACGAGCGGAGCCGTAAGAAGAGCTCGTCGTGGATCGGGTGGGCGTCCGTTGCCGTCGTGGTGGTGCTCATCGCCGTGCTCGTCGCCGTGAAGCTCACGTCGAGCTCGCCGAAGACGTCCGCGGCGTCAGCCGCGGCCGCGGCCGGTCGCAATCCGGCCCCGGCGCCCGCATCGATCACGTCCGTCCTAGCCTCGATACCCGCGTCGACGTTCGACTCCGTGGGCGTGGCGGGCCTGCCTGCTCCGTTCACCGTCACGACGGGCCAGTCCTCGCTCACCTTGGCAGGAGAGCCGCAGTTCGTCTACGTGGGCGGCGAGTTCTGCCCGTACTGCGCGCTCATGCGCTGGTCGATGGTCACGGCACTCGACCGTTTCGGCACCTTCACCGGTTTGAAGGAGATCTCCTCGGCGAACACCGACGGGGACATCCCGACCTTCAGCTTCGTGGGCTCGACGTACTCGAGCAAGTACGTCTCGTTCGCTCCCTACGAGACAGCGGACCGGCTGCAAAACCCCTTCCAGACGGCTCCCAACTCCGTAAACGCCCTGTACACCAAGTACGACGGGTCCGGTACGACGCCGGCGAAGCCGTTCAACCCGGCCGCGTCGGCAGGCATCCCGTTCCTCGATATCGGCAACAAGTACGTCTCGGCAGGTGACCCCGCCGCGATGGCCAACCTGTTCGCCAGCTCCGGCGTGCTCAACAACGGAGGTCCGGGGCGTGCCGCCATCGCGGCGGCACTCAGTGACCCGTCCTCCGCCGTGGGCAAGGCGATCGAAGCCAGCATCTTCATCGCCGAGGCCAATTACATCAGCGCGGGAATCTGCTCCCTCGACGGCGGCAAGCCTGCATCGGTGTGCGCGTCGCCGGGCGTGAAGGCTGCTGCGAAGGTCCTCTCGGCAGCCAAACCCGTGAGCTGACCGCTTTCCCCGTGTCGAAGCCCAAGACGTCCGAGCGCGGCCGCAAGGTCCCCGTCCCCGTCGCACCGGCCCCGACACGCCGCCGGCCGGTCGCGCGCCGGGCCCGTCCACGGCCTCGCGCCGACGGGCGCGCACCTGCCGCTGTAGCTCCGGGGACGCCGTGGCGCTCGATCGCGACGACCGTCATCAGTCTCCTCGGCCTCGCCGTCGCGAGCTACCTGACCTACGAGCACTACACCGGGTCCCTGGGTCTGACCTGCCCCTTGGGGGGCGGGGCCATCAACTGCCTGGCGGTCACGACGAGCAAGGAGTCCGTCGTCTTCGGCGTGCCGGTCGCCGTGCTCGGGCTGTTGTTCTTCGCGCCGATGCTGGTCCTCTCCCTGCCCTGGGCGTGGCGGACTCCCCACCGCTACGTCGCGCCGGCGCGCCTCGCGATGAGCGTCGTCGGGATCGGCTTCGTCTTCTACCTCGTCTACGCCGAGCTCTTCGAGATCCGGGCGATCTGCCTGTGGTGCACGAGCGTGCACGTGCTCACCTTCTTGACCTTCGTCATCGTCGCCACCGGCTGGGAGGACGCGACGACGGCCTGGGACGCTGCGGCGTGATCGCCGACGAGCTGCGGCGCTCCGCTAGCCGTTCGGAGCGCTCGGACCTCGCGAATCAGCGCGAGGGCGGAAGCTCGACCACTCGGGCGGACGGCGCTGCGCCGGCGAGCAGCTCCACGACATGGGGATGGCAGGTGAACGCGAGGACCTGATGGGTCTCGGCGACCTCGGCGACGGCGCGGGCGACGGCTGCCGCTCGCGCCGGGTCGAAGTTGACGAGCACGTCGTCGAGCACGAGCGGCAACGCCACGGATCCGCCGGCGAAGCTCGTCGCCAACGCGAGACGCAGGCACAGATACAGCTGCTCGGCGGTGCCGCGACTGAGCTCGCCCGAGTCGATCCTCTCGCCGGACGACGACATCGCCCATATGCCGTGACTGCGGCCCCCGTCACCGTCCGCGCGGGCCACAAGCTGGACGTAGCGGCCCTCGGTGACGGTGTCGAAGAGCATTCCTGCCCTGGCCACGACGGCGGGCTGGCGCTCGCGCTCGTAGCGTCGGAGGGTCTGCTCGAGCAGCGAGCGGGCGATCCCGAGCACGGCGTACTGCTCCATCGCGCTGGCGAGCTCCGCCTCGGCCTCGGAGATCTCGAGCTCGATCTCGGCGAGGCGCGCCGAGGACTCGAGCTCCTCGAGGGCACGCTGCGCATCGCGCTCGTCGCGTAGCAAGGTCTCGAAGCGGGCGGCGGACTCGGCGAGCTCACGCTCGAGGGCGGCCCGCTCCGCCTGCCACGCCACGACGTCGCCGAGCTCGAGCTCGGCGCGCAGACGGTCCGCGTCCTTGGCGCCGCCGAGCATCCGGGCGAGCTCTGAGTCGGCGTCCGCGACCGCCTGCTCGTAGCCCGAGCGGCTCGCCTCGCGGGCGAGCAGCTCGGCGAGTCGCCGCTCGAGCAGGTCCACGGTGGCGACGACGTCGTGGCCTCTCGCTCCGTCCGCCTCGATGAGCCGCGTCGTGTCGTGCTCGTCGAGCTCGGCCGCCACGGAGGCCACCTGCTCCTCGTAGCCCGCGATGTCCTCGGCGAGCGGTCGGGTCGACGCCTCGAGCCGGGTGCGCGACTCGTCGAGCTCCCGTAGCTTGTCGAAGCGGGAAAGCACCTTGACCAACGAGAGTGCGCTGAGTTCGCCCTTGAGCCCGAGGGAGCGCGTGATCGCGGCAACCTCCTCGCGCACCTCCGCCATCGCCTCCCGCTGCATCAAGAGGCGCTGCTCGGCGTCGTCCACCCGCTCGGCGGCGACCTCGACCGCTCGTTCGAGGCCGTCGAGCCGTCGGCGCTCGGCCTGGTCGGCCTCGTTGCGCGAAAGCGCGGCCGTCACCTCGGCCGCGCTCGGTGCAACCGCCAGCCCGAGGCCGTCCGCCAGCTCGCCGATACGGCCGCTGAGCCGCTCGAGCTCGACGAGCGGACCTTGCGCGCCCATTGCGCCAGATGAGGCCTGCGCTGGATCGGTCGTCTCGCTGCGATGGGTTGCCGAGCGAAACATCACGACGGCGAGGGCGAGCAGGATCGCCGCCACGCCGGCGAGCAGGAGTGGGAACGCCGGCGAGCGGCCGGCGCTGGAGAAGGCGGCCGCCCCGGCGAGCGCGCACGCGAGCACGAGGAGGATGACCCCGAGCGCCCGGGCCTGGGTGAGCGCGAGGTGCGATCTCGGCGCCGCGAGGCGTGCGAGCCGCTCTGTCTGCTCGGCGGTCGCGCGCTCGGCCGCGAGGCGGTCACGCATCTCCACGAGCTGACGCAGCTCGTGGAGATCGCGCGCCGCGGCCTCGAGGATCGCGGCGGGCGCCGGGCCACCCGGAGCTGTCGGGGGAGCGGCGTTGCACTGTTTCGTGCAGTCCGCGAGCACGACGCCGGCTCGGGCGCGATCCTCGCTGGCCGTGCGAGCGAGCACCTTGAGCTCAGGCTCGCGCTCGGCGAGCTCGTCCACCCGCGCTCGGATCTCGATCCCGGCCTCCGCGCCGAGCACGTCGCCGATATCGAGCCCGTGCCCGAGCTCACCGAGGGCGACCGAGATCTCCCGCTCGATGCCGTCCAGCTCGGCGAGCAGGTTGGCGTGGCGCCGGACTCGCTCGTCGTGACCCGAGCGCTCCCTCGCGAGCAGGCTCACCGACCCCTCCTGCTCGAGCAGGGTTGAGGACCACGCGTCCAGCTCCGGCAGTCGGGCGAGCGACGCGAGGGCCCCGGTCCGCCTGAGCCAGACGGGCCAGCCGCTCTCGATGCGTTCCATGTCGGCGACGCGCATGCGGATCTGCTCGGTGGCGTCACGAGCCACGCCGGCCTCGCCTGCGAGCAGCTCGCTCGAGCGGGCACGTGAGGGGTACTCGGAGGCCTCGGTCCGCAGGGAACGGCGCTCGCCGTCCAGCTCGTCCAGCCGCTTGCGCAGCCGATTGGCCAAGGCGTCCTGCTGGCGGGGCCGCACGATCGCGCCCTGACGCTCGACGAGCGAGCGGACGGCCTTGGTCGCGGAGCGGCCGGCGCCGAGGACGCCGGCCGAGAACACGAGCTCCCGGACCTCGTCCCGCTCGAGGGTGTCGAGCGACGCGAGCTCGCCGAGGCCGAAGGCGAACACACTCCGGAACACCTCGGCGTCGGCTCCTCCGAGCAGCCGGCGCAGCTCACCGTCGCCTGCGAGCGAGCCGTCCGGAGCGCTCAGCGTGGGGGAGCGGGTCCCGGCGTAGCGCTCGAGCAGCCACGGGCACCCTTCGGCGTCGACCAGCCCGATGGCGCCGCCGTGGCGCCCCCCGCGTAGCGGCTCGTGCATCGGCCTGCGGTGACGACGATCGGGGAAGCCGAACAGCACGCCGCGGATGAAGTCGAGAAGCGTGGACTTTCCGGCCTCGTTGGGCCCATGCACGATCGAGAGGCCGTCGGGCAGATCGTCCACGCGATGCTCCGCGAGCACGCCGTAGCCGTCGACCCGCCAGCTGGAGAACCTCATCCGTCGCTGCTCGCCAGCTCGTCGAGCGCAAGGGTCGTCGCCGCGCCGAGGAGCTCGCGCAGACGGCCCGGATCGCCTACGAGGCCCGCGACATCACGCGAGAGCAGGCGCGGGGCCGCTCCGACGAGCTCGTCGCCGAGCGCGGAACTGGCGACCGGATCGCCTGCGATCGCCTCGGCCAGCTGGAGCAGGTCGGAGGAGAAGTCGCCCCGGACCCGCACGGCGTCGAGATCGAGGTCCGGAGCGGTCGCGTCCTCGATGGCGTCCCACCAGCAAAAGCGAGCCGGCGATCCCGCCGCGTCCCGCAGGTGGCGGAGCAGGCCTTCGAGCGTGCCGGGACGGGCAAGCTCCTCGTGCAGCTGGCCTCGCCCGCCAAGTCGCGCCCGCAGCACGAGCGACCTGCCGTCTGCGGCCACAAGCAGGTCGTCCGCTCGACCGAGCAGGCGATCCTCGACGTCCTCGAGTCCGACCAGGTCGTCGATGGCGCAGTCGATCTCGTCGAATCGGACCTTGTCGCACGCGACGGGCTCGACCCGCTCGACCCGCCCCGCCGCCACGTGGACGACGACCGCTCCCTTCGGGCCACGTTCGCTGAGGCGCGGGCTGCGGGCCTGGCTGTTGCCGGCGTACACGACGTACGGCTCTCCCGGTCCGTCGCCCACTGCGAGCACGCCGTGCTGATGGATATGGCCGAGCGCCCAGTAGTCGAGCCGTGCCCGCCGGAGATCGTCGAGGGTGCAGGGGCTGTAGTCGGCGTATCCCTGAGCCGCTCCCTGGACGTTGCAGTGGAGCAGACCGACATGCACGCCCGGACCGTCAGGCCGCGCGAAGCGGAGCGCGAGGTTCTCGGTCGTCTCGCGCTTCGCGTAACTGATGCCCTGGACGGTCGCGATTGCGATGCCGTCGCGCAGGACGGGTACGACTCGGACCGTCTCGGGCTCGAACACGGTCACGCCGTCCGGCCACGAGCGGACGGCCGACCAGCCCTCCGCGACCGGGTCGTGGTTGCCGTGGACGACGAAGCTCGCGATGCCCGCCTCCGCGAGTCGGCCGAGGCCGGACCGGAAGCGGAGCTGGGCGCGCAAGCCCCGCTCGGCACCGTCGTAGATGTCCCCAGCGACCACGAGGAAGGCGGCGCGCCGCTCCAGTGCCAGGTCGACGATCGCGTCGAAAGCCGCGAGAGATGCTTCGCGCAACGCTCGGGCGACGAACGGCGCCGTCTCGTGGACGCCCTTGAACGGTGTGTCGAGGTGGAGATCGGCCGCGTGCACGAAGCAGAAGGATCGGCTGGGGTCGTCGGACATCGCGGCCGAGACTACCGACCGGCTGTGTCATCGGCATACGATCGGGCCGCCGCGGAGACGCTCGACACCGTCAGGTGCGGAAGTGGATCGCGGCGCTCACGAGGCAGGACATCGCCTACGTCGGCGACGGGGGACAGTCCGGTGACGAGTTGGTGAGGAGCCTTTGACCGACACGGCCGATCCGACTGCGATCGCCGAAGAGGTCGCCGGCCACCGGGGCGGCCACGTCCGGCTCGGCCGCGTGAGCGGCCGCCTGTCGGGCGGACGGGCTCTCGTCGCGGTGCTCGTCCTGTTCGCCGTCGCCCTCGGCCTCCTACTTCGGCTGTGGGTCCTCGGACGCCAGCCGGTCGGCTCCGACGAGGCCGTCGTGGGCCTGATGGCGCGCGAGATCCTCCACGGCCACTTCTTCGCCTTCTACTGGGGGCAGAGCTACGGCGGCGGCGAGCCGTACGTCGTAGCGGCAGCCTTCGGGCTCTTCGGGCAGTCGACACTCGCCCTTGGCTTGACCCCGGTCCTTCTCGACGCGGTGGCCGCGCTGCTGCTCTGGCGGATCGGTCGCCGGCTCTTCGGCCCGGCCGTTGGCGTCGCCGCCGCGGCGCTCTTTTGGCTCTGGCCCGAGGTCTACGTCTGGCAGTCGACGATCGAGTACGGCTTTCGCTTCCTGACGCTCGATTGCGGCCTCGTGTGCCTGCTCGCGTCCTTGCGGCTCGCCGACGGGGAGCCGGAGTCCGCCCGCGGCCGGCTCGCGCTGTGGGTGCTTCTCGGGGCGAGCGTGGGCCTCGGCTGGTGGTGCTCGCCCGAGATCGCCTATTACGCCATCCCGAGCGGCGTCCTGCTCGCCTGGCGACTCGCCCGTCGCCGGGCGAGCGTCCGTCCCGTCCACGCGGTGGCGGCGATCCTCGCGGCAGCCCTCGGGGCGCTGCCGTGGCTCTGGCACAACGTGGCTTCCGGCTACCCCTCGCTTCGCGCGACCGGCGGCCCCGACACCGCTTTCGGGTTGCATATCCGGGTCCTCGACACCTACGTCCTGCCGATGGTGCTCGGCCTGCGGCTGCGGGTTTCGGGGGGCTGGCTGCTCGCCCCGGGCTCGTCCAGCGGGCGTGTCACGGCGCTTGGCGAGGTGCTCTACGCGTGCGTGCTGCTCGTCGCAGCGCTCTGGCTCGTCCGACTCGCGACGAAGCGCCGGGCCCTCGTGGTGGTCGGCTTCGTCGTGCTGTTCCCCGTCTTCTACGCGTACCTGCCCGAGACCTGGTTTTGGCAGGACGGGCGCTATGGCGTCTACATGGCGCCGGTCGCGGCGCTCGTCGCCGTCTCCGCTGCCGATGCCGGCGCTAGATGGACCACCCGAGTCCTCAGACGCTCCCGGTCGCGGGAGCTCGAGCGGTCCGGAGCGGGGACGCTACGACGGGCGCTCCCGCTCATCGCCGTGGTTGTCGCCGGTCTCGCGCTCACCATCACGGCGACGACCCAGCTGGCGCCGTACCGGCCGCAGGTGTTTCCCGGCCGGACGGGATGGTTCACCTGGCGGTCCGACCCGGACGGCGCCGTCCTCAGGGTCGCGCACGAGCTCGAGGCATTGGGTGTGCGCGACGCGTACGCGGGGTACTGGCTCGCCTACGCCCTCGACTTCGAGTCGGGTGGGAAGCTGACCGCGAGCGACGCGATCTACGTGCGCTACAAGCCGTACCTGCGCGAGGTGGAGAGCTCGGCGCACCCCGCGTGGATCTTCAAGAACCCCTTGCTGCGCGGTCAGGCCGCGGCGGCGCTCGGCAACTCCGTGCTCGACCCGGGCTGCGCGGCCAAGGGTCAGCTCTGCCTGCTCGCACCGGAGCTCGAGTCCTGGCTAGCTCGTCACGGCATCGGCTATCGCGCTCTCGACGTCGGCGACTTCGTGCTCGTCGAGCCGCGGACGAGTGTCGATCCGCTCCGCGTGCTCGGCGCGTACGGCATCAAGGGATGAGGCGCTCGACGAGGCGGGACCCGGCGGCTGCGACGACATGAGCCGCACCGGTAGGATTGCGCTGATGGGCGACCCTGGAGGAAGTCGATGAGCTTCGACCTGCGCGACGTGCTGGACCGCAGGACCGGGGAGAACTTCGAGCTCTACGCCCGCAATCTCAACCCGCAGATCGTTCGCGTGCTGAAGACCATTGGCTTCGACCGCCGCTACGTGCGAGCAGACGGCTGCTACCTCTACGACGAGTCCGGGGATCGCTTCCTCGACCTGCTCTCGGGATTCGGCGTGTTCGCTCTCGGCAGGAGCCACCCGGTCATCAAGAAGGCGTTGCACGATGCGCTCGACGCGGACCTGGCGAGCCTCGTCCAGATGGACGCCCCGCTGCTCGCCGGGGTGCTCGCGGAGGAGCTGCTCAAGCGGACCCATCCAGGCATGGGTCGAGTCGTGTTCACCAACTCCGGAGCTGAAGCCGTCGAGGCGGCGACGAAATTCGCGCGCTTTGCCACCAAGCGCAAGCGTGTCCTCTACTGCGACCACGCGTTCCACGGCCTCACCTACGGCGCGCTCTCCCTCAACGGCGGCAAGGAGTTCCGCAAGGGGTTCGGTCCCTACCTGCCCGGCTTCGACCAGGTGCCGTTCGGCGACGCCGAGGCGCTCGAGCGCGAGCTGCAAAAGCGTGACGTCGCCGCCTTCGTCGTCGAGCCGATTCAAGGCAAGGGCGTGAACGTCGCGCCCTCTTCCTACTGGGACTCGGTCCAGGAGCTCTGCCGGCGTTACGGGACGCTCTTCGTGGCCGACGAGGTACAGACCGGTCTCGGGCGCACGGGCAAGCTTTGGGCCTACGAGCACTGGGGACTCGTGCCCGACATCGTCACGACCTCGAAAGCCCTTTCCGGTGGCTACGTGCCCGTCGGGGCCATGATCTGCTCGACCGAGGTCTCGGATCGGGTCTACTCCTCGATGGACCGGGCGCTCGTCCACTCCTCGACCTTCAAGAACAACACGCTCGCGATGGTCGCCGGTCTCGCGACGCTGCAGACGATCGACGACGAAGACCTCGTGGACCGGGCGCGAGTCACCGGCGAGGCGTTCTCCAAGGGCCTCGCACCACTGCTCGAGCGCTACGAGCTCTTCCATCTCGTACGTGGGGAAGGCCTCATGATCGGGCTCGTCTTCGGAGAGCCCCGCTCGCCGGGGGTGCGCTCCCGCTACCGACTGCTCGAGCTGGCGCACAAGGGGCTGTTCTCTCAGCTCATCGTCGGTCCTCTCTTCCAGCGACACCGGATCCTCACCCAGGTCGCGGGGGACTCGATGAACGTCATCAAGTTGCTGCCGCCGCTCGTCGCGGGCCAGGACGAGGTCGACTACTTCCTCGAGGCCTTCGACGACGTTCTTGGCAGTGCACACAAGAGCTCGTCACTCGTCGACTTCGCCGTGACGTTGGCAAAGGGTGCATTGCGTCGCGATCACTGACCCGGTCGATGACGCCGCGGAGCGCCGCGCGGCCAGACCGCACTAGTCCAGAGAGCGTCGGACGCTTCCTCGGCCGATGGGTCGCGGCTGTGGCCATGCTCGTGCTCGCCGGAACGGTCCTCGTCGCCTGCGGGTCACCCGCGGCCTCCGACGCCGGCGCGTCCAGCTCGGCCGCCACGACCTCGAGCACCGCCTCGACAGCAACGACGACGACAACGACGACGACGACGACGACGACGACCCTTCCGCTTCCGATCCTTGTGCCGGGCACGCGCGCGGCCGGATCGCTCTCGTCGTTCGGTCCGGTGGAGCGCATCCCCGTGACGGCGGTGCCCGACGGTGCGACACTGCCCCCGGCGCCGCCCCCCGGCGCACTCGTGCCACCCGCCGGGTCCGTCGAGCTCGCCTTCCGCCAGTTCGGCTCGGGCCCGGACCTCCTGCTCGTGCCCGGGGAGCACTCGACGATGAGCTGGTGGGATCCGCAGCTGCTGACCGATCTCGCCCAGCACTACACGGTTACCGTGTTCGACCTTCCCGGTACCGGCTACTCCGGCCCGGACCCAGCGGTGACGAGCGTGGAGTCGATCGCCGACTCGACCGCCGGACTGATCGCGGGGCTCGGGCTCAAGACCCCGGTCGTGCTTGGCTGGGGGCTCGGCGCCGAGGTGGCACTATCGCTGACCGAACGACACCCCGGGCTCGTCGCGCGACTTGCTCTCGTGGACGGCTCCGCCGGTGGCCCCTCCGGCACACCGCCGGCGTCGGCCGTCGCCGGCGAGCTCGCGTCCCCGACAGCGACGCAGTTCGAGCTGTCCGGGCTGCTCTTCCCCCCGGCGCTCACCGCGGCGCGCACGGGATGGCTCGCCCGCATCGCCGCGCTGCCCCCCGACGACCTCGTCAAGGATGCGATCGCCCAGGAAGCTGCCGTGCAGGCCTCGGCCTGGAGCGACACGTCGGTCGCGTCGGGTCTGGCAAAGGTCACGGTGCGCTCCCTCGTCGTGACCGGCTCGCTCGACGAGATCTTCCCGCCGGCCAACGCAGCGGTTCTCGTCGCCGGCCTTCGCCATAGCCACGAGCTCGTCCTGCCCGGCGCGGGCTACGCGAGCATCTCCCAGGACGAGCCACAGTTCGTGGCGGCTCTCGAGACCTTCACCGGCTGAGCCAGAGCTGCGAGGATCCCCCACGTTCTCGAACGCTCGGCTTCTCGCGTCCTCGAGCCGCTTCGCGTTGGTTGAGCCGGCGACGATCTCGAGGTCGACCTGAACGTCGATGTCGGTCATGCCTGCGTGAAGGGCGCTGCTTTGCGAACAGAGAGGTTCGGGAACGAGCCCTCCGAGAAGCATGATCTCCGGGCGACTCGAGATGACCACGATCCTCGAGAAATCGCAGCGAGCGCGTTGTCGCCTCGACCGAATAGCCCGTGAGTTCCCTGACGCTTGAGACGGTCACTGTTTCTTCAGGCTGGGTGAGGAGTGCCTCGGCGGCTCCGATGACCGCCATGGTCCACTGCGGGGTAGATCGAGAGCGGGGACGGTCGAGGCCTAGGCGCGAAACCTCGATCAACGTGTCATCCCTCACGAAATGCAGTTCGGCTCTTGGCGCGTGCGCGTGGCACTTCAGACCACCGACGCCAGTGCAGATAGTGGCGAGCCCAGCAGGGGGATTCCCTCGCGCGCGATCGTCTGCCACGGTCCTGAACGACGTCGGAGCAGTGCAGGCACCCTCATCGAACGACACGACCATCATGTTGACCGGGTTGCCAACGACCTTCCGAGCGTCGACTTCCCACCTTCCGAGCGAATCGATCCACTCGTCGTCGTCAGCGGCAACCTGGCTAGACCGAACGGCCAAGATATCGATGGATTCGAACCAGCGACCTCAGCTCCCCGCACGCTCAGCTTCTCGAACGCCCAGCGTGCGGGCGGGGAGACTCGAACTCCCACCCCCGAAGGGACCGGGACCTAAACCCGGCGCGTATGCCAATTTCGCCACACCCGCGTGCTTGACCTCGCGCCGAGGCTACCCGCGTCCCCGGCGCGCGCCGAGTCCCCCAGCGCCGGGTAGCCTGCTCGCATGACCGCAGAACTCATCACCGCCGGGTACGGTCCCTCCTCGGCGCTCTCGTCGCCCGGTGACCCGGCAGGGGACATCTACCAGCGCTTGCTCAAAGAGCGCATCATCTTCCTCGGCACGCAGGTCGACCAGACCTCGGCCAACATGGTCTGTGCCCAGCTGCTGCTCCTCGAGGCCGAGGACACCGATCGGGACATCAGCCTCTACATCAACTCGCCGGGTGGCTCCGTCACCGATGGGCTGGCCATCTACGACACCATGCAGTACGTCCGTTGCGACGTGTCGACGATCTGCCTCGGCCTCGCCGCCTCGATGGGCCAGTTCCTGCTCTGCGCGGGCCAGCCCGGCAAGCGCTACGCGTTGCCACACTCGAGGATCTTGATGCACCAGCCGTCGGGCCAGATGCAGGGCCAGGCCGCCGACATCGCCATCCAGGCCGAGCAGATCATCTACCTCAAGCGGATGATGGCCGAGCGCATCTCGTTCCACACGGGCCAGCCGCTCGAGCGTATCGAGACCGACTCGGACCGCGACCGTTGGTTCACCGCCGAGGAAGCGCTCGAGTACGGGTTTATCGACCGCGTGATCGACCGTTCGACTTTGAAGAGCCGCGCCGAGTCTTAGTCGGTGGCGCCGAGGCTCGGTGCGAGGCCGAGCTGGCGACGAGGCTCGGGAGCGTCAGCGTGGCGACCCCGGCGTGACCGGGATTCTGGCGCCACATCGGCCACGGCGGCGCAGTAGCCGGGCTCGCCGGCAGCGGGTAGTCGTAGAGACGCCCGGTGCCCGTCACCTCCCATGGGCCGCCGCACGCCTCGAACATGTGCCAGCCTGACCCAGCGCCGAGGTCGGCGACCGCGACGGAGGTCTGCACCGAGCAGGTGTTGATGGGGTCCGCCGCGCTCTCGCCGAACATGAACGCGCCATTGGCGCCGTCGAGCGCGTAGAGCCCCCCCGCAGCACCTACGAGCACGTCGTTCGCACCCGAGCCGGTCAGGTCCACGAGCACGGGCGACGCGAAGTCGTTCGGCCCGCTCACCGTCTGGTTCCAGAGCATCTTGCCGGTGCCCGACCAGGCATAGACCTCGGACGTCCCGGCGATGGCCGACGTCGTGCAGGTCGTGCACCAGGAGGTGTCGACGACCGCCGGGGTGGTGCTGCCCGGGAGCACGCCGATCGCGGGCGAGCCGAACACCGGGCCGGCGGTCGTGACGGGCCAGCCCGCGACGCGGGCGCCGTTGTCGGCGTAGAAGGCGAAGACCTTGTCCGAGGCCGACGTGTACGGCGGAAGCTCGCCGAAGCCGGTACCGACGACCACAGCGGGGCGTCCGGAGGAGTTGATCATGCCGACGGCAGGGCTCGACCAGATCGTCTGGCGCTCGCAGTGCTGCCAAACGATCTTGGGCTGCTGATGGCGGTAGGTGAAGTCGTAGACGAAGCCGCCGTAGCAGCCGTTCCTACCGGTGGCGTCGCCGCCGATGAAGATGTCCTCGGTGGCTCGCCCGCCGCGGACGTGGAACAGCGCCGGCGAGGACCAGATCGTGTCCTGGGTCTGGAAGGGGAAGCCGGGAACGAGCGCGCCCGTCGGAGTGAGCGCGTAGAGCTCGTGGTCCCAGGAGCCGAAGACGATGTCCTGCTGACCCGTGCCCGTGATGTCGCCGACTGCCGGCGTCGAGAAGACCGCGTCGTCGTAGCCGGTGGGACCGGGGGTGCTCTGGCCGTTCCACTCGTTGTAGATGTCCTGGGTATGAAAGACGAAGCGGACGGTCCCGTTCGCGTTGAACGCGACGAGCCCGCCCTGCTGGTCCTTGACGTAGGTCGAACCCGCACCCACGACGATCGACGGAGGCTTACCGGCTCCGTCCAGGTACGCGACCGTCGGGCTCGACTCGACCGCGGAGGGCGCCCCTGCAGCGAGCTCGACCGGCTGCGGCCAGCCGGGCAGATTTTGTCCGGTAGCGGCATTTACCACGAAGACGTAGCCGCTCTCCGAACCGAAGACGACCGCCTGCACGCCGTCGATCATCGCGACCGTGGGGGAGCTCATCGCCACCTGCCCCAGCGTGTCCACCCAAGTCGGCGAGGGGAAGCTCGTCTGGGCAGATGCAACAGCTACTGGTAGCTCAACCGCCAGACCGCTAAGTAGGGCCACGAGCGCGACCGCGATGCCAAGGCGCGCTCGGCGCGGGCGCGCGCTGCTGAGGACTTTGCGGTGCATCTCTTGATCCTGCCCGACAGTGAGGCACCGGGGGAAGTCGACGTTGCGCGCCCGGTGGCCACGCCTGTTGTCGTCGCGCCGACCCGGCAGATCGCAGCGGTCGTCGCCGACGTCGTCGTGGTGACGCCCGGGACGTCGATGGGCGTTCCCGGCAGGCTCGCGAAGGCGACCCCGTCGTGCTCAGGGCTCCCCCTGAACATGGGCCACGCCGCGGCGGTCGACGGTTGGACCGGGAGCCGGTAGCTCGCGAGCTCGCCCACGCTCTGGAAGGCGCGTGGACCGCCGCATGCCTCGAAGACGTGCCAGCCCGCCCGGGGACCCGTGCCGGGCAGATCGGCCACTGCGACCGAGTTGAACACTCGGCACCCCGGGTTGATCGCGGCGAACTGGTTGGTCCCGTTGGTCCCGAAGAGGTAGGCGCCGGTTGCTCCGTCGAGGGGGTAGAGGCCGTTGGGCGAGCCTACGAGGACGTCGTCGGTCGTGTGACCCTGCAGCGGCACGAGCACCGGTGAACCGAGGTCGGTGGGACCCATGAGCGTGTGTGACCAGATGAGCCCACCGGAGCCGTTCCAGGCATAGACCTCGGAGCGGTTGCCGGCGAAGCAGTCCGGCTGTTTCGGGCCGGCGCACACCCACGACGTCTCGACGACCGCTGGCTGGCCCGAGCTGTCGATCACGCCGATGGCCGGCGAGCCGAGCGCGGGGCCGACGGTCGTGACGGGCCAACCCGGCACTGCGGCGCCGCTGTCGGCGTAGTACGCGAGGACCTTGTCCGTGTCGGATGGGAACGGCTGCTCGTAGAAGCTCGTCCCGACCACGACGACCGGTCGATGCGAGCTGCCGATCACGCCCACCACGGGGCTCGACCAGATGGACTGGTTCTCGCAGTGGAACCACTCGCGGACCACCGTGCCGGCGACGTAGCGGTAGTCGCCGACGAATCCCCCGACGCAGCGCTGCGAGCCTCCCGCGAGGCTGAAGATCCGGCCGGACGCGTCACTGCCGAGGAAGATGTCGTCGCCCTTGTGGCCGGGCAGGCGGTAGAGCGACGGCGAGGACCAGATCGTGTCGGCGTTGTTGTACGGGAAGCCGGGGAGCACGTTGCCCGCGCTGTTCAACGCGTAGATGTTGTGGTCCCACGAGCCGAAGACGACGTCCTGCGCGCCATTGCCGGTGAGGTCGCCGACCGCGGGGCTCGAGATGACGCCGATCGCCGTGCCCGGTGCCGCGCCGACGCGAAACGCCCAGCGCTCGGCGCCGTCGAGCCGGAACGCCTCGACCTCGCCCACCGAGTTGGGCACCCAGGTGGAACCGGAGCCGACGACGATCGAAGGGGGCCTGCCGGGGCCGTCGAGCCAGGCGATCGTGGGACTCGACTCGATCGCGATCGACTGGCCCGCGGGAGCCGCCATCTTCTCGGGCCACCCGGGTAGCTCGGCGCCGGTGGCGGCGTCGGTCACGTAGACGTAGCCGTTCTCCGCTCCGACCGCGACGATGGAGCGGCCCGCGAACGTCGCTGCCGTGGGGGAGCTCTGTGCGACGTAGCCGAGATCGGCTCCCGTCGCCGTCCTGGACACCCACTGTGGCGCGGGCCACGTGACGCTCGGTGCGATGTGCTGGGCCTTGACCGCGACGACCTCGGCGGCACGCGCGCCGACGGCCTTGGCGGTGGTCCTGGCGACCGCACCGGCCGGGGTCGCGCTAGCCAGCGTCACGATGCTTCCGGTGGTGGCGAGCAGGACGCCGGCTAGCACTGCGGAGCTCATGCGAGGGCGCGCGAAGCGGCGGCTCAGTTGTCGTGGCGTTGCTGGTCTCGACTCGGGTCCGTAGGCATAGGGCACGGCGAAGTACTCCTCGGAGGGCTCTGCGGACTACCTACGGCTCGTCTGGCACCAAGATGAAGTAATAGTCGTCAGGTCTTCCCACCACGGAGTGTAGCTGTCTAACCACTCAGCGTAGGAAAGTCCTGATACACGGCACCGATCGCGTACGATCGCCGATGTGCACCTCGCTTTCGTAGCACCTCGATACGGTCCAGGCGTCGTGGGCGGCTCGGAGGCCGTGATGGCCGAGGCGGCCCGGGCCCTGGCTGCACGTGGACACAAGGTCGACCTGCTCACGACGTGTGCAAAGAGCCATTTCAGCTGGGCAAACGAGTTCCCGGCCGGGACCTCGTTTGACAGAGGCGTTACGATCCGGCGCTTCGCCACGGTAGGTGCACGCTCCCGGGCCGCGGCCGCCCAGCTCGAGCACCGTGTCCAGCGTGGGGAGCGCCTTGCGCCGGCCGACGAGGTGGCCTGGGTGAACGGACGTTTTCGCGTACCGGATCTCTACCTCTACCTAATTGGTCAATCTGATGAATTTGACGCGATCGTGCTCTCGCCCTATCTGTTCTGGTCGACGATCTACGGCGCACAAGTGGCGCCGGAGCGCACGATCGTTATGCCGTGCCTGCATGACGAGCCCTACGCATGGCTCGGCATCGTCCGCTCGACGCTCTCCTCCGTCGCCGGCGCGTGGTTCCTCTCCGAGCCGGAGCACCAGCTCGGGCACCGAGTAGCACCGAGCCTCGCTCCGCACCATGCCGTCGTCGGCGCCGCCGTCGAGATCCCGGCGGCCTACGACCCCGCGGGATTTCGCCAGCGGCACGGTCTCGAGCGGCCGTTCGTGCTTTACGCCGGGCGACGCGAGGAGGGCAAGGGGTGGCGTCGCCTGCTCGCCGACTTCGGCGCCGCCATCGTCAGCCACGATCTGCCATTCGACCTCGTCACCTTCGGCGTCGGTGCGCCCGACGTCCCCGAGGGGCTGCGCAGTCGTGTCGTCGACCTCGGCTATCTCGATGCGGACGAGCTGCCCGACGCCTTCGCGGCGGCAGAGGCCCTCCTCCAGCCAAGCGTCAACGAGAGCTTCTCGCGCACCGTCATGGAGGCGTGGCTCGCCGGGACGCCGGTCGTCGCCAACGCGGCGAGCGAGGTCGTCGCCTGGCACTGCGAACGCTCCGGTGGTGGGCTCACCTACGCCGACGAGCTCGAGTTCGGCCACTGCCTTGCATTCGTCGCCGAAGCACCAAAGGCGGCCGCGGCGCTCGCCGAGAGCGGCCGCCAGTACGTCCTTGCCAACTACACCTGGGACGTCGTCGGAGCCGCGATGGAGCGCTTCCTGGAGAGCTTCACTGCCGGGCTCGGCCGATGAGGGTTCTCGTCGTCGGCACGGTGCCGCCGCCCGGTGGCGAAGCGGCGAAGCGACTCGGAGCAGTCGCGGCGGAGCTCACCGCCGCCGGCGACGTCGTCGAGATCCTCTCGCCCGACCGGCGCAGCGCCGCCCATAGTCATGCGCGCCTCGCCGGGCCGAGGCTCGCGATCGAGCTTGCAGTGCGTGCGCGGCACTTCGACGCCGTCGTGATCAACGCCGAGCCCGGGCTTCCACTGGCGCCCACTGCGGACCGGCTCATGAGAGCTGTCACGCTCGGCGCCCTCGGAGCGGTGCTGCGCGGCTATGGCGACGTCACCGTCCGCCTCCCGACGCCGATCCCCCTGCCCGGCGGGGTCGGAGGGCGCGCGACGCGGGCGCTGTGGTCGAGGGCGACCACCATCGTCGTCGCGACCGAGGACGATCGGGAGCGGATGGTGCTCGCCCCCGGTGTCGTCGCTGATCGGGTCGTCGTCGAGAAGCCGCCAGCTCGCGTACCGGCGACGGCCGAGGCGGATTGGAGCCGGCTCCCGACCGAAGGCGACCTGCGCTCGAGCGTGCAGACCATCGTCCGCGAGCGGGCGGCCCGTGACCGGAACGTGAACAGGGCGAGGTCATCTCTCGGCTCGGCGGGTTTGCCCGAGGACTCGGGCGACCCGTTCCAGGGCGATGCCGGCATCGGGACGCCGCTCAGCCCGGTGGAGCTCGCCCGTTTCGCGACGGGGCGAGCGCGTCGCGGCGTGCTCAAGGTCGCGCGTATCGTGCGGTCGGCTCGCGCCTGATCGCTGCGCCGGGCTCGGTCCGGTTTCCGGTGTCGCAGCGATGCCCGTTCGAAGCGTAGCGGGACGTGTGAAGGCCGTTAGGTGATCGTTAGGGCTGCATTCCCGGAGCGCAGTCGATGCCCGGAGCGCAGTCGAGCGCGGTGATCTCGAGCAGGTGCCTTGCGGTGCGGGCGAAGCTGCGCCGGTCCGCCTCGGCTCGAGCGGCGCGTCCGAGCGCGTCTCGGCGAGGCGCATCCGCGAGCAGCTGTGCCATCACTGTGGCGAGCGAGCTGTCGGCAATCGATGCCGGTACCTTGACGAGGGCGTCGTCCGGCAGCTCGCGCACCCATCCGAGGTCGCTCGCGACGGTCGCGGTGCCGGAGGCGAGGCAGTCGCCGACGGCCGCCGAGGCCTCGCCGTTCGACGAACGCCGCAGCTGGACCGCGATCGTCGCTAGCGCGAGCCAGCTCGTGTAGGCATGGGCGCCGAGAGGCCCCGTGAGGATCACGTCTTCGGCGAGGTCGAGCTCATCGGCGTGCCGGACGAGCCGATCGGCGAGCTCGTCGCCGATCGGCCCGACGTACGCCAGCACCGGAGCCGGCGAAGTCGTCGCAGCGTGGCGGACGATGGCGAACGCGTCGAGCAGGAGCTCGGGCTCCTTCACCGGATCGACGATGCCGAAATGTGCAACTACCGGTCTTCGGGGCGCGACCGCATCTGCGCCGCGGCCCCACGTGGCTCGCATCGCAGGTCCGAGCGACGGTGGCGGCGGGGCCATCTCGTCGGCGAAGGTCGCGTGGCGGCCGTTCGGCACCTCGATGGCGAACGGGAGCACCCCCAGCCGCCGTGCGAGCCCGGTCCCGACCTCGAGCGCCGCGAGCGCCGCGGCGGGCCGCGACGAGGCGAGGAAGCGCTCGGATCCCGCCACCACCTCGCGCGCCATGAGGACCCCGTAACGTGCGACGTCCTCGACGCTCAGGTCACCGTCGGCGCCGAGCGTGGCCGGCAGCCCGTCGCCGTACATCGCCTGGACGGCCCGGCCGAGCCCACCGGGGCGGAGCCCGGGATCGCCGTGCTCGTGGCGGTAGAGGTTGGTCAGGCGGACGTCGTGAGCGACGACCACCCCGGCCCGGCGCCGCAGCAGCGCGAGCGCGCCGAGGTGGTGATGGCTGTTGCCGAGCGCGTACACGACGCGGTCGTAGCCCCCTCGCAGGCGCTCCACCGCCTCGAGCGACCGTGCCCGGTAGACGGCGATGCCGTCCGGGGCCTCCTGGCCCGGCGTCGGACCGTCGGCGAACGCGTCGAGATCGACCTCTCCGGTCGCGGCGAGCTCCTCGAGGAGGCGATAGCTGTAGTTCGCGACCCCGGTGGGCGCGGGCGGCAACGGCGTCACGAAGGCGAGCCGTCGGCGTCGCCGCCGCGGGAGCGGACGCCTCGCGCCGCCGAGGAGACCGTCGAACGCGTCGGCTGCGCGCGCCGCGACGTCCGCCCAGCTCGACACAGCGACAGTCGGCGCTCTCGTTGCGCCCTGCGCCTCGACCCAACTGCTCTCGAGCGCCGCTGCGAGCGCCGCAGCGATCGCCTCGACGCGCTCGGGATCGAAGCGCCGATCGTGCGGGACGAGATCGCTGATCGGCGGGCGGTCCGACGCGACGACGGGCGTGTGGCACGCGATCGCCTCGGCCACTGGGAGCCCGAAGCCCTCCGACAGTGACGGGAAGCAGACGAGCGATGCAGCCTGGTAGAGGGCGACAATCAGGTCGTCGCCGACGTAACCGGTCGTGACCACGCTGTCGGCGATGCCGAGCCGCTCGGCGACGTGCGCGATGTGGTGGGTAGTCGAGCGCGGCAGGTCCCCGGCGAGCACGAGCTGCCAGGAGGACGTGACGTCGCGGGGGAGAAGCGACCACGCCTCGACGAGCCGCTCGTTGTTCTTTCGTGGGTGGCTGCCCGTCGGATAGAGCACGTAGGGCCGCTCGAGACCCGTTACGCCGGATCGGACCCGGCGCTCGGCCTCCTCCCGGTCCCGAGGCGGGCGGAACGAGCCGGAGGGCGCCGCGCCGACGACGACCGCGGCGGGCCCGCCCCCGAGCACTCGCCCGAGGTCTCCGGCGACCGAGGGCGACAGGACCTGGAGCTGTGCCGCGGCGCGCAGAAGCTCCAACCGCACGCCGTAGCGGCTGCGCTCGGCCGGATCGGCGAGCTCGTGCTCGGGATCGAGCGCCGGGATGCAGTCGTAGACGGTGGCGCTCAGCAGGAGGCGGCTGGCGGCCGACGGCCACAGCGATTCCAGCCTCACAGCGGTGTCGAGCGGGGCGAGCGAGTGGAAGATGCGGCTGGACGGCGGGAAGGCGTCGGGCGCGTCGCTGTAGCGCAGCTTGCCACTCGCGAGCAGCTCCTCGACGTCGCCCGGGGGTGGCAGGCCGGGATTGAGCAGGAAGCGACCGACGAGGTCGGGCCGAGCGTGCTCCAGCGCCAGCGCCCACTGCTCGGCGTACCGGCCGACTCCTCTGGCGCGGTAGCTCGGGCTCTGCAGCGCCTGCAGGTCCACGACGACCGGTCCGCCGTCAACCGGTCCGACATCAACCGCTCCGTCCACACCTGGCCCCCGGGTCGGCGGGCCTCCGTCCTTACTCAGGAGGTCTCGCTCTCGCCGGCGGTCGCCCCGAGCCGGTCGTTGCGCGCCGGCAGATCTCTTTCGAGTGCATCGATGCGCTCGGCGGTGCGTTCGAGCAGGCGTCCGACGAGCCCGGCGACGTCGGTCTCGGTCTCGAGCACCGCCCCGAGCAACGAGCGGACCTCGGCCAACTCGGCCCGCATCTCGTCCAGCTTCGCCACTACGTGGGTCTCGAGCGCGACACACCGGTCTTCCACGGCGACGACGCGGCCGGGCAAGCCAGCGGCCGTCCGTGCGCGCCTCACGACTCGCCGGGGTCCACCTTGGGGCAACGGCTGCTCCTCGCTCGTCGGGAGCGCGCAATGCTAGTGAGCGGCATCGTCGCGCGACGCCAGAGCTCCGTCGCCTTCCCGCCGTTCGGCTCGACCTGTGAGGAGCCCGATGCGGCACGCAGTGCAGCCCTCGTTCCCTGAGTGCCCGCTACGATGGCGCTCACCGTCCGCCGTTCGAGCTGGCATAATCGCTGGCCGCGTATGTCCGAGCCCGATTCTGGGCAAGCAGCATCCGGCTGGTCGCTGGTCGCTGGTCACGAAGGTAACCCCGAGAACGACGACGAGCACAGGAAGGATGGGCGAGATGGCGACGACGAGCGAAGCGGGCTTGTCCGGCTCCGTCGACACCCTTCTCGACGAGCCGGCGCCTGGGCCAAACGTCTCGCCGGGCCGGCACGAGCCGCGCGACCTGCCTTATCGCGTTGTCTCATCGAAGGTGCGCCTGCGCGTCCGGATGCGCGAGATCTGGACCTCCCGCGAGCTTTTCGTGTTCCTCGTGCGAAAAGAGCTGAAGGTCAAGTACAAGAGCAGCGTGCTCGGCCTCCTCTGGTCGATGCTCAATCCAGCCGTCGTGCTGATGGTGTACTACGTAGTCTTCAAGTACGTCTTGAAGAACCCGACCCCGGATTTCGCGCTCTACCTGTTCTCCGGCCTGCTCGTGTGGAACCTGTTCTCCACCGTGCTTCCTGGCTCCTCGTCAACGATCGTCGCCAACGCCGGCATCGTGAAGAAGGTGGCATTCCCGAGGGAGATCCTCCCGCTGTCCCAGGTGGGAACCGGTGTCGTCTTCCTGTTCTTCCAGGCCATCGTCATGGCGCTCTTCCTTCTCGGCTTCCAGTACTCGCCAGACTGGGCCTACATGCCGGTCATGCTGTTCGCACTGCTCGACCTCGTGGTGCTGACCTCGGCGTTCGCAATCTTCTTGTCGGCGGTCAACGTCTACTACCGGGACGTCGAGCACCTCGTCGCGGTGCTCCTCCAGGCGTGGTTCTGGGGGATCCCCGTCGTCTACAACTTCAACCTCGTGTACAAGGCGCTGGTCGTCGACCACCACCTGCACTGGTTGCAGGCGATCTACCTCGCCGAGCCCATCACGCCGTTGATCCTCTCCTTCCAGCGGTTCTTCTACGGCAAGGTGACGGTCAGCATCTCCGGCAAGCCCTATCAGGTGCTTGCCGGGTACCCGTACCACTTCTACGTGGAGATGTTGGCAGCCGTGTTCGTGGCGGCGGGCCTGCTCTTCATCGGAGCGATGAAGATCTTCGGTCGCATCGAGGGCAACTTCGCCGAGGAGCTGTGATCAGCCGGTGAGCGTCGCGATCGACATCCAGGGAGTCTCGAAGCGCTTCCGCCTCTACCACCAGAAGTACACGTCGCTGAAGGAGCGGGTCGTCCACGGCGGCCACGTGCCCTTCGAGGAGTTCTGGGCGCTCGACGACGTGTCGGCGGAGATCACGGCCGGCCAGACCGTCGGCATCCTCGGACGCAACGGCTCGGGCAAGTCGACGTTGCTGAAGTGCATCGCCGGCATCCTCCAGCCGACCTCCGGCCAGGTGGTCGTGCGTGGTCACCTCGCCGCGATGCTCGAGCTTGGCGCCGGCTTCCAGCCCGAGCTGTCCGGGCGGGACAACATCTACCTCAACGGCTCCCTGCTCGGTCTGTCGACCAAGGAGATCGACCGGCGCTTCGACGAGATCGTCGCGTTCGCCGAGCTCGAGAAGTTCATCGACAACCAGGTGAAGTACTACTCGTCGGGCATGTACGTGCGCCTCGGCTTCTCGGTGGCGGTGAGCGTCGAGCCCGACGTGCTGCTCGTCGACGAGGTGCTCGCGGTTGGCGACGAGCGTTTCCAGCAAAAATGCATGGACCGGATCCAGCAGTTCCAGAAGGACGGCCGGACGATCGTCGTCGTCTCGCACTCCCCGGACCTGATGCGCGACATCTGCGACACGGTGCTCGTCATCGATCGCGGCCAGAAGGTCCTTATGGCTCCAGCGGGCGAGGCGATCCGGGTGTTTCGCGAACGGCTCATCGAGTCCGGGTTCGCCGCGCCGCCTGCTGCGATCGATCTGCTCCCGCCGGCGGTCGATGGCGATGCTCCCGTCGAGATCGCCTCGGCACGCCGCCAGGTGAAGCTGTTGGCCGCCACGACCGCCTACGAACGCCAGGACGAGCGCAATTACATCGAGACCGGTGAGCCGATCGACGTGCGAGTCGATTTCGAGGTCGCTTCGCCGATCAGCGGCGTGCAGTTCAAGATCACGCTGCTGACCGAGCGGGACGCGATCGTCTTCTCCTCGACGAGCTCGGGGGCCGTCGAGGGGATGCCGCTCGACGCTGGTCGCGGCAGCGCGACCTTCGCCTTCGATTCGATGGTGCTGCTCGACGGTCGTTTCAGCGTGACCGTCGAGGTGCGAGACGCGGGCGGAGTCGTGCTCGACATCCTCGATCCCGGCTGCACGTTCGAGGTCATGAACCCGGGGCGTGCCGTCGGCATCGTCGGGTTGCCGCTCCGGGTCGAGGTCACGCCGCCGGTGGCAGGAGCCTTGCCTGAGGCCGCCGGCTCCGCGCACTGACCGTCCGATCGTTGAGCCCGTCACGCGTCTGTCCCCTGCCCCTCGCAGCCCTGGCGCGCTAGTGCCCGGCCACGATCCCTCCTCTTTCGCCGACATCGTCGCTGCTGCCGAGGCAGACGCGGCCCGGCTTCGCTCCGAGGGCACGGTCGGCGACAGCTACGAGCGCGAGCTCGACGAGCGATTCGAGCTCGCCGCGGTGCGCGCGTTGCGAGTCCCTGCATTCGCCGAGCGATCAGCGGTGCTCCGGCGTGCCGCGAAGCGCGTCGTGCCCCGACGTGCCCGCCCGCTCGCCCGAGGTCTCGCACACCGTGGCGACCGGGCACTGCGCCGGGCCTTCGAGCTGCTCGAGTCGCGGCGTCACCGACGGTGACCCGTCCGGCGCACATCGACCAGGTGATACCGGCGATCGTCGAGCACGACGCCGTGAGCAACCACACCTTCGAGGCCCAGAGGCTGCTGCGCGAGATGGGGTTCGGGTCGGAGATCTACGCGCGCATCATCGGGCCCGGCTGCGACGGCCGAGTGCAGCCGCTCGTGAACCTTCGGGCCGCCGAGCCCGAGCGGCAGTGGCTCCTCTATCAGTCCTCGATCGGTAGCCCGGCTGCGGAGGTGTTCGCCGAACACCCCGCCCGCAAGCTGCTCGACTATCACAACATCACGCCGGCCCGGCTCGTCGAGCGGTGGCTGCCGCCGCTCGGAGCCGAGGCGAGGCTCGGTCGTGCGCAGCTCGCCCGGCTGGCCCCGATCGTCAGCTACGCGTTCGCGGACTCCGGGTTCAACGCTTCCGAGCTCGACGCTGCCGGCTACGCGCCGACGCGGGTGGTGCCGGTGCTCGTCGAGAGCGGGAACTTCGAGGCCGAGCCCGATGAAGAGTCGCTCGCCCGCCTCGGCGACGCCAAGCTGGGTGGCGGTGCCGACTGGCTGTTCGTCGGGCAAGTCGCGCCGCACAAGGCCCAGCACGACGTCATCAAGGCCTTCGCCTGCTACCGGAAGGCCTACGACCAGCGGGCGAGACTGCACCTCGTCGGTCGCGAGATGGGCAGCACCTACCGGGACGCCCTGCGGCGCTTCGTCGCCGACCTCGGCCTCACCGACGCCGTCGAGATCACCGGGTCGGTGCCGACGGGCACACTCGCCGCCTACTACGCCACGGCCGACGTCTTCGTCTGCTGCTCCGACCACGAGGGCTTCTGCGCACCCGTCGTGGAGGCGATGCACCGGGGTGTCCCGGTGGTCGCGTACGCGGCCGCGGCGCTCCCGGAGACGGTAGGGACGGGTGGGCTGCTCCTCGAGTCGAAAGCACCGGGGCTCGTCGCGGCGGCGGTCAATCAGGTCCTTGCCGATCCTGAGACGAGGCGCGCCCTCGTCGCCGCGGGGATCGTCCAGGCTGGTCGTTTCACCCTCGAGGCAGCCCGGGTGGCGTTTCGCGACGCGATTACCGAGGCGCTGGCACTCGCCTGAGGGGCCTCTGCCAAGCTCGCCGCCTCAAGCCGTCGCCCGCTTCGGTCGTCGGGAAGGGTGACTATGACGGTGAGAGGCGATAGCGGTGGTGCCCGCAGAAGGACGCGCGCCGGCGTGTCGGGCGCACGCGCCCTCCTGCCGGGGCTGGCTCTGGCCGGTGCGGCCGGCATCGCTCTGCCCGTGACAGCGGCTTCTGCGGTCGCGGCCCACCACAGCCGCCCGCTCGCCAGCCGAGCGGTCGGGGCGAGCGCTGCGCTCAAGTCCATCGACCTCGTCGGGCACGGATACGGACCGGGGATCGGGATGGGCCAGTGGGGAGCCTTCGGCGACGCCGTGCGCTATCACCTCGGCTACGAGCAGATCCTCGACCACTTCTACGGCGGGACCTCGAGCACGACGCTGGCGGCGCTCGGTCGGGCCGCCGACCCGGTCATGCGCGTGCTCGTGCTCGAGAACATGAACCTCGCCACCAATCGCGGCTACGACCCCGTGCTCACTTCGGCGTCGGCCTTCACGCTCGTCCAGGGGACCTCGACGGGCGTCGGCGGCCCGGGCACAATCACGCCGGGCACGACGACCTCGACCACCCTGCCGACCGCGACCTCGGTGCCCGCGACCACCGTGCCGACGACCACCGTGCCGACGACGACCACGCCGCCGACGACGACGACCACTACCTCGACGACCTCGCCGCCGCCGCCGACGACCGGCCTGCTCTCCGCTTCGCCGCGTGCGCAGGCCAAGGGGCTGGCTGGCCATGCGATCGCCGTCGGGACGCACGCGGCGAGCGGTGCGGCCGGCATCGTCGTGCCCGCGGGGCAAGCGATCGACCTTCATCTCCAGAAGGACGGCACCTGGAGCGCGTTCGAGGCCGGCAGCTGCGGTGGCGCGAAGCGGGCGACGACGAGCGCTGCTCCGCTCGCGACCGGGCTCGTCAACCCGGTGGTCGTCCCGGCCTCCGCGGCAGCGACCGCCCCGGCCACGCAGCTGTTGACCATCTGTCGCCACGACGGCGTCGACGAGCAGGTGCGCGGCGCCGTGGAGGCCTTCGATCGTGACGGCTACGAGCGCACGATCAACCTGACGGACCTCCAGTCCTACCTGGACGGTGTCGTGCCGGGGGAGGAGTCGCCCTCCTGGGGACTCGACGGCGGGACCGTCGGTGCGCCCTCGGGCCAGGCTTGGGGCTTCCAGACGCTCGAGTCCCAGGCGGTAGCGGCTCGAAGCTACGCGATCGCGTACGCCGCTTCGGGTGGCTGGGACGGCTACGCCGACATCTGTGACTCGACCTACTGCCAGGCCTATGTCGGAGCCGGTTACGAATCGTCCCTCACCAACCTCGCGGTCGCGGACACGGCCGGCGAGGTGCGGACCGCTTCCGGCACCGCCTTTGTGACCTCGACGCGCTATTCGGCTTCAACCGGCGGCTACACGGTGCCCGGCGCGTTCCCGGCCGTGGCCGACCCCGGAGACGCGTGCGTGGTGCCGGCGGCAGCGCTCGAGTGCAATCCCAACCACACCTGGCGGGTCGAGGTATCGGCCGCGTCGCTCGAACGCCACCTAACCGGCATCGGGGCGGTGACGGGCGTGCGCGTCGTCGCTCGAGATCGCCGAGGATCGCTCGGCGGGCGAGCCGACACCGTGGTCGTGACCGGCCGAGGAGGATCACGACAGATCCCGGGCACGACCTTCGCCGCTGACGTGGGCCTGCGATCCGACTGGTTTGCCGTCTCACGGCTCGTCCGGTGAGCCCGGCGGGGGAGCCAGCGCCATGGCGGGTGAAGCGGCTGGCGGATCGCGCGACGCTACGCTGACCCGTGTCCCACCGCGAGGCGCGACGGCGTCATGCGAGAGCCTGGCGGACGGTCAGGTTCGTGCTCGGCCTGCTCCTCGCCGCGGCTGCCTTCTGGGCGCTCAACGGCCAGCGTGGTGAGCTCGCCGGGGCTTCGGTCTCGCTCACCCACCTGAAGCTCCCGTGGCTCCTCGGCGCGATCGCGAGCGAGGTCGTCTCGTTCGTCTGGTTCGGCGTGCTGCAACGGCGACTGCTCGCCTGCGGCGACATCAAGGTCGACATCCGCTACGCGACCGTGCTCAGCCTCGCGGCCGGTGCCATCGCCGACTCGCTACCCGCCGGGCCGGCCTTCTCCAGCATCTACGCGTTCCGCCAGTACCGCCGCCGTGGGGCGGACGACGCTCTCGCCGGCTGGACCCTGCTAGCGACGCTCGTCTGTGCTGCTCTCAGCCTCGCTCTCATCGCCACCGCGGGAGTGCTGCTCGCCACGAGCGAGAGCGCGGCGTACGACCTCGTGGGCGTCACCGTCGGCGTGCTCGCGCTCGCCGTCGTGGCCGATGCCGTGGTCTGGCAGCGCCAGTGGCTCGCCCGGGTGATGATCGCGGCCCTCCGCCTGTCGCGACGTTTGTTCCACCAGCCGACGCGCGAGGCCGTCGACATCGTCGACGACCTGCTCGCGCGCCTCACCTCGGTGCATCTGACCTGGCGCGACCTCGGGACGACGATCCTCGCGGGGCTCGGCAACTGGGCCTTCGACTGTGGCTGCCTGGCGTGCAGCTTCATGGCCGTCGGCGCTGGGGTGCCGTGGCGCGGCCTGCTGCTCGCCTACGGGGCCGGGCAGCTCGCCGCCAACCTTCCGATCACGCCAGGGGGGCTCGGTGTGGTCGAGGGCAGCCTGACGATCGCTCTCGTCGCCTTCGGCGGGGTAGAGGTCTCGACCGTGGCCGCGGTGCTCTGCTACCGCATCGTGAGCTTCTGGGGCTACTTGCCGGTGGGTTGGACGGCGTGGGCCAGCCTGGCCTTCGGGGACCGGCGCCGCGACGCTCGCGCCCTCGCCGAGGCCGTGCAGGAACATCCACCCGCGACGGCGCCTTCCGTCGCGGAGCCGCCCCCACCCGTCCCGCCTGCGATCCCCCTGACGCCCGTCGCCCCCGCGCTGCCCGAGAGCGCGGCAGTCCCGGGCGAGCTCCGATGACCGGGCAGGGCAGGCGTGGATCTACGTGTGCGCCTCGCGCCAGGGGGCGCCTGTCGGGATCGATCGCCAGGCCGGCTCTCGTGCTGGCGCTCGCCGTCGGCTCGGCGGCACTCGTCGGGGGCTGCACCGCGCCGCGCAACGCCCTCGGCACCCCCACCGGCCGGTGTTTCAAGGTCCTTCCCGAGGCCCGGCGGGCGGTGCACGACCAGGGTCGCTTCGCCGGCGTCCGCTACGTGACGGTGACGGCGCTCGCGCATGCGCTCCGTCAGCTCCATCCGCAAATGGTCGACGTCCCGCTCGGCGCGACGCGCTCGCTCACCGACGTCTGTGTCGTGGCCTATCTGGGGCGCTTCGAATCGGCGAGCGTCGCTCGAGGATGGCCGGCCGACGCGAAGACGGGACGTCTCGCGCTCGTCGTGGTAGAGGCCAGCAACGCACACGTGCTCACGACCGTCGTGCTGTCCCGGGCCCCGATCGCCCTAACCCATCTCGACTCGCTCGACGGCTGAATCGGCTCGCGCCCGGGTGGCGTTCCCGGCGGTTCCCGGCCGGACCGCTACTAGAGAACGCGGAGCTTGCGGGCGACGGTCTCGAAGGCGGTGACAGCTTGGTCGATCTCCGCGGGGGTGTGCCCCGAGGAGAGCTGGACGCGGATGCGCGCCGCGCCCTTCGGCACGACGGGATAGCTGAAGCCCATGACGTAGACGCCCTCGTCGAGCAGGAGGTCGGCGAAGCGCGCCGCGAGCGCGGCGTCGCCGAGCATGATCGGCACGATCGGGTGGTCACCCGCCGCGATGGTGAACCCGGCCAGCGACATAGCGCCGCGAAAGCGCTCAGCGTTCGTCATCAGCCGATCCCGTAGCTCGGTGCTCTCGCTGACCAGCTCGATCGCCTTGAGGCTCGCGGCCACCACGGGCGGCGGGACCGAGTTGGAGAAGAGATACGGGCGGGCACGTTGGCGCAACAGGTCGACGATCTCCTGGTGGGCGGCCACGAAGCCCCCGGACGCGCCGCCGAGCGCCTTGCCGAAGGTCGAGCTGACGATGTCCACCTCGCCCGGCACACGAGAGCGTTCGGGGGTGCCGCGCCCCGTCGGACCGACGAAGCCCGAGGCGTGCGAGTCGTCCACCATCACGAGCGCGCCGTGCAACTTGGCGAGCGCGCAGATCCCCTCGAGGGGCGCGTAGTCGCCGTCCATCGAGAACACCCCGTCGGTGACGATCAGCTTGATCCGAGCGTCTCGGGAGTCGCTCAGCGTGCCGGCGAGCGAGTCGAGGTCCCCGTGCCGGTAGCGGAGGCGTCGGGCCTTGGTGAGGCGCACCCCGTCGATGATCGAGGCGTGGTTGAGCTCGTCGGTGAGGATCGCATCGGACTCGGAGAGGATCGCCTCGAAGATGCCGCCGTTGGCGTCGAAGCACGATCCGAACAAGATCGCGTCGTCTGCGCCGAGAAAGGCCGCTATGGCCCCTTCGAGCTCACGGTGGATGTCCTGCGTGCCGCAGATGAAGCGAACGCTCGAGAGCCCGTAGCCTCGCTCGTCGAGAGCGGACTTGGCGGCCTCGATCATCGCTGGATGGTTCGAGAGCCCCAGGTAGTTGTTCGAGCAGAAGTTGAGCAGGGAACGGTCGCCGACGGTGACGGTCGTGCCCTGGGCCGAGTCGAGGACGCGCTCGCGCTTGTAGGTCCCGGCGCTTCGAGTTGCGTCGAGCTCATCGGCGAAGATCGCTCGCGCCGCGTCGAACGTCATCGTGCCCCGGGCATCTCGAAGAGGACCTTCGTCGTCTCCGCGCTCGTTCGAGATTTGAAAGCCCGCTCGAAATCGTCGAACGCGAGCACGGTTTTCGAGAGCGCGTCGAGGCGCAGGCGCCCGGACACGAGGAGCTCCTCGACCTGGTACCAGGTCTCGAACAGCCGCCGACCGTTGATGCCGAGGACGCTGATGCCCTTGAAGATGATGTCCTCCGCCAAGTCAAGCTCGACCGGCGACGACGGCAGGCCGAGCAGCGCGGCGGTCCCCCCGTTGCGCAGGGCCCTCAGGCCCCCTTTGATCGCCGAGGCAGCGCCGCTCATCTCGAGGAGGACCTCCGGCCCTTGCCCCCCCGTATGGCGGCGCACCTGTGCGGGCCACTCCGGATCACCCGCCAGCAGGCCGTGGGTCGCGCCGAGCTCCGCGGCCTGGGCGAGGCGGGCCTCTTCGACGTCGACGACGAACACCGAGCTCGCCCCGGAGGCGACGGCGACCGCCGTCGCCATCAGCCCGATCACGCCCGCGCCGGTGATGAGGACGCTGCGCCCGCTCACCTGCGCCGCGCTCACGGTGTGCACTGCGTTGCCGATGGGATCGAGTATCGCCGCGACATGGTCGGGCACCGAGTCGTGCACCGGCCAGACATTGGTCTCGGGGAGGCAGATGAGCTCCGCGAAGCAGCCGTCGCGGTCGACCCCGATGATGTCGACCTGTTCGCAGATGTGGCCGTTGCCCGTCCTGCAGGGATGGCAGACGCCGCAGCCGATATGGCCCTCGCCGCTCACCCTCTGCCCGACCGAGAAG
Source organism: Acidimicrobiaceae bacterium (assembly GCA_025464005.1). Classification (GTDB taxonomy): domain Bacteria; phylum Actinomycetota; class Acidimicrobiia; order Acidimicrobiales; family Bog-793; genus RYN-46. The sequence continues at coordinate 32,463 of JAODBO010000040.1, read as the reverse complement.
CGCTCGACGGCGCTTCCGAGCGAAACGATCCGGCCGACGAACTCGTGGCCGATGGTGATGCCGATCGGCACCCGCTTCGCGCTCCAGGAGTCCCAGTCATAGATGTGGTGGTCGGTCCCACAGACTCCGGCGAAGGACACCGCGATCACGACGTCACGCGGTCCGGGCTCTGGCGCAGCCGTATCGGGGCACCACTGCAATCCCTGCTCGGGCGCGCATTTCTTCAGCGCGATCACGGTGCTCCGGCCGATTCGAGACGTCCGATCATGGCCTGAACTGTACTGAGACGCTTCCCGACACCGCGGGCCGACCTCGTGGGGCGCCGTGACGGGCCTCCCTCGGAAGGCCATCGGCCGAGCCGATCAATCGGCAGCGCGCGCCTCGCGCTTCCGACCGCGGGCGCGCTCGGACTGGTCGAGCACGACCTTGCGCAGGCGCACCGTCTTCGGCGTCACTTCGACGCACTCGGTCTCGTCCGCCTGCTCGAGGGCCTGCTCGAGCGTGAGCTCACGCCACGGGGGCAGCCGCACGAGCACGTCGGCGGCCGACGAGCGCATGTTGGTGAGCTTCTTCTCCCGCGTCGGATTGACGTCCATGTCCTCCGGGCGCGAGCTCTCCCCGACGACCATGCCCTCGTAGACCTCTTCGCCCGGACCGACGAACAGCGTTCCGCGCTCGGCCAGGCTCGCCAGCGAGTACGGGGTCGTCACGCCGGAGCGGTCCGCGATCATGCTGCCGGAGATCCGGGTCCGGATAACGCCCTGCCACGGCTCGTACTGCTCGAAGGCGTGGTGCAGCTGGGCCGTGCCGCGCGTCTGGGTGAGCAGTTCGCTCCGGATGCCGATGAGGCCACGGGCGGGCACCAGGTGCTCGAGGCTCACCCAGCCCGTGCCGTGGTGGATGATCTTCTCGACGCGGGCCTTGCGCTTCGCGAGGAGCTGGGTCATCGTGCCGAGGTGCTCTTCGGGCACCTCGACCGAGAGCCGCTCGATCGGCTCCTGGAGCACGCCGTCGACCGTCCGGGTGAGGACCTCGGGCTTGCCGACGGACAGCTCGAAGCCCTCCCGGCGCATGATCTCGACGAGCACGGCGAGCTGGAGCTCGCCTCGTCCCTGGACCTCGAAGGTATCGGGACGCTCCGTCGGCAGCACACGGATCGCGACGTTCCCGAGCAGCTCGGCGTCGAGGCGGTCGCGCAGCATGCGCGCGGTCAGCTTGGAGCCTTCCCTGCCCGCCAGTGGGGAGGTGTTGACCCCGATGGTCATCGACAGGCTCGGCTCGTCGATGTGCAGCACCGGCAGTGCGACGGGGGACTCGGGGTCGGCGAGCGTCTCGCCCACGGTGACCTCGTCGATGCCGCCCACGGCGATGAGCTCACCGGGTCCGGCCGACTCCGTCGGGATGCGGTCGAGGCCCTCGGCGACGAGGAGCTCGACGCAGCGCGCACGCTCGATCGAGCCGTCGCGGCGGCACCAGGCGAGCTGCTGGCCCTTGCGAATCGTGCCCTCGACGACCCTGCAGATCGCCAGGCGACCGAGGTAGGGCGAGGCGTCCAGGTTGGTGACGAGCGCCTGGAGCGGGCTTCCCTCGGTGTAGGAGGGGGCCGGCAGCCACTCGAAGAGGGCGTCGACGAGGGGAGCGAGGTCCGCGCCGGCCGGCTTCTCCGTGACCGATCCCTCGGGCTGCTCCGGGCTCAGCCAGCCGTCGCGGGAACTGCCGAACAGGAAAGGGATGTCGAGCTGGGACTCGGGAGCGTCGAGGTCGAAGAAGAGCTCGAGCGTCTCGTCGATCACCTCGGCGATCCGGGCGTCCGGGCGGTCCACCTTGTTGATGATCGGGATGACGGGCAGACCGGCCTCGAAGGCCTTGCGCAGGACGAACCGGGTCTGGGGACGTGGTCCCTCGGCGGCGTCGACGAGCAGCATCGCGCCGTCGACCATCGCGAGCGCGCGCTCCACCTCGCCGCCGAAGTCGGCGTGGCCTGGCGTGTCCACGATGTTGAGCCGACGGTCCCCGAAGTGGAACGCGGCCTGCTTGGCGAGGATCGTGATCCCCTTCTCGCGCTCGAGGTCCATCGAGTCGAGGACGCGGTCGACGATCTGCTCACGCTCGTGGAACGTGCCCGCCTGTCGCAGCATCGCGTCCACGAGCGTCGTCTTGCCGTGGTCGACGTGGGCGATGATCGCCACGTCGCGCAGCTCTGCTCTCGTCGCCACTTCGTCGTCCTTGTCTCGTGTCTCCCGAGCGTCCTCGGGAGGGGTAGGTCGGCCGGTGCCCGGCTCGGCTTAGATTGCTGGGGATGGTCATCCGCACGAGCAGGCTCGAAAGGATCACGAACCTCGTGCTCGCACTGCTCGACACGCCGCGGCCGATATCGCTTCGCGAGATCGGCGTCGCCGTGGCTGGCTACCCGTCCGAGCCGGGGGCGCTCCGCCAAGCATTCGAACGCGACAAGCGGACGTTGCGTGAAGGAGGCATCCCGGTCGCAGTCGAACGAGTCGACGGCGACGAGCAGGTTGGCTATCGCATTCTACCAGAGCACTACTACCTGCCCGACCTCGGCCTCGACCCCGCCGAGGAGCAGGCGCTGGCCTTCGCGGTCGCGGCGGTGCGCATCGAGGGCGGGGTCGGTCGCGACGTGCTCGCGAAGCTGGGCTCGCCCGGCCTCGCGGACCTCCCGCCCGTGGCGGTCTTGCCGTCGCTCCCCGCGCTCGGGGTGCTTCAACAGGCGGTCCGTAGCCGCTCGGTCGTGTCGTTCGGCTACCGCGAGCGTCGCCGAGCGGTCGAGCCCTACGGCCTGCTCTTCAGGTCCGGCGCGTGGTACCTCGTCGGGCGCGACCGCAGTGCCGGCGACGGCGGCAGCCTGCGGACCTTCCGGGTGGACCGGATCGAGGACGCCCCTCAGCCGGGCGACCCGGACGACTTCGTGCTGCCCGAGGACTTCGACGCGGCCGCCGAGCTCAGGCTCGCGCCGTGGGCCGCCGGGCGCACCCCGTCGTCTCACCCGCAGGAGGCGGCCTCGGGCGCCGGTGCTGCTACGGGAGGCGACGGGCTCGACTCCGAAGCCGAGGACACCGAAGCGCGAGAGGTGGTCGTGGACGTCGACGTCCGGGAGGCCCGCGCCGCGCTCTCCCTAGCTGGGCCCGACTCGCTCGAGCAGCGGCGCGACGACGGCTCCGTGCGGCTGCGCTTCCGTGTCGGCGACGAGACGGCCTTCGTCGCCTGGGCGCTCGGCTGCGGTGACGCCGTCGAGGTCGTCGAGCCGAAGGACCTGCGCGGACGGGTCGTGGGCGCGCTCGAGGCGGCATCGTGACGTCGGGGGCCGAGGCGGTCCCGGGCGCGAGCGTGCAACGCGAGGTTCTCGACGCCGGGGAGCGGTTGCGCCGGCTGCTCGCGATGCTCGCCTACCTGGCCCGCGTCGGGGAAGCGCCGCTCGCGGAGCTCGCCGAGCGATTCGTCATGGACGAGCGCACCCTCGTGAGCGAGCTGGAGCTCGCCGCGTGCTGCGGCCTGCCGCCTTACACGCCCGATCAGCTGCTCGAGCTGGTCATCGACGACGAGCGGGTGGTCGCCTACGGGCTCGACGCTCTGAGCCGCCCGCCGCGGCTCACGCCGGACGAGGGCTTCGCCGTGGCCGCCGCGGCTCGCGCGATGCTCGCCGTCCCCGGGACGGACCAGTCCGGCCCGCTCGCCACGGCCCTGACCAAGCTCGAGCAGGCGCTCGGCGCCGACCGGCTGCAGGTGGAGCTCGACGCGCCCGAGCACCTCGCCCGGCTGCGTCGGGCCGTGACGGACCGTGAGCTCGTCGAGATCGACTATCTCGGGGCCAAGCGGGGCGGCGAGACGACGCGGACCATCGAGCCCCACGCCGTCGTCGCGCTCGAGGGACGTTTCTATCTCGACGCCTACTGCCACGCCGCCGACGGCTGGCGCCGCTTCCAGCTCGACCGGGTCAGGGCGGTCCGACCTACCGGAGAGCGTTTCGCCCGTCGGCCGATGCCCGAGGAGATGACGGGGCCTCACGCCTTCGCCGGTGGCCCTTCCGCGCGTCTCGCGCTCGTGGCAGTCCCCGAAGGCCGCGCACCTCTCATCGACAACCTCGCCGCCGGACCGGCCGAGCGAGGCCCCGACGGTCGCATCGTCGTGCCGCTCCGGGTCGGGGACGAGCACTGGCTCGGGCGCCTTCTGCTCCGGCTCGGCCCGGACGCAGAGGTCGTCTACCCGCCCGAGCTCGCCGGCGCGCGCTCGGCGGTGGCGTCGCGCGCGCTCGCTCGCTACGGACGCAGCAGCAGCTGAGGTCCGGCCGCCCGCGGCCAGCCGCCAGAAGCGGCCGCGGGATCTGGGGGCGGCGGGCGGTAGGTAGCGTGCGGTAGGTACACGGAGATGCCGGCTTCGTACCGTCGGCTCGATGCTGAGCCTGGCCAAAGTCGGACGGGGCCGTTGGGAGTACTACCTCGCGACCGTGGCCGGCGGTCGCGAGGAGCCACGCGGCTTGATCGAGCCCGACGGTGCGTGGCTCGGGGCGAGCGCGGCAGCGCTCGGCTTGGACGGCCGCCCGGTCGACGCGACGCGTCTCGGGGCATTGCTCGACGGCGTCGACCCCTCGACCGGCGAACGGCTCGATCCAGCGCACCACAGGGTGCGCGTCGCGGGCTACGACTGCACCTTCGCCGCGCCGAAGTCGGTGAGCCTCCTACACGCGCTCGGCGCCCCGGACGTCGTCGCCGAGGTCCGCGCGGCGCACGAAGCCAGCGTTTCGGCCGCTCTCGGCTATCTCGAGCACGAGGCCGCCCGGGTCCGCCATCGGACCGGGGGCGCGGACAGGGTCGTGCCGACGACCGGCGTGGCCGCCGCGTCGTTCGTGCACCGGACGAGTCGTGCGCCAGATCCCCACCTCCACAGCCACGTGCTCGTCGCCAACCTCGGCTGCGACCTCTCCGGGCGCTGGTCGGCGCTGGACGCCCGCCCGCTTTTCGTGCACGCCGGCACTGCGGGCGCGCTCTACCGCGCGCAGCTGCGCGACGAGCTCGTCCGCCGGCTCGACGTGTCGTGGCGGTGGCGAGAGGACGGCTTCGCCGAGCTCGCCGGCGTGAGGCCCGAGGTGCTCCGGGCGTTCTCTCGTCGCCACGAGGCGATCGTCGAGGGCCTTGCGTCGTCAGGCCGCTCGGGTGCGCGCGCCGCGCGGATCGTGGCGGCGAGCAGCCGGCCCGAGAAGGACCTGTCGACTCCCTACGAGACGCTCGTCGACGCGTGGCGCGAGCGAGCCCACGCAGCGGGAGTCTCCGCGGGCCGGGTGGCGGCCATGGCGGCACGGCGAGGAGGCGTGCAGGTCGGCTCGCCGAGCGGCTCCCCGCTTCGAAGGGCCGATCCGCTGGACGTCACGTCGCGCCCCTTCACGCGGCGCGATCTCGTGCGCGCGCGCAGCCAGGAGCTGCACGACGGGGGGAGGGTCGCCGACGTGGTCGCCGCCGTGGACGCCGAGATCGCGGCGCGCCTCGCCGCCGGCGAGCTCGTCGCCGATCCGCAGCGCTCGCTGTCTCGGGCCACGCTTCAGCGCCGGTCGGGCGCCCGCATCCCTTCCGGCATCGGCGACGAGGTGCTCGTCACACGCGACTACCTCGAGCTCGAGGACACACTCAGCCGTGCCGTAGCGGCCGCTCCCGAGCCCGGGACGGGGCGCCTCGACCCCGGGCTGTACGCATTGGGCTCGAAAGGCGGGTCCTTCTCCGTCGCGACTCGGCTCTCGGAGGTGGTCGCGCAGGCGGTAGGCGATGGCAGGCGCGTCGTCCTTTCGGCGCTCGGGCCTCGGCGTGGCGCGCTTCTCGAGGCATTCACCGGGATCGAGGTCGTCACCGAGGCTCGCTCGACATCGCGGGTCGCGCCGCACTCGACTCGCGACGGGCCGCTCCTCGTGGTCGGCGACGCGGAGCAGTGGGATCTCCCGCGACTCGCAGCGCTCGTCGGCTCCGTCGAAGCCACGTCGGCGACGCTCGTGCTCGCTCCGTCGTGTCTCGGCGGTGGACGCCGGTCGCTCGTCGCTGCTTTCGGCCGTGGGACCGATGCGCCCGGCGATCGGCTTCTGCTCGTGGGCGATGGTCCAGCGGCGCCGCTCGTAGCCCAGCGGGCACCCTCCGAGGATCTCCGCATCGAAGCGGGACCGGTTGCCGTGCGCCTCGTCGCCGACGCGAGCGAGCTCGGCGGCGCGATCGTCGGGGAGAGCGAGCGTCAGCGTCAGCTGTCTGGTGCCTGCCTCGTCGTGGTGGGCGATCGCTCGCTCGCGTCATCGCTCGAGCAACTCGGCTCCGGCGACCTCCGTGTCGTCGCGGCGGCAGACCTCGGCCGCGCGCTGGCGGACGAGCCCGGTGCCGGGCTCGTGGTGCTCGGTGGCGCCCGCGTCCTCGGCCGCTCGCTGTCGCGCGTCCCCTACGTCGCGAGGACGCACGTGGCCGTGGCGCCGCCCGGATCGGCTCGCGAGGACAGGGAACGCTGGTGTGCCCGTCTCCTGTCGCACCACCCTGTGCGCACGCGACTCGGCCCGGCGACCGGCCGCGGGCTGGCCGGGCGCGGCGATCTGCAGGCGGCCGACTTCGCGCACGATCGCGACCGTGGGCTCGGGCGCGCATTGGGACGCGGATGAGCCGAAGCGTCTTTCGTCGCTCGCTACAGCTCACGCCCGAGGCCCGGACGCCCGCCGCGTCCCAGGGAGCGAGCACGAGGCGACAGCGTCGCCGTGCGCGAGTGCGCCGGGGTGAAGGCGATCCGTCCGGGCTTTGTGCCGACGAAGACGATCGCGGTTCCCGAAGGGGCGTTCGCGATCAGCTCCGGCGGCAGCCTTCTCATGCGCGTGGTGGACAGGGTCCGACTCCCCGGGCCTCGGCGCAGCAGGCCCGACGAGCGCGTCGTCGAGACGCGAGGGACCTCGTGCTCCCCGGCGAGCAGCGACAGGGCTTCCAGCGTCTTGATGTCGCCGATCCCCGGAAGGACGATCTTCGTGCCGAACAGCGTGAGGAAGCCGTCCGCGGCCGTGCCCCAGCGCGCTCGCGCCTGGGACAAGTCCTGAAGACACGCGAGCGTCAGCAATCCCTGGCTCGCTCCCTCGGCGACGAGGGTCGGAAGGTCGTGCAACGGCGCGATGCCGGCGAGCTCGTCGAGGATCAACAGCAGCGGTGCGTCCCGACCGTCCACTGCTGGCACCGTTCCTCGGTTCAGGGGCTGGGGAGCTCGGCCACCGGTCCCTCGCGCGGCGGCGTGCGTGTAGGCGGCGCTACGGACGTCGCGCACCAGTCCCGCGACCAACGGTGCCACATGGCGCTGATGCTCGGAGGATGCGGCAAGGTACAGGGTCGCGCGCGTGCCGACGAGCTCGGCGGGGTCGAGCGGACGTGCTCGTGCGCTCGCGAGCGATGCCGCGGTCCGGTAGCCGGCGAGCACCCCGGACGCCGTCGACCAGATCCCGCTCTGCTCCCGGCCGTCCGTCGCCATAATGCCGGAGAGCAGGTCGAGTGCCAGATCGGCCCCATTGCGTGCCAGAACCGTCAGGTAGCGGTCGGCCTCGTGTCGATTGACCGCGGAGACCACAGCATCGATGCTCGCACCGTCGAGCGCGGCGGCGTGGAGCACGCATGCGAGAAGGGCGCCGGCGCGTTCGGTCCAGTGAGCGGCGTCTCCGAGGTCGCTCGCCGGTCGTGCGGCACCCACCATCGCCTCCGCGGTGAGCACCGCGGCGTCCCACTCGAGCGACGAGGTCAGCGGCGACCAGCCGACGACCTCGACGCCCGGTGGTGCGGTGATCTTCCCGCTGGGGTCGAAGAGCAAGCACGGACCCAGTCGCTCGCGAGCGGCGACGGTGGCGAGGAGGATGTCGGGCTTCGTGGATGCGACGAGAACGCTGCCCGACGCCGCGAGGACGTTCGGCACGACGACGCCGGTCGTCTTGCCCGATCGCGGTGGCCCGACGACGAGGACGCAGTGCTCCGGCGGGGCGAATGCGGGCCCGTCGCGACCCCGTCCCAAGTACAGGGCATGACCCGCCGCGCGCGATGCCGCGACGGCCAATGCCTGCGCGTCGAGCGCGCGAGGGCGAGGAGAAGGGTCGCTAGACGTGATGCGAAGCCTCTCGTGGACGATTCCCGGGCTACCTCCCTCTCGGCACGCCCGATCGTGCACCGACAACACGTGATCTTCCGCTTATTCATTGCGAGATCGACGGCGATGTGCTCTCCCTAGACGCCGCCGAGGGGGTGTCTCGGAGAGCCCGGCCTGGGTCACTCGAGGGCCTCTGAAGTGATGATGCTTGCAATTTCGCGGCAAATCCTCTTGTATTGCGTGAACTTCGACACGATCACGAGGAGGTGGCCGTGAATAGAACCGAACTTGTCGACGCGGTCAGTACGGACACAGGATTGACACGACAGCAGTCGGAGGCGGCGCTTGAGGCGATCGTCTACGAGGTGACTGCCGGCGTCCGAGGTGGCAACCCGGTGCGGATCACCGGGTTCGGCACCTTCAAGCTGCGCGAGCGGAAGGCGAGGCGTGGGCGCAACCCCCAGACCGGCGCGCCGGTACGGGTCAAGGCGTCCAAGGGGATCGGCTTCACCCCTGGCGTCAAGCTGAAGGCGGACCTGAACTCCAAGGGCGCTCTGGCCAAGCCGAAGGCCGCTCCGGCGCCGCGTGCTGCGGCATCTGCGACCAAGGCGGTGGCGACGAGAACGGTCGCCACCAAGACCGCCGCGAAGAAGGCGGCACCAGCCAAGAGGGCTACGGCGACCAAGGCCGTGGCGACCAAGGCCGTCGCCAAGAAGGCAGCCGTGAAGAAGGTTGCGGCCAAGGCGACTCCGGCGCGCGCGACCGCGGCAAAGCGCCCGGCCGCCACGAAGGCCGTCGCTCGCAAGGCGCCGGCCAAGCGCGCCACCAAGCGAACCTGACAACAGCGCCGCCTCCGGCGGCAAGCGTCTAACGCCAGCCCCGGCCACGTTGTTGGCCGGGGCTGGCGCTGTTCTAGCAAAGGCCCCGAACGTGGCGCCGCGCGTGCTTCTAGAGGTCGTCCACCCGCTTGAACGGCTCGGCGGCGGCGAAGCCGCTCGACGCGCCCACCGACGCCAGCCGTGCGCGTACGCGCTTGGCGAACGCGTCGATCTCGCCGGCGCGCGAGCCGTCGCTCGCCGACACTTGCATGGTCGTGTGGAGCTGGCTCTTGTGCTCGAGCAACGCGTCGATCTTCTGCTCGACCGTCGCGCCGACGTCCTCGAGATGATCGGGCTCGTCGGCTTCGAACAAGAGCAAGGTCGAGGGCCGGTGCGGGGACCATGCCTGCTCGGGGAAGAAGAGCGGATCGCGCGCGGCGACGATGGCGTCGGTGACGAGGAAGCCGGCGTTGCGATGGTCGGGGTGGAGGCGGTAGCGCTTCCACGGGTCGTGTCCGAGCACCACCTCGGGGCGCGTCCTGCGGATGGCGGCACAGACCTGCCAGCGCTGTCTCAGGCCCGACTCGAGCTCGCCGTCGGGCCAGCGGAGGAAGGTGACCTCGGCGGTGCCGCCGAGCGCGCGCGCTGCCGCTCGCTGCTCGCGCTCGCGAGTCGCGACGAGCGCGGCAGGATCCTCGTTCGCGTCCCAGGTACCGCGCGACCCGTCGGTGCAGACGAGATGGTGGATCTCGCAGCCGGCAGCGGCCCACTTGGCAAGCGTCGCCCCGCACCCGAACTCGATGTCGTCGGGATGGGCGCCGATGGCGAGCGCGCGCTGGGGGATCTCGAGATTGGTCGTCGGCACGAGGTCGTTGTCTCTGCTTTAGCGGACGAGCACGAGGTCGTCGGGAACGTCGAGGTCGCTTGCGAGCCTCCAGTCGTACACGACTCGCACCGTCAGAGCGAGGCGACGGGCCTCGGCGACATGGCGCGTGAACGATCCGGGCCCGTACGCGAACTGGAACCCCGCGGAGGTAGGCACGCAGGCCACGTTCGTGCCATCGAGCCGCCGGTCCGGCGCGAGCGTCACCTCCCCCTCGTCACCGATCCCGGCGAGTGACGTCACCAAGGGCAGATCGGCGTGGCTGACCACGGCGAGGTCGAAGCCGCGCTCGGCGAGGCTGGCCACGCCCGAGGCGACTGCACCGGACAGGCCGAGCCCGGGCGTCCACAGCACGTTCGCGCCATGGGCAGCTGCCCAGCTGGCGACGGTCCGGTCGTCACAGGCCACATACACCGGCAGGTCGCCGGCGGCGGCGAGCACTCGGGAAGCGAGCTCCTCGGCAAGCGCACGCCGCGCCGGGGGATCGAGGGCGCCGGCCAGGCGAAGCTTTGCCTTGTCGAAGGATTTCACCGGAACGAGGACAGCGCGCACCTTCAGCAGTGTAGGCAGGTGCTCAGGTGCCTTCCGCGGGCACGGGTCAGGCGGGTAGGTTCCATGCCGTGTGTGGCCTCCCTCTCGCCGGATCGCAACGACGCCCGAAGCGCCACGGGCGATTCGGGCCGGCGGCTCGGCGCGCGTGAGCGGCGCGCTCGAGAGGGCTGCGGTCCTCGGGGCGGGTGCGTGGGGCACCACCGTCGCCTCGCTGCTCGCGCCCCGCGTCCCGACGACGCTCTGGGCACGAAGCCCGCACATCGCTCGCGAGGTCTGCGAGGCGCGCACGAACGCCCTCTACACGGGCGCGTGCCCGCTTTCGCCTTCGCTCCGCGCCTCCGCGGTGCTCGCGGAGGCCCTCGAGGGCGCGTCGCTCGTCGTGGTCGCGGTTCCCTCGCACGGCTTCCGCGACGTGCTCACCGCAGGCGCCGGCTACGTCGCGGACGGTGCGACCGTGCTCAGCCTGACGAAGGGGCTCGAGCGCGAAAGCCTCGCGCGCATGACCGAGATCGTGGGCGAGTGCTGGCCGGATCGGCCCTCGGGCGTCCTTGGCGGTCCCAACCTCGCGTCCGAGGTGTTGGCCGGGCAGCCGACGGCGTCGGTCGTGGCCCTGCAAGACGAGGCGCTCGCGAAAGAGGTCCAGGCACTGCTCTCCTCGGAGTCGCTCCGCGTCTATCGCAACACCGACGTGGTCGGCTGCGAGATCGCAGGGGCGGTGAAGAACGTCCTCGCCATAGCGAGCGGCATGGCCGCCGGTCTCGGATTCGGGGACAACACCCGGGCTGCCCTCGTCACCCGTTCGCTCGCCGAGCTCGCTCGCCTCGGGACCGCGCTCGGCGGCGATCCCCAGACCTTCGCGGGGCTCGCGGGCCTCGGTGACCTTGTGGCGACGTGCACGAGCCACAGCAGCCGGAACTTCGCCGTCGGGCTGGGCCTTGGAAGGGGCTTCTCCCTCGAGAGCGCGCTGGCGTCGGTCAGCGGCGTGGCCGAAGGGGTCCTCGGCTGCCGGCCCGTGCTCGAGCTCGCGAGCCGTGCCGGCGTCGAGGTCCCCGTCGCGGAGCAGGTGGTCGCCGTCTGTCACGAAGGCCGAGCACCGTCGTCGACGATCGCGCAGCTCATGCTGCGCTCGGGCAAGTCCGAGCTCGACGGTCCGGCGGCCCGATGAAAGCACCCTCGCGCTCTGACGACGGCCCCCATGGGGAGCTCGAGACGGCCCTGCTCGGTGACGGATGCAAGCTCGTCGCCGGAATAGACGAGGTCGGGCGTGGCGCCTGGGCGGGCCCGGTGAGCGTGGGCGTCGCTGTTGTGGACCTCGAGAGCCTGCGGGCGATGCCGGCCGGGCTGCGTGACTCGAAGGAGCTGAGCCCCGCCTGGCGGGAGCGCCTCTTCCCGCTACTCGTGAAGGCGTGCGTCAGCTACGCCGTAGGTCATGCCGGCCCGGACGAGTGCGACGGGCTCGGCATGACCGCGGCGCAATCGCTAGCGACACGCCGGGCCCTCGCCGAGTTGCGCGACGAGCCGGACGCCGTCGTCGTCGACGGGCGGTACGATTTCACGGGCCACCGTCGATCCGTCCTCGTGGTGGGTGGCGATCGCACGTCGCTCGCGGTGGCTGCGGCGTCGGTGCTCGCGAAGGTGACCCGCGACGCCCTCCTCGTGCGGGCGGCCGAGCACCACCCCGGCTACGCGCTGGAGCGCAACAAGGGCTACGCGTCGCTCGAGCACCGCCACGCGGTCGCGCGCCTCGGCCTCACATCGATACACCGCAAGAGCTGGACGTTCGCCGATCCGTTCTGGGAACTCTGACCTTCGCCCAGTCGCCCACCGCGCCGTGGACCTGGGCGCTCGGCTATAACGGAAGGGATGGCCATCGTGCTCGCCCTGCTCGCCGCAGGCGCGAACGCACTCGCGACCGTTCTGCAAAGGATCGGGATCGAAGAGGTCGGATCGAAGGCGGCCAGGCGGGGCGGCCTGATCGCCGGCATTCTCCACCGTCCGATCTGGTTCGCCGGGCTCGGGCTCGCGACCGTGAGCTTCCTGTTGCAGGCGATAGCGCTGTCGCTAGGCGACCTCTCGACCGTGCAGCCGGTCATGGTGACCGAGCTTCTGTTCTTGCTGATCATCCTCGGGATCTGGTTCCACCGATCGCTCGGCTGGCGCGAGTGGATCGGCGTGATGGGCACTGCCAGCGGTCTCGGCGCCTTCCTCGCAGCCAGCGCTGCGGTCGGCGGCCACGACCGACCACTGGCCGAGGACTGGACCCTGCTGCTCGTAGCGTCGATCGGTGGCATCGGGACTGCCTGCGCGCTGACGCGGCGTGGCCCACGCTCGTGGCGAGCGGCGTGCTTCGGCGTCGCGGGGGGCATCGCGTTCGCCCTGACTGCAGCGCTGGTGAAGACCGCAGCGGACCAGTGGACCCGTGGACCGTGGTACGTGCTCAGCCATTGGCAAGGTTACGCCGTCGCCGTGGTGGGGCTCTCCGGCCTCGTGATCAGCCAGCACGCGCTCGATGCCGGCCCCGTCGCCGCGTCGCAGTCGGCGCTGCTCATCGTCAACCCGCTGGCGAGCATCGTCATGGGCATCTGGCTCTTCGGCGACCGCCTACGGGTGAGCGGCGGCCGTGAGGCCATCGAAGCGATCTCCCTCGGGGTCATGTTCGTCTCGCTCTTCGTCCTCAGCCACTCGCCGCTGATCGCCTCGAGCGCACGCGAGGAGCGACTCACCCCGATGCCGCGGCCCGCCGGAGCGCACGGCGGCCACCTGCCGAGCGCATGACACCTCCTGTGCGCCCGGTCGTGCTCGGCGATGGCGACGAGGGCAAGTTCGATCCCTTCCGCTTCGTCCTCGAGCGGATCGCCGATGCCGCCGAGCTCCTCGGCCTCGACGAAGGATTGCACCAGATGATCGCCATGCCCGAGCGGGTGCTCGAGGTGTCGGTTCCGGTGCGCATGGACGACGGCCACATCGACGTCCTACGGGGATGGCGCGTCCACCACGACACGAGCCGCGGCCCGGGCAAGGGAGGGATTCGCTTCCATCAAGCGGTTGACGCAAGCGAGATCAAGGCTCTGGCGGCGGATATGACCGTCAAGTGCGCGGTGGTCGACCTCCCCTTCGGCGGAGCAAAAGGCGGCGTCGCCGTCGATCCGAGGACACTGTCCGTCGGCGAGCTCGAGCGCTTGACGAGGCGCTATGCCTTCGACATCGCCTCGCTGCTCGGACCCGAGCGGGACGTGCCCGCTCCCGATGTGAACACCGACGCTCGGGTGATGGCCTGGGTGATGGACACGCTCTCGATGATGCGAGGTGAAGCCATCCCGGGCGTCGTGACCGGCAAGCCCCTCGCCATCGGTGGCAGCTACGGGCACGTCGGCGCGACCTCGACCGGAGTCATGCTCTGTGCCCAGGCGATCTTTGCCAAGCTCGGGCTCGCCGTCGCAGGATCGCGCGTCGTGATCCAGGGATATGGCAAGGTCGGCGCCCCGCTCGTCTACTTGCTCACCTCCCTCGGCATGCGCGTCGTCGCCGTGGAGGATGTAGGCGGTGCGATCCACAATCCGGCCGGAATCGACCCTGCCGCTCTCTCGGACCATGTGGCACACGCCGGCACGGTCGCGGGCTTCGCCCAGGCCGACGAGCTCGGGAGCGGCGACCTCTTCCTCATCGAGAGCGAGCTGGCGGTGCCGGCAGCGCTCGACGGAGTCGTCACCGCGGCGGTGGCCGAACGGCTCGGCGCACGGGTGATCGTGGAGGCGGCCAACGGCCCCACCACGCCCGAGGCAGATCCGGTCCTCGAACGCCGCGGTATCGTCGTCGTCCCTGACGTCCTCGCCAACGCCGGTGGGGTCACGGCGTCGTACTTCGAGTGGGCGCAGTCGCGACAGGGCTATGCGTGGGAGTCAGATCTCGTCGCGACGCGGCTGCGCGCGACGATGGTGCGGGCCTTCGACGCCGTGTGGATGAGGTCTGAGGACCTCAAGGTCTCCCTTCGGCGGGGCGCTTTCGCGCTCGGCATCGAGCGGGTGGCGGAGGCGACGCGACTACGTGGGCTCTTTCCATAGCTGGTATGCATCTCTCATGAACAGGCAACGAGCGCTTCTCTCGCGCGTCACCTACAAGGCCGGCCGGGCCGGCGCCATCGCCGTCGGAGGAGCCTTGCTGCTCGCATCGTGCTCCTCGCACCCCGCCACGCCGACCACGACCACCTCGACCACCTCGACCACGACAACGGTCGCGCCGAGCACGACGACGACGGCGGCCGCTGCGCCGCCATGCTCGACCGCGGTGCTGCGCCTCGCCGAGGACTCGGCCAAGAGCACCGCGGGCGCAGGGTCGGCCTACGTCGCCTACACGCTGACGAACACCGGACCGACGCCGTGCTCGCTGAACGGATTTCCGACGGTGACATTCTTCGGACCGTCGGGCGCTTCCGGCGCTGGCGCCGGACCGAAGCTGTCGATCACGACCGAGCACTCGGGAGCGGCTCCGTCGCTCGTCACGGTGGATGCGGGCGCCGCTGGCGCCTTCTACCTCGTCGTGAGCGACGTGCCGACCAACGGGGTCGGCTGCGCGACGGTGGCGTCGATCGAGGTCACCCCGCCGGGAAGCACCGAGGCACTGTCGGCACCGTCCTCCCTCGATCCGTGCGGTCCGTCGGTAGGCGTGACCGCGATCGAGCCGCTCGCGTCGCTCAGCACCTGAGCGCAGGCGCCGCGTCCGCATGCCGCACGCCGCACGCCGAGGCGCGAAGATTGCGACTTCACCCAACCCACCGCCGAGTCGATGAGAGCGACGGCCTGGACGGCGGGGCCGAAGGGCGCTTAGCTCAGGTGGTTAGAGCAGCTCGCTTACAACGAGCAGGTCGGGGGTTCGAGTCCCTCAGCGCCCACGCAAGAGGTCTTCACGTTTAGACCTCCCACATCTTCACATTTGGGGTGTGTCAGTCGGCCCCCAGATGCCCACCGAGGGAACTCTTCGCTGACCGGTCGCCGGAGGCCCCGTTGCCGACAGTCCGTCGCCAAGTCCTCGGGGACCGGGCGCGCGCTGACTATGTCGGGGTTGCGACGAGCTCGCCGATGCTCGTGCGCAAAGTGGCGGGAAAGACCGTGACAACGATGCTGCGGCCCGAGCAGGTCGAGGAGTACAAGGCCCTCATCGAGAACGGGAGACGACTCCGTGGCCTCGTGCGCGAACTCGAGACGCTCGGGCTTTCGATCCTCGACCAGGATGCCCGAAGCCCGAAACGGCGCTGACCAAGGTCACCGTGGACGAGGCGTGGTCGAGCGCCGCTTAGCCCGCGGTGCTGGCTTCAATCACGCGACAAACCAGCAGGTCAGGCCCAAATGTGAAGACCTCACGCAAAATATCACAGACACTTCGCTGGTCACATGGCCTCCAGTCGGGGAGTGGAGTCCGTAGCCGAGGCGCCCACGCTCGGCGTCGGGCAGCGGCACGCCCTCTTCGTTCAACCGCTGCGCTTTCGCGTCCGGGGCGCAGCGGAGGCGCCACCGGGAACTCCATTGTGCTACTATGTAGCACGATGGAACGGATCGGGGTCAGAGAGCTTCGCCAACATGCGAGTCGCTACCTCGCCCGGGTTGCGACGGGCGAGACGATTGAAGTGACCGATCGAGGGCGGCCCGTCGCGCTCCTCGTTCCCACTCATGAAGACCGGTGGCAGGACCTGGTCGCGAGCGGACAGGTTCTCGCCGCAACCGGTGAGGGCGATGTGGTCGACGACGCACCAAACGACTACGGCATCGACGCCTCGGGTCGACTGGCGGCGATGCGCGCCGAGGAGCGATGAGGCTCTACCTCGACTCGTCCGCGTTAGTGAAGCTTGTCCAGCGAGAGACGGAGTCGGACGCTTTGCGACGGTTCCTGCGTCGTCACCGTGCCGACCAGCTCGTAACGAGCGCACTCGCGCGCGTCGAGGTGGTGAGAGCGGTCCTCATCGGCGGCCCTGCCGCTCTCGCGCAGGCGCGTCGACAGCTCTCCCGCCTCGACCAGATCCTGCTGAGCACCGAGGTGCTCGACGGCGCCGCTACGTTGGCCCCGAACGCCCAGTTACGAAGTCTCGATGCGATCCATCTTGCGGCCGCGCAGGTCGTCGGAGCGGACCTGCGGGCCGTCGTTACTTATGACCGTCGGATGGCGGACGCCGCCCAGGATCTTGGCTTTACGGTCGAGAGTCCGGGATGAAGCCGGAGAACTTCGCCCCGCTGGCGCCCGCGTCCTCAGCGCTGCTCGTCGTGGCTGCCGGTCATGGTGGCTTGCGCGCGATGCTCCGCGACTCCATCGAGGAGGCCGGCGGCTATCCCCGGCTCGCGGCCGCGGTTGCTGCAGACGAGCCTGATCTGGCTTGAGTCAGAGCTCCGTGGTGGTCGATGACCGCCTTCTTCTCGGACGCTGTTGGACGACGATCCGTGTGGTTCGTTGCCACGTCCGAATGTGACCGTCACCCGCACACCTGTCAGGTGCCAGGCACCACGGTCACTATCGAACGTCTCGCGGGCCGAACCGAGGCCCAGCGCCGCGCCTTTGAGCTCATCGATGTCCCGATCCCGCAGCACGTAGAAGTGCTCCATCACGGACATAATTTCCGACTAACGGCGACTAACACAGCTACTAACCCCTATTCGAACTGCGATTTGGCCAGCGAGGGTCGCCGTCGACGCTCAGAGGCCGATGAAAAGGAGGAGATCCTCAAGGCCAGCGAAGTCGCCGGGATTTCGAGTGTAGAGAGCGAGTCCATTGGCGTGGGCGGTCGCGGCGATGAGCAGGTCTGCGATGCGACGCCGGTGCGAAACCGAACGGTTCGGTGGTCAGGCTGGATCTTGGCGAGCTTGTCGCGAATCAGATTTCCCGCGATCTCCTTCTTACGGGGCTGGCCCGATAGCAACGACTTCACGAACCCCGCCTGCTCGGGCTCGACCTTGCCCGGCAGTGGCGGCTCGTCGGGGCTGACCGTCACGTCGACGAGAGCCGCGCCCGGGTGCGCGAACGCTTCTCCGATTGCCGCTTCGAGCCCGGCGGCGGTGTCGATACGGATGCCGACGCCGCCGCACGCGCGCGCCCAAGGTGCGAAGTCCGGGCGGTGCTCGAAGGCGATGCCGAGCTCGGGGTAGCCGAGTGCAAGCAGTTCCCAGAGGATCTGGCCAAGCGACGCGTTGTTGTTGACGATCACCTTGATCGGCAGCTCGTAGCGACACACGGTGGGGAACTCGACGTGAATTTGCACTATGTCTTGTTGCAGTCTCGTGAAGCCCACCGGGGTCCCGGGTTCGAGAACCCAGCCGTGGGTATTGAGGCCCTCGCAGAGGTTTGCCGAGGGAGGAGCAATCAATGCCGCCACAAGCATGGAGCCCGAAGCGCGTGCGTCAGTACGACCACATCAAGCAGGGCCTCGTCGAGCGCGGGCGAAACGAGGACCTCGCGGAGGAGATCGCGGCCCGCACGGTGAACAAGGAGCGGGCACGCACCGGCGAGGCAGAGAACGCGAGCCGCACGTCGACTGAGGACATTTCGTCATCGCGGCGAGGCGGGCTACGTTCACATCGTGGGGCAGGGGGGCGCACCCGCCAACAGCTCTACGAAGAAGCTCGCCGAAAGAACATCTCCGGTCGCTCGAAGATGTCGAAGGCGGAGCTGGAACGCGCGGTCGCTCGCTAGGCGGCGCCCGCCGGCGGCCCGCTACAGACTCGCACCGAGACAGATCGGCTGAGCCACGGTCCGGCAGCCGGCGGACGCTTGTGCCAGATTTAGCCGATGAACGTCGCTGACCATATCGATGTGCTCGAACGCGAAGGCGAGCGGCTCGCCGAAGCCGCGAGTCTCGCAGGCCTCGGCGCCCCGACCCCGACGTGCCCGGAGTGGCAGGTCCGCGATCTGCTCGCGCACCTGGGCGGGGTGCACCGCTGGGCCACCTTCCATGTCGCCACGGCAAGCAGCGGTCCCACGTCGGAGGAGCAGGAGGCCGTGCTGTTCTCGTGCCCCCCAGACGATTCGCTCCTCGAGTGGTTTCGTGCGGGACACGGAGCCCTCGTCCAGACGCTGCGAAACGCCGATCCCGCGATGAGCTGCTGGACATTCTTGCCCGCCCCGTCGCCGCTCGCGTTCTGGGCGCGGCGCCAGGCTCACGAGACTGCGATTCATCGCGTGGACGCGGAATTGGCCCTCAGTGGATCGGGACAGGAGGCGGCGCAACACGGGACGCCGACGCCGATCGGGCGGGAGCTCGCCGTGGACGGCATCGACGAGCTCCTCAACGGCTTCCTCGTGCGTCGTCGCGGCCGCCTGGTCGCCAACCCGCCCCGTACCATCGCGCTGCACGCGCTGGACAGTGGAGACGCCTGGACCGTACTCATCGAATCCGATCACCGGGTCGTCGAGTCCGGCCTTCGAGAAGAGGCCGACTGCCAGGTCGCCGGCCCCGCGAGCGAGCTCTACCTGCTCCTCTGGAACCGGAGGGCCATCGACGGCTTCATCATGACCGGCGACGCCGGAATGCTCGATCTCTGGCGAGAGCGGGCGAGAATCACCTGGTGATCGGACGAGGTCTCCACCGAGAAGATGCGCGGCGCTCGGCGTCCGGACGTCGAGGGATGGATCAGTCGCCCCCGGCCGCGCGTGCCACGACGAAGATCCGCCGGAACGGGTAGATCGTGCGTCCCGCATCATCCGCGGGGTAGGCACGACCGAGCGCTTCTGCGTAGGACGCGAGGAGCTCGTCCGCCTCTGCCGCGTCGAGGGCCCCGATGAAGGGCCGGAGAGCCGTGCCCCGTGTCCACTCGAGCACGGCGTCGCTCCCGGTGAGCATATGGAGGTAGGTCGTCTCCCACGCGTCCACGGAGGCACCGAGGCCACTGAGGAGCTCCACGTACTCCGCCGGCTCGCGGACAGGGACCTCCCGCACGAGGGCGGCGAGGCGGCGCTCCCATCGAGGCGACGTCGCGAGCTCACGTAGGAGCCTATGACTGGGGGCGTTGAAGTTCCCGGGTACCTGGAACGCGAAGACGCCTCCCCGGGCGAGGCAGCTCATGAACCGCCCGAACAGCGTCGTGTGGTCCGCTACCCATTGAAGGGCGGCGCTGGACACGAGCACGTCGATCGGCTCGTCAGAGGACCACTGGCGAAGGTCGCGTAGCTCGAAGCTCAACAGCGGCGGGCTCGCGAGCCTGGACGCGTGCTCGATCATCTCGGGGGAGCTGTCGACGCCGGTCACGCGAGCCGTCGGCCAGCGCTGTCCCAGCGCGGCGGTCATCGAGCCGGGACCGCACCCGAGATCCACGACGGTCCGCGGCGATTGGAGCGGAATCCGGGCGATCAGGTCGTGGAACGGTCGGGAGCGCTCGTCGGAGAACTGGAGGTACTGGCGGGGGTCCCAGTCGATCGTCATGGCGCGATGGGGTTGCGGCGCGACGTGTCGTTCCTTGTCACGGCGCAGTTCGCCACGAACGGCCCTGGGCCGCTCAACTGAGGGCATAGGGCATGGCGCGATGTGGCCGGGCCCAGCGCATATGAGCGGCGATCGCCCCGGCCGAGATTGCCGCCCAGCCGCACCAGACCGACGCGAAGCCGTCGACGGTCAGGCGTGCGATCACGACGATAGCCACGACGTTCACCGCTCCGAAGAGCACGACGTGCCGGTAACCCGAGCAGAGCAGTGCCCCGCACACTGCAACGACGTATAAAGCGATGAACAAGAACGCGTCTCTGAGGTGCAGTCCGTAGGAGAGGTGGTACGGCCGGAGTCGCACGGTGATTGGCCCGCGGACCATCGCCGCGAGCAGGACAGCGGCCACGCCGATGCCTATAGCGACGAACGGCGCCATAAGCCAACGGCGCCGTCGGGTCGGCTCGAGCGCCATGACCGCCGCGGGCACGTAGACCGGCAGGACGACGAAGGCGATCAGCAGGTAGATCCAGAGGGCGACGCGCCCGACGCTGTGGGAGAGATGGCCCTGGAGGCTCCACCAGACGAGCGCCTCGTCGAGCTGGTGCGCCCCGAGCAGTAGCGGGAGCGCGGCAAGAGCGATGTGCCCGTGTCGCCGGTGCAGGTGGCGGACTGCATCGATCCCGAAAGCGGCGACCACGCTCCCGCCGACGAGGTCGGCTTGGGGCGAAAAGCACATTGCCACGAACCTAGCGGCTATCGGGACCTGGACGGACCGGGCATCGTGGCGCGGCCGCCGGCTCCGTTACCGTCGTGAGATGGTCGACTACGCGAAGCCCTTGCTCGAACAGGATGTTGCAGCCGATCCGTTCGAACAGTTCGGCCGTTGGATCGAGCAGGCCGCTGAGGTGATCCGGGTCCCCGGCGCCGCTGCGCTCGCGACCGCGTCCCCAACTGGTCGGCCGTCGCTGCGGATGGTGCTCGTGTCCGCCTGGTCGGCGGACGGATTCTGCTTCCACTCCAACTACGAGAGTCGCAAGGGCGTCGAGCTTCTCGCGAATCCGTCGGCCGCGCTGCTGTTCTACTGGGACGCTCTCGGGCGTCAGGTGAGGGCCGAGGGCGTCGTCGAGCGGTTGAGCCGAGAGGAGTCCGACGCCTACTTCGCGACGAGGCACCGTGAGGCCCGCATTGGCGCGCACGCGTCCCGACAGAGTGCGCCGGTAGCTAGTCGGGCCGCGCTCGACGCGCAGGTGCGCGCAGCGACTGCGACCTTCGCCGGGAGCGACGTGCCGAGGCCGGATTGGTGGGGCGGCTACCGCCTCCGGCCGGAAAGCTTCGAGATGTGGCAGCACCGCGAGGACCGGCTCCACGACCGGCTGTTCTACCGCCGCATCCGGAAGGGCGAAGAGCTTGCGGCGGGAGACCCCCAGCCGCACGGGGGGTGGCAGCTCAGACGGCTTCAGCCGTGACAGTCCCCGGCACATCGGGTAAGCGGAGCTCGATCTCGGTGCCCGAGGGCGTCCCGCGCCGCACCAGGATCGATCCCCCGTGGCTCGTCGCCCGCTCGAGCATCGTGCGCAGCCCGAGGTGTCCCGGAAGCCCGTTCACCGCGGCCGGGTCGAAGCCGATCCCGTCGTCGCGGTAGATCGCGAGCAACTGCTCGCCGTCGTGGGCGAGCCGGATGCTCACATGGCTCGCCCGCGCGTGGCGTCTCGAGTTGCCGAGGGCCTCCTGCAAGATCCGGTACGCCGTGATGCGCGTCTCGGCTCCGAGCCGACGGTCGAGGTCGTCGACGATCTCGACCTCGGTCTCGTCGTCGAAGATCCGGGTCACGAGTGCCCGCAACCCCGCGGCGATCCCGCCGCTGTCGAGGTCCGGCGGGTAGAGCTCGAACACGAGCGAGCGGAGCGCTCGGCTGGCGTAGCGGATCTTTTCCTCTATCCGCTCGGCGCGCGCCGCGTTCTCCGGATCGTCGGTGCGACGCCTCAAGCTGCCGAGCTCCATATTGGCAGCGGCGAGCACCTGGATCGTGTCGTCATGGAGCGCCTCAGCGAGACGTTTGCGCTCGGCGTCCTCCGCGTCGGCTACGCGATCGAGCAACCTCGAGCGCTCTCGCTCAGCGAGTGCTTGCGGCGTGACGTCCGTGAGGGTGAGCCCGACGTTCGAGTCGGTCAAGGGAAACGCGTGCAGCTCGACGAACTCGGTCGCGCCGGCGCCTCCTTCGACCCGGAACGTGCCCAATGAGAGGCTACCGTGCTCGAGCGGGTGCGTCGGGGGCCAGGTGAGCGTCGCGAGTGCCGGAAAATTCGCGCACAGGTCGTCGCTGGTGCGGCCGATCGACGCGCTGGTCAGATTGGCGACCCGCCTCGCCGCCCGGTTCGCTGCGATGAGCTTCAGGCAGCCGTTGGCAGGGTCGTGGTGCCACAGCATGAATCCGTTCGGCGAGGTCTCGACGAATCCGGTATACAAACGCGCACGCCGATCGACCGTCTTGAATGCGCCGATATCGCGCACGACGGCGACGCTTCCCACGACGGCGCCACTCGAGTTGCGGGTGGGCATGATCGACAGGTGGATCTCGACCGGCTCGCCCGACTTGTGGAGGCCGATGGTGTCGAGGTCGTCGACTTTGTCGCCGCGCCCGAGCAAGGTCATGACGTCGGCGTACTCGCTGAGCCGGTCCGGCGCCACGAGCATGGAGACGTTTTGACCGATCGCCTCGGTCGCCCGGTAGCCAAAGATGCGCGTTGCGGCAGCGTTCCAATGCAAGATCGTGCCGTCGACTCGCGCACCGACGATCGCGAGATCGGTGGACTCGACGAACGCCGCGAGATAGCGGCGAGTCATGTCGTCGGCCGCGCGACCGAGCGCTTCTCGGGCGGCAACGAGGAAGGTGCCGTCGGCGCGCTCGAGAGGTATCGACGCCATCTCGACGATGGCGATGTCGCCATCCTTGTGGAAGGGCAGAAGAGCTGTCGTGACTCGGGAAAGGCCGACGAAGACGGCTGATTCGCCGGATGCGTCCTCGAACATGGCCGGTGAGCGATTCGGCACGAGGTTGGGATCGAGCCGACCCACGTCGTCGTCGACGGAGCCGAGAAGGTCGCTCCACCCGTCGTCCGCGCGAAGGACTCGGCCTTGGGCATCACAGAGAGCGATCCGGTAACCGAGCGCCGAAAGCACCGTCCGGACGAGCTCTTCGCTAAGCGTCGAGGTTGTCTGGTCTCGAGTCGTCGGCGACCCCCATCGTCCTATCCCGACGGTCGTCATCGAGATACCGGAAAGATTATACATGCTCATAGTGCGATCGCACTATGAGCAGCATTGACGCAACTGCGTCTTCCGATTTCGCTGGTTAGCGCCCAGGATTGGGGGTATCGCTTCTGATCGGTGGGAACGGAGGCGGTGACAATGGGCGCCGAGGAGGCTGCAGTGTGCGAGCGCAGGGTCCTCGTGGTGGACGACGACGCTATGTTCGCTGCCGCCCTTGCGGATGCGCTCGTATCGGAGAGCGGGTTCGAGGTCGTAGCAGTAGCCCACGGCGTCGCCAGCGGTCTCCAATCGGCGAGCAGTCTGGTCGATGTCGCTCTCGTCGATTACAGGATGCCGGACGGCGGCGGCGTCGAGTTCGCACGACGGCTGGCCGAGCAGTTGCCGCTCGTGGCGATCGTCGCCATGTCGGGATCTTGGGACATGAGCTCTCGCGAGGCGATGCTCCTCGCGGGTGCGGTTGCGACGATCGACAAGGCTGCGCCGATCGACGACATCTGCGCGATCGTCAGGTCCGCGCGCGTCTCACGAGCGGGCGAGCGGCCCGAGCAGTCCTGAGTCCCGCGCCTTTGCCACGGCTTCCAGCTTCGAGTGGGCGCCGAGCTTGGTCAGGATGTTCTGCACGTGATTTCGCACCGTGTTCACGCTGATCAGGAGCTCACTTGCGATGGCGGCGTTGGGACGGCCGCCGGCGAGGAGCCGGAGGACCGCCAGTTCACGATCCGTCAGCAGCCCGGCTCTCGGAGCGGATTGCTCGCGCTCTCGAAACCGCGGCAGGAGGCGCGCCAGTAGCGCCGGGTGGATAACGGCGTCGCCTCGTGCCGCAGAGCGCACCGCGGCGACCACGACCTCGAGGGGCGAGTCCTTCAGCAGATAGCCGGCACATCCCGCCTCGAGCGCTTCGAGGACCGTCGTGTCGTCGTCGGTGGCGGTGAGCATTACGAGCTTGGTCGCCGGCACGCAACGCTGAAGCGCGCGGACGAGCTCTACGCCGTCGTCCAAGCCGATGCGGTGGTCGACGAGGGCCACGTCCGGCCGGGTTGCCTGGGCGGCTCGCTCCGCCTCTCCGACTTCGGTCGCGATCGCGACGACTTCGATGTCGTCCTCGGCACTGAGGACGTGGCGTAACGCCTCGGCGAAGGTCGCGTGGTCATCGACGACCAGTACCGTGACAACGGTCGTGCGGTTCGTGTCCAAGCAGAGTCCATCGTAAGGCATCTTTGGCGCACGAGACCCTCGTAAATGTCGCTAGGCGCTTTTCGTCGGTCTCGTCGCTGCCCACGATCGCATGAGAGGTAGCCAGATAGGTCCGGCGGCTCAGCGAGGCTCGTCGAGCGAGACGATGCCGTCGCGGGCGGCGATCGACACGGCTTCGAGCTTCGAGTGCGCACCGAGTTTGGACAAGATATTGCGCACGTGGTTGCGTACCGTATGTTCCGACAGGAACAACTGCTCGCTGATCGCCTCGGTGGATGTGCCACGCGCGAGCAGGCGCAACACTTCGAGCTCGCGGGCGCTGAGCTCGCCGCCGGGTCGACCGCTCGGACGCCGGAGCCGGTCGAGCAGGCCCGTCAAGGCTTCCGTGGGGATGAGTGATTCGCCGCGGTATGCAGCGCGCACCGCCGCGGCCACTTCTTCGCCGCTGCGGTCCTTGGCGAGGAATCCCGAGCATCCGGCCTCGAGCGCTCGTGCCAGGAGCTCCTCGCCGCCGGACGCCGAAAGCAGGATGACCCTGGTCGCGGGCCAGCGCCTCAGAATCTCCGCCGCTGCCGAAGCGCCGTCTCCGTCGGGGAGCCGGTAGTCGATCAGTACGACGTCGGGTCGCGACTGCTCGATGAGGTCCATCGCCTCGGCGACGCTCGGCGCGGTTCCGACTACCTCGAGGTCGGGCTCTTCGGCAAGCAGCGACGAGAGACCCTCGGCGACCATCGCGTGGTCGTCCACCACGGCGACGCGGATCGAGCCTTCGTCCTCGCCTTGCGACGTGCCCGGCCGCTCCTCATCCATGGCCTCGATGATCCCACGACAGGACCCGACAAACACAGGGTCGCTCCTCGAGGGCGCCTCCGAGCCGGCGCACGTGGTAGGACGGTTTCATGGACCTACGGATCTTCACCGAACCACACCAAGGCGCGACCTACGAGCAGCTCCTCGCGGTCGCCCTCGAGGCCGATCGAGCCGGTTTCGGCGCCTTCTTCCGTTCGGACCATTACCTCCACATGGGTGACCCACCTCCAGGTTCCTACGAGCCGCTGCCCGGTCCGACGGACGCGTGGATCACGCTCGCTGGTCTCGCACGGGACACGGAGCGCATCCGCCTTGGGACGCTGCTGAGCGCGGGGACCTTCCGCTACCCGGGTCCTCTCGCGGTGACCGTGGCGCAAGTCGACGCTATGAGTGGTGGACGCGTCGAGCTCGGCCTCGGCGCCGGGTGGTTCGCGGAAGAGCACAGCGCGTACGGCATCCCGTTTCCTGCTCGCCTCGGCGAGCGCATCGAACGCCTGGAGGAACAGCTCGCGATCGTTCGCGGTCTGTGGCGGACCCCGGTGGGGGAGCGCTACTCCTTCAGTGGACGTCACTACGAACTAGTCGACAGCCCGGCATTGCCGAAGCCGTTCCAGCGTCCCAATCCTCCGATCATCGTCGGCGGGACGGGAACGAAGCGGACGCCGGCTCTCGCGGCCCGGTTCGCCGACGAATGCAACGTACCCTTTCGGTCCGCCGACCACGCCGGCCTGGTCTTCGGCGCGCTCGACGACGCGTGCCGAGAGACCGGCCGGGACCCCGCATCCATCGTCCGCTCGATCGCGCTCACCGCATGCTGTGCGGAGAGCTCCTCCCAGCTCACACGACGCGCCGCGGCGATCGGCAAGGATCTCGATGAGCTGCGCGCCGATGGCTTGGCCGGAACCCCCGACGACCTCGCCGAGCGGCTTGCGGACTACGCAGCCGTCGGCGTGACCCGGGTATACCTGCAGGTGCTCGATCTGTCCGACCTCGAGCACGTCGGCCTGCTCGGTGAGCGGCTGTCTCCTCTCGTCACCTGAGGTCGGTCAGGTGGCGGACGCCGGGGTGGCGGGTGCGCTCGGCGCCGGGAGCCGGAAGAAGTTGTCCCGGTAGTAGGCAAGCTCGGCGACGCTCTCACGGATGTCTCCGAGCGCGCGGTGAGCGCCGGCCTTCTTCGGAGCCCGGCCATAGAGCGACGGATACCAGCGCTTGCTCAGCTCCTTCACCGTCGACACGTCGATCGAGCGGTAGTGCAGGTAGTCCTCGACCGCGGGGAGGTAGTGCCGAAGGAAACGGCGGTCGACGCCGATCGAGTTGCCGCAGAGCGGCACCCGGCGGGGCTCGGGGACATATGTCCGTATGAAGGCGAGCGTCAGCTCGCTGGCCTGCTCGATCGTGGTGGTCGAGGCCGCTATGGCGTCGAGCAGCCCACTCTCGGTGTGCATCTTGCGCACGACGTCGTCCATCTCCGCGAGCTGTTCCTCGCTGGCGCCGACGACGATATCTGGGCCCTCGGCGACGATCCGCAAGTCGTCGTCCGTGACGAGAGTCGCCACCTCGACGACGACGTGCCGCTCCGGGTCGAGGCCGGTCATCTCGAGATCCATCCAGACGAGCATCTCGCGATCGTAATCGGGGAGTGCCGTCACCCTGGGACAGACCTCCAGGTGGAGCGGGTACCTTGCATGGCCATGACCGACGCCCTGTCTGGACCTCGTCTCGAGGTGCCCATCGTCCTACTCGATTCGTCGCACGAGGCCCCCCGCTACGCGAGACCTGGAGATGCCGGAGCTGACCTCGTGTCGAGCGAGGGAGCGCTCCTAGCCTGTGGCGGCGGCCGGGCGCTTGTGCCGACCGGCCTGTCGCTGGCGCTGCCGGAAGGCTATGCGGGGCTCGTGGTGCCGAGGAGCGGGCTCGCTGCGAAGCATGGGGTGACCTGCCTCAACACCCCGGGTCTCATCGATTCGGGCTACCGCGGCGAGATCCGCGTGCTCCTCGTCAACACCGATCCGCATTCCTCCTACGAGGTGCATCCGGGCGACCGGATCGCTCAGCTGCTCGTCGTGCCGTTCGCGTCGGTGAGCTTTCTCGTGGTCGCCGAGCTGCTCGGGAGCGAGCGCGGCGACGGCGGCTTCGGGCACACGGGGCGCTGAGTCCGGCGGCACCGCATTTTCGTCTAGCCGTCGGAGTGCCTGGAGCGCTTCGCCGGGTCCGTCGCGGCTTGGTAGGATCATGCAGTCACGCGGACGTGGCTCAGTGGTAGAGCATCACCTTGCCAAGGTGAGGGTCGCGGGTTCGAATCCCGTCGTCCGCTCCAAGAAAGTCCAGGTAGATGCGTCGCAAGTGGTCAGAAATGGCCCTTCCGACGTCTTCGGAACTGATTTGCACCACATCCGTACCACGGCAGCGCGCGAAATCGAGATCGCGGTGACGGTGACCCTCACATTTCGCATGTGATTCGCTCCTCCTCTACCTCGACTCAACTATCGCAATTCGTGGGTTCTTTTCGCTCGCTTTGGATTGGATGGGCCCTGAGGATCCTTGGCCAAGTGGGTTTGACCGTCAAGCGAAATCCCAGGCGAGGCGCTTAATCAAGGTGTGATCTAGTGTCGATGATATGAAACGACGTACCGTCTCCCTCTCTGACCACGCCGTCACGGCCCTGGAGCGCCTCGCTCGCCGTAGCGGATCGAATGTCTCGTGCGTGGTCGAAGCAGCCGCCGCCGTCATAGCGGAAGAGGGGGCTGGAGCACGGGATGTCGAGAAGCGGATCGTGCCGGACCGTCGAGGTGGGGCCCGCACCGGTGCGGGTCGTAAGTCGACAAAGGCGATCTGAGCATGTCGACGGCAACTGCGAATCCAAAGTCAGACCGTCGGCGCCAACAGATCGAGCGCGCTTCCCTCGAGTGGCGCTCTGCGCTCATCGATGTATCCGGTAATAATCGACTGCTTTTCTTCAAGCCGACTGCGGCAACCCTCGACCTGGCTGATGCCAATTCGGCGGCGCTAGCTGAATTACTCGCCGGGACAACCGTGCATTTGACGAAGCTGTTCGATGACCCGGTTCGAGTGGCCCTCGCACAAAGGGCAATCAAAGGACTTGCTGGTAAGCAACGGGAGGCTGAAGAGGAATACGGAGTCTCCGTCGCCTTCTGTGCGTTTGGCATCGCAACTTGGTCGCGAAACCCCGACGATCTGATTAGTAGAGCCGAGGTCATATCCGCAGCCAATCCAGCAACGGGCGAAGTAGCTGCGCTTGAGATCTCCGAGGATCCACAAGGTCGAAGAAGTGCAAAGGGACCAACTCCACCGAGCGCACCGGTGATGCTTCGCGCAGTCGAGCTAACACACCGATCGGGCACCGTTGATTCTTGGGAACTCACGCTTACGGGAGATGCTCAACTCAATCCTGTATTGCTTCACGTTCTTGGTTCACAAGGTGCTCGCGTTGATGAAGAGGCTTCCCTGGAAGCTGGGGACGATACCCGGGGTGAGTTCGCGCCCATCTATGACCACCTTCGAAAGGCGTGCGCTGAAGTGGTCGGATTCAGCATCGACGAGCGGATGATGCTTGGAGCATTCAGCTATCTGAAACAACCAATGGTGGCGGACTGCGAAGACATTGAGGCGTTGCTTACGTCCGACCTCGTTGCCGCGCTCGCGGGCGATGAAGATTCGGTAGAGGGTATAAGAAGTATTGCGGACGAGATATCTGACTTTGATCCCGACTACAAACCGGTCGATTCGGAGTTCCTAGTTCTTGATGCAGATGCGAGCCAAAGCTTCGTAGTCAATGCCGCGTTGGCTGGAAGAAACCTTGTTGTTCAGGGCCCTCCAGGTACTGGAAAATCCCAGACGATTGCCAACGTGATTGCCGCGTTGGTCGCCGAAGGCAAGAAGGTTTTGTTTGTTGCCCAAAAGCGAGCTGCAATCACTGCCGTCTTGGATCGTCTCGAAAATGTGGGCCTTGGCGAAATTACCCTTGATCTTTTTGCAGCCGGATCTTCACGTCGCTACGTCGCAGAAGAACTAGGCAAGGTTCTTGATCGACAAGCAAGTGTCGGTGCCCCGATCACTACATCTCTTCACAAGTTTCTCACTGCGGCTAGAGATCGACTTGTAAGTCATCGCAACGCTTTACACACCCGCAAAGTCGCATGGGGTATCACTGTCTCAGACTTGTTTGCCTTGTCGCGATCGATCCCTGAATCCATCACGTCCAGCCTCCGGCTGCCTAGCGAAACCCTTCAGAAATGGTCATCCAATGACCTTGCGTCTCTCGCTGCAGATTTTGGTGAAATTGCCTCTAAGGGGGGCTTTGACCCAGAACGCCTGACTCGAGTTGGTTGGTCTCCAGTAGCGCTCATCTCGACTGAGGATGTCGCAACCGCCAACCAGTCACTTGTCGCTGTTAGCAATGAGTTGCTGCCAATGGCAATGGAGTCTTTGGAATTGCTTGCCGCCGAGCTCGGGATTGCAATGCCGCTCGAACCTGGTTCTGTCGGGCGGCTGCTCCTGAATCTTGCTGAGGCAGCACAGCTGTCGGACCTGATTCCTGGAGCGTTTGATTCTTCGGTGAGCTCCGACATCCTGGAGCACCTTCTCATCGCGACCGATAAGACGTACCGGAAAACAAGTCCGATCAAGTTGAGTTGGGGCGCACGTCGAAAAGCGCGACGGGTCGCGCACGCCGCCTGTTCTGGCGACCCGGCTCAAGCCGCTGATGTCACAACGCACAAGCTGCTTCTCCGAGGAAAAGCTTCACGAGAATCGTGGGTGGAGGAGGGCCGAAACGGGCAAGTTCGATCGGTCTCGACATTTCCTGCGGCGCAGCAAGCTATTGCGGCGTTAATTCGGCGCCTAGCGTCCTTGGCACCGTATGTGCAGAACCTCGCCCTCGATGAGGCGAGCCTTGATCGGTTGCCAGGAATTCTTCAGGCACTTGCATCGGATCAGACGCGTGCCCAATTTCCGCGGTTGCACGAAATCGAAGAAGTATTAGCAGCAGCCGGACTCGGTCAATTGATCTCGGGTGCCCGTCGCTCGGCAGCCGGCGGCGATCCGTTGGTAGGGCGCGATGCAGACAGCGCCGCACAGACGCTTCGGTACATCGCCGTGCATTCAGCCATTGAGCAAGCGTTGATTTCTGATCCCGCTCTCGCCGGGATTACCGGCAGTGATCTTCATTCAGCGGCGGAAACATTTCGACGATCAGATGACGAGCATCTGCAGGCGAATGCGGCTCGTGTGCGCCGGGCGGCCGCTGTTCGCCTAACTGAGGAGCTCAACAAGCACTCTGACCAGTATCTACTCCTGAAGAGGGAAGTCACAAAGAAGCGAAACTTTAGGCCCGTGCGCCGTCTGTTTAGCGAGGCGCCTGAGGTTATGACTGCAGTAAAGCCATGTTGGGCCATGAGCCCGTTACAAGTATCGAGGTTGCTGCCCGCATCATCGTGTTTCGATGTCGTGATATTTGACGAAGCGAGTCAAGTGAAACCCGCCGATGCCATCCCAGCACTGATTCGTGCCCCCCAAGCAATAGTGGCGGGAGATAGCCGCCAGTTGCCTCCGACCGAGTTCTTCACCAAGGTCTTAGAAGACCAAGCAGACGATGTGACGTCAAATCGATCTACGGCTCGGGCAGAAGAGGATGCGCTTGCGGCCGAAGCGTCCGAGGAAGATGTCAACCTGGATTCGGTTGAAGAAGCAACGGCGTCAGAGCGTCCAGCAGGGGAAAGCTATACACGAGACGCCGAGTCGATTCTGTTCGCTTTTGACCGAATCCTTGTTGGTCAATCCCGAAGACTGCTTTGGCACTACCGAAGTCGTGATGAGCGTCTCATCGCTGTTTCAAATGCGTACGTTTACGACTGGTCGCTCACAACTTTTCCTGCCGCGGATGGAGCTGACTGTATTCGTCACGAAGTCGTTGCTCCTAGCCCCGGGATCAAAGGTGGTTCCAACAGTCCCGACGACGAAGTCTCCCGTGTTGCGGAGCTCGTCGTGGACCACGCTCTGCATCATCCCGACGAGACGCTCGGTGTCATCACGTTCGGCGTTCCTCATATGCGGCGCATTCAGGCAGCCCTCGACGCAATCTTTACCCAAGACCCAGAGATCGAACAGATCCTCAATTCCAATGACCGTGAACCGTTCTTTATCAAGAACATCGAACGAGTTCAGGGCGATGAGCGGGACAGCATCATCCTTACCTTCGGTTATGGCGAAGGCATTGACGGGAGGCTTCGATTGTTTTGGGGACCTCTGCTGCAGCCGGGGGGAGAACGGCGTCTCAACGTCGCAATCAGTCGGGCCCGGGCACGGATGACCCTCGTCACGAGCTTTGCCGGAGACGACGTCGCAGAAGATGCGCATCATTCGGTGGGATACAAACTTATGTACCGATTTGTTCGATTCATGGCGAGTGGCGGCACTGAGTTGGCGGGTGACGTGCGCAGGAACGTTTCCCTTAACGCATTCGAGATCGATATCCGAGATCGGTTGACCGAAGCTGGGCTGGATCTCGTACCGCAGCTTGGCGCTGGCAACTACCGGCTCGACTTCGCCGCGCGCCATCCCGGACATCCCGGTCGATACGTTCTAGCGATCGAAGCTGACGGTGCTTCGTACCATTCAGGCCACATTGCTCGAGAACGTGATCGGTTGCGCCAGCGTCTGTTGGAAGCTCGAGGTTGGATCTTTTATCGCATATGGAGCACTGATTGGTTCAACGACGCAACGACCGAGATACAGAAAGTGATGGCGTCTTTTGAGTCGGCCTTGGCAAAGAGCAAAGACACGTTCTTGCACGATGACCATGATGCACCTGAAGATTCAGCCGAGTCTGAAGTTCCGGAGTTAAGTCCAACATGGAGCATCGCCGAAGCAAATCGTACGGTTCCGAAGCCGCCGATCATTCCTGGAATGAGTATTGATTTCTACAGCCGGGCGTTGCTCGTGAAATTGGTTAAGCACATACGAAGTGACGGCATCCTTCGCCCGCAGCCAGACGAAATGCTCGAAGTGATGCGGGAACTTGGGTTCCAACGAAGAGGTCCGAAGATCGTGGCGGAGATCACGGCCGCACAGAAGACTGTAGATCGGTCGCTGAGATGAGAAGCGAATGCCTTGCGGTCTGCTCCCTAGGCGAACTACTAGTCGGAAGTCGTAGGTTGGTGACATGACGATCGCGATTTGTTTGATTGTGGGGGTCGTCGTGGGCGCGGTTTTCAGTTGGTTGTGGTGGCGTTCGAAATTCGCCACCGTACAAGCCCAATCAGACGTCCTGAAATCTGGCTCTCCTGACCGATCCGTGGGTCGACCGTGGGTGCCTGAGTAACCCATCCGCGAGTGCACCCCGCTTGCCTCCTAGCTTTCGAGCTGTCTGACGGTTCGAAAACAGGAGGGCAAACGGGGTGCGGAACGCAAGGCTATGGGCACGCGCGCTCGGACTG